>CAILIO010000160.1 GCA_903834285.1 uncultured Sphingomonadales bacterium | reverse complement strand
TGTTCGCCACCTGCGGGAGGCTCGAAATCTTCTCTCCCAGCACTTCACGGTAGCGGCGGATATCCGCCGTTCGCACTTTCAGCAGATAGTCGAAGCTCGACGCGATCATATGGCATTCCTCGATCTCGGGAATGCGCAGCACCGCCTGGCGGAAGGCCTCAAGCGCCGCTTCGCGCGTGTCGGAAAGCTTCACTTCGGTGAAGGCAACATGGTCCATCCCCAGTTTGCGCGGATCGAGGATCGCGCGAAAGCCCCGGATATACCCCTCCGCCAACAGCCGCTTGAGCCGCGCCTGTGTCGGCGATTTGGAGAGGCCGATGCGCTGCGCCAGTTCGGTGATCGGCATTCTGCCATCCACCGCCAGTATATCCAGAATGGCGCGGTCATACCGGTCTAGCTGACCACCATTCGTGCTCTCTGTATTCATATCGACTGTCATAACGCCAAACTTAAGGTCAAATGGATCATGCGACAACCAAGATCAGGCAAATGACCTTACATGAATCTGATATTCTAAGCCACATGAACGCGCTCCCCCTCTTCGCCCCCCGCACCGCCCCCGAATCCCCGCTGCGCCGGGCCATAACGCGCGCCACGCGTATCCCGGAACCGGAAGCCGTGCGCCCGCTGCTCGCCGCCGCCACGCTCGCAGAAATGGACCGCGCCGCCATCGCTGCCACCACCCGCAGCCTGATCGAGGCGCTCCGCGCTAAAGCCCGACCCGGCGGCGTGCAGGCGCTGGTGCAGGAGTTCGCGCTCTCCAGCCACGAAGGCGTCGCGCTGATGTGCCTCGCCGAGGCGCTCCTGCGCATCCCCGACGATGCCACGCGCGATGCCCTCATCCGCGACAAGCTCGCCACCGGCAACTGGGCCGCGCATCTCGGGGGCGACAAGCCGCTCTTCGTCAACGCCGCCACCTGGGGCCTCGTCATCACCGGCCGCCTCACCGCCAGCGTCGATGCGACCGGCCTCGGCCACGCGCTCACCCGCATGGTTCACCGCCTTGGCGAACCCGTGATCCGCCGCGGCGTCGATGTCGCCATGCGCATGATGGGCGAACAGTTCGTGATGGGCGAAACGATCACGGACGCGCTCGCCCGCGCCCGCCGCCGCGAAGCGCAAGGGTTCGCCTTCAGCTACGACATGCTCGGCGAAGCCGCCGCCACCGCAGCGGATGCCGCCCGCTATTTCGAGGCCTACTCCGCCGCCATCCACGCCATCGGCGCGGCCAGCGCGGGACGCGGGATCGTCCAAGGCCCCGGCATCTCGATCAAGCTCTCCGCGCTCCACCCGCGCTATTCACGGGCGCAGGCAGGGCGCGTCATGGCCGAACTCGCCCCGCGCGTCCTCGCCCTCGCCGAGCTCGCGAAATCCTACGACATCGGCTTCAACATCGACGCCGAGGAGACCGACCGCCTCGAACTCTCGCTCGATATTCTCGAAGGGCTTGCCCACGCCCCCAGCCTTGCGGGCTGGAGCGGCCTCGGCTTTGTCATCCAGGCCTATCAGAAGCGTTGCCCCATGGTCATCGACTGGATCGTCGATCTCGCCCGCCGCGCAGTGCGCCGGATCATGGTCCGCCTCGTCAAGGGCGCCTACTGGGACGCCGAGATCAAGCGCGCGCAGGAAGCCGGGCTCGCTGATTTCCCGGTCTACACGCGCAAGGTCCACACCGATCTCGCCTATGTCGGCTGCGCGCAGAAGCTCCTCGCCGCGCGCGATGCCGTCTTCCCCCAGTTCGCCACGCACAACGCACAGACGCTCGCCAGCGTGCTCCACCTCGCCGGACCCGACTTCACCCCCGGCGACTACGAGTTCCAGTGCCTCCACGGCATGGGCGAACCGCTCTACGAGGAAGTCGTCGGCCCCGAAAAGCTCGGCCGCCCCTGCCGCGTCTACGCGCCCGTTGGCACGCACGAGACCCTGCTCGCCTATCTCGTCCGTCGCCTGCTGGAAAACGGTGCCAACTCCTCCTTCGTCAACCGCATCGCCGATCCCGATGTGCCGGTGGACGCGCTGATCGAAGACCCCGCAGCTGTGGTCGCCGCCGAGCCCGAACCCGGTGCCCCGCACCCCGCCATCGCGCTGCCGGAAGCGCTGTTCGCAGACCGCGCCAATGCCAAAGGTCTCGATCTCGCTGACGAACCCACCCTCGCCGCGCTCGGCGAAGCCCTCGCCACCAGCGCCGAGCGCCCCCTGCGCGCCGGCGACCCCGTCCGCCCGGCGACTCCGGTGCTGAACCCCGCCGACCGCGGCGACCTGGTCGGCCACGTCCACCCCGCGCTCCCCGAAGACGCCGCCCGCGCCGCAGCCCGCGCAATGGCAACCGCGCCAGCATGGGCCGCCGTCCCCGCCGCAACCCGCGCTGCCATGCTCGAACGCGCCGCCGTTGCGATGGAAGCCGCGCGCGTCCCCCTCATCGCGCTCCTCATCCGCGAGGCGGGCAAGAGCGCCGCCAACGCGCTCGCCGAAGTGCGCGAGGCGGTCGATTTCCTGCGCTACTACGCCGCCGAGGCCCGCAGCCTGCCAGCGGAAGCCCAGCCGCTCGGCCCCGTCGTCTGCGTGAGCCCGTGGAACTTCCCGCTCGCGATCTTCACCGGCCAGATCGCCGCCGCGCTCGCTGCCGGCAATCCGGTGCTCGCCAAGCCCGCCCCCGAAACCCCGCTCGTCGCCGCCGAAGCCGTCCGTCTGCTCCACGCCGCCGGCATTCCCGCCGAAGCGCTCCACTTGCTGCCCGGCGGCGGCGAAATCGGCGCCGCCCTCGTCGCCGCACCCGAAACCCAGGGCGTCGTCTTCACCGGCTCGACCGCAACCGCGCGCGCGATCCAGCAAGCCCTCGCCGGCCGCCTCAATGCCCACAGCGCCCCCATCCCCTTCATCGCCGAAACCGGCGGCCTCAACGCGATGGTGGTCGACAGCTCTGCGCTCGCCGAGCAGGTCGTGGCAGACGTCCTTGCCTCCGCGTTCGACAGCGCGGGCCAGCGCTGCTCGGCGCTGCGCCTGCTCTGCCTGCAGGAGGACATCGCGGACCGCACGCTGACGATGCTGAAAGCCGCGATGGCCGAACTGGCCGTAGGCAATTCGGCGCGGCTGGCCACCGACGTCGGCCCGGTCATTTCCGAGCGCGCCCGCACCGGCATCGCCGCCCACGTCGCCGCGATGCGCGCTGCCGGCTTCCCGGTCACCGAAATGCCGCTCGGCCCCGAAACCGCCAACGGCACCTTCATCGCCCCCACGCTGATCGAACTCACCGATCCGCGCGATCTCAAGGCCGAGGTCTTCGGGCCCGTCCTCCACGTCGTCCGCTTCCGCGCGGACGCCATCGACAGCCTCAGCGAAGCGATCAACGCCTCGGGCTACGGCCTCACCTTCGGTCTGCACACCCGCATCGATCAGACCGTGGAGCGCGTGACCAGCCGCATCCACGCCGGCAATCTCTATGTGAACCGCAACATGATCGGCGCGGTCGTCGGCGTGCAGCCCTTCGGCGGGCGCGGCCTTTCCGGCACCGGACCCAAGGCCGGCGGCCCGCTCTACCTCACCCGCTTCGCCCCGGGCGCACCCGCCACCCTGCCAACCAGCCCGGCCAAGCCCGACCCCGCCATCGCTCCCTTTGTCCAGTGGGCGGAAGGCCAGGGCCTCAATGCCATCGCCCGCGCCGCCCGCAGCGCCGCCGCCACCTCGCGCCTCGGATACGAAGCCTTGCTCCCCGGCCCGGTCGGCGAACGCAACACCTACCGCCTGCTCCCCCGCGGCCGGATCGCCTGCATGGCGGCTAGCGTCGAAGCGCTCTGGCACCAGATCGCCGCCGTGCTCGCCACCGGCAACACCGCCGTGATCACCCCCGGCGGCCCCGTCGCCGCGCGCCCCGCCGATTTCCCCGCCGCGCTTGCAGCCCGCGTCGAATGGGCGCGGGAACCACTGGGGCGCGTGCCCGATCTCGCCGCCGCGCTGCTCGCGGGCGATCCCGTGTTGATCGCCGGGGCCACACGCCAGCTCGCGCTTCGCGAAAGCGCCATCGTCACCCCGCACACCCCGCACCCCGGCACAGGTTATCCGCTCCACCTGCTGCTCGAAGAGGTCACTCTGTCGGTCAACACCACCGCTGCGGGCGGCAACGCCAGCCTGATGGCGCTCGCCTGAGAGGAGATTGCACCGCAAGCATCGGAGCGCGGCGTCGCCCGCCCCGGCCTAGACCGGCCCTGCACCAAGCGCAGGAGAAACCCCATGCCCAGCCAGATCCCGATCGTCACCCGCGAACCCGCCATCCTCTATTTCGGCACCCCCGTCGCGCTGCTCAGCACGCTGAACGATGATGGCAGCGCCAATCTCGCGCCGATGTCGTCGGTATTCTGGCTCGGCTGGCGCGCCATGCTCGGCCTCAGCGCCGCCTCGCAGACCGCGCAGAACCTGATCGCCCGCCGGGAAGTGGTAATCAACCTGCCCTCCGCCGCGATGGCCCACCATGTCGATGCCCTCGCGCTCACCACCGCCAGCGATCCCGTGCCGCCCTACAAGGCCGCGCGCGGCTACCGCCACGAATACGCCAAGTTCGCCCGCGCGGGCCTCACCTCGCTGCCGTCCGAAACCGTCACCC
>CAILIO010000159.1 GCA_903834285.1 uncultured Sphingomonadales bacterium | reverse complement strand
GCACGCTGGCCCGGCGGGGCGCGGGTCGCCGTGCAGTTCGTGATCAACTACGAGGAAGGCGCCGAGAACTCGGTCCTCAACGGGGACAAGGGCTCCGAGGCGTTCCTTTCGGACATGGTCGGGGCGGCGAGCCATCCGGCGCGGGCGATGGCGATGGAAAGCCTCTACGAATACGGCAGCCGTGCAGGGTTCTGGCGGCTGCACCGGCTTTTCGCGGAGCGAGGCGTGCCGGTGACGGTGTTTGGCGTGGCGGCGGCGATGGCGGCCAATCCGGCGGCGGTTGAGGCCATGCTGAAGGCTGATTGGGAGATTGCGAGCCACGGGTACCGGTGGATCGATTACCAGTATGTGCCGGAGGAGGTGGAACGCGAGCATATCGCCACGGCGGTCGTGCTGCACACTGAACTGACCGGTGCGCGGCCGCTCGGGTGGTATCAGGGACGGACCTCTCCCAACACCGCGCGGCTTGTGGTGGAGGAAGGCGGCTTTCTCTACGATGCTGATAGCTATGCCGATGATCTGCCTTATTGGGACCGGCGCCACCGCAAGCCGCAGCTGATCGTGCCCTATTCGCTCGATGCCAACGATATGAAGATCGTGTCGCTAAATGGCTTTACAGAAGGCGATCAGTTTTTCAGGTACTTGTGCGATACCTTTGAGCAATTGCGCGAGGAAGGTGGGCGGATGATGTCGGTTGGCCTCCATGGCCGCATTGCCGGGCGTCCGGGGCGGGCGCGGGCGGTGGCGCGGTTTGTCGATCATGCCATGGCGAGCGGGGACGCCTGGATCGCGCGGCGCGTCGATATCGCGCGGCACTGGGCGGCGGTGCATCCTTGCGGGGAATTGGCGGCATGACGGTCAATGATCCAGCGCTCCTGGCCGAAGTGACCGCGGCCTTCAACGCTTACGAGCGCGCGCTGATGGCGGATGATCTGCCCGCGATGGACGCGCTGTTTCACGATGCACCTACGACCAACCGCTTTGGCGTGGGCGAAGTGCTGTGGGGCATCGAGGCGATCCGCGAATTTCGCAAAGGGCGCGGGGGATCGCCGCAGCGGCGGCTGGGGCATGTCGCGATTGCAGTCTACGGCGAGGCCTTTGCCACGGCGGATGCGGAGTTCTTTCGCGAAGGCGCTGAGCGGCGCGGGCGGCAGAGCCAGAGCTGGGTGAAGTTTGCGGATGGGTGGAAGGTCGTTTCGGCGCATGTCAGCCTTGAGGGGGCGGGATCGTGACGGCGCTGTTCGAGCACAGCCCATGGGTTGAAGCGCGGGCTGATGCCGCGCCATCCAGCGGGGACCGGCATGCGGACCTGATGGCGGTGGTCCATGCGGCGACGCCCGAGGAAAAGCTGGCGCTGATCCGCGCGCACCCGGAGCTTGCCGGCAAGGCGGCGATTGACCGGACGCTGACCGAAGCTTCGGCGGCGGAGCAGGCCTCGGCGGGGCTTGACCGTCTGACGGAAGATGAGTTCGCGCGATTTCAGGCGCTCAATGCCGCGTACCGGGAGCGCTTCGGGTTTCCCTTCATCATCTGCGTGCGGCTGACCGACAAGGCGGGGATCCTCGCCGCGATGGAAGCGCGTCTGGCGCAGACCCGCGAGACCGAGATTGCCACGGCCATTGCGCAGATCGGCGAAATCGTGCGGCTGCGCCTGGAGGATGCGCGATGATCATAGATTGG
>CAILIO010000158.1 GCA_903834285.1 uncultured Sphingomonadales bacterium | reverse complement strand
CGATCCAGGTGGCGGGCCACCAGGCATGCGCGCCCGCAATCAGCGGACTGCCGATCATGAACCCGCTGATCGACATCGCCGCGCCGACCACCGCATAGAGGTCATTGCGCTCGAAAAAGCCGTCGTGCGGTTCGTGATGGTCGCGGTGCCAGGCCCAGCCGAAGCCGTGCATCACATATTTGTGGCTGCTCCACGCCACCAACTCCATCGCCCATACGGTCGCGAACACGATCAGGAACTGTATCATGCCCGCGCTTTAGCCCAATCGCGCGCTGCATGCGAGCCTCTCGCCCAAAGGGTCAGGCGCGTGACCAGTACCTCTCGAAAAGCGTCCCGCCGCGCGGCGGATAGGTAGGTCCGGCTAGAGCATATTGGTCCGATCCGGACTAACCACCGCGGGTCAGGTTCAAACCGCCATCGAACTTGCGAGCAAAACCGGCGGAGGAGCGCGCAGTGAGTATCGATACAGGTAATATGACGCCGGATGTGATCGTTGAGGTTGCTCCGGTCCTCACGCACGACATGGCCACGTGTGTGGGCATCGATCCGGCTCTCCTTGAACCGGGTCTTCCAGGCTATGATGAGCCGCAACCCACCGATCCGCAATTGAACGTCGACCCAGCGCTCGTCGATCCGGTCCATCCCGGCCATGACGAACCCCAGCCGACCGACACGCTCAGCGATCCCCTGACAACCGGTGATCCGGCAGTCGTCGACACGGGCCCCATCGCTTATGATGAACCGCAGCCCACGCATACGCCAACAGATGTGCCCACCGATCCGCAGATCGCCATTGATCCGGTCGTAATCGACCCGGTCCCCATCACGTCCGATCCGGTTCAAGTCGTCGATGGCGGTTCAGACAGCAGCAGCGCTGGTCCTGACGGGCATGTCCCGGTTGATCCCATGCCCGATTGGGTCGCGCTTGGTGGCGAAGCCGGGAGCGACAGCTTTCCCGTGGCTTATATGCAAATGGACGCGGGAAGCACGGTCGATACCGTTTCCGTCACCGATCCCGGCGCCGACATCCAGAGCGTTGCGATTTTTACGCTCGCTTACGATCAGGTGCTGGTCCACCCCGTCATGCTGTTCGATCATGCCCCCGGCCGCGGGTTCGATCCGCTTCCATACGAGCGCAGCAACAGCGTCTTCTTCGCCGTGCCCGAGCCGGAGATCGACCGCACGCCGGTGCACTACGCGGCGTCCGAACCCGTTCACACTGGCCTCAACCTTCTCTGATCACCACTACGCGCCGCGGCCCCGGTCATCGTCCGGGGCCGCGGCAGCGAGTAACAAAATTGCGTGGAGGGAGCCCACCGCGCCTTGAAATGTCCGCGCGCCGGGTCTAGCGCGCGGGACATGACCAGCTCCCCCGCACCCTGCACGCTCTACGAAAAGATCTGGGCCGCCCACGTCGTGGAAAGCCGCGACGATGGCACCAGCCTCGTCTACATCGACCGCCACCTCGTCCATGAAGTGACGAGCCCGCAGGCGTTCGAGGCGCTGCGCCTCACTGGCCGCAAGGTGCGCCGCCCCGATCTCACCCTCGCGGTGCCCGATCACAATCTGCCGACGACCGCGCGCCGCGATGCCAAGGGCGTGCGCGTTCCCATTGCCGACCGCGAAAGCGCCGCCCAGCTCGAAGCTCTCGAAGCCAACGCCCCCGCTTTCGGCATCCGCTATATCGGCGATTCCGATGCCGAGCAGGGCATCGTCCACGTCGTCGGGCCGGAGCAGGGCTTCTCGCTCCCCGGCGCGACGATTGTTTGCGGTGACAGCCACACCGCCTGCCACGGCGGCCTCGGCGCGCTCGCTTTCGGCATTGGCACGAGCGAGGTCGAGCATGTGCTCGCCACGCAGACGCTGCTGCTCAAGCGCTCGAAGACGATGGAAGTCCGCGTCGAAGGCACGCTGCTCCCGGGCGTCACTGCCAAGGACGTCGTCCTCCACATCACCGGCGTGCTCGGCGCAGCGGGCGGTACCGGCCATGTCATCGAATACACCGGGCAGGTCATCCGTGATCTTTCTATCGAAGGCCGCCTCACCGTCTCCAACATGGCGATCGAACACGGTGCCCGCGCCGGCCTCATCGCGCCCGATGACAAGACTTTCGCCTATCTCAAGGGCCGCCCCTACGCGCCGAAGGGCGAGGAGTGGGACAAGGCCGTCGCGTGGTGGCGCAGCCTCGCGACCGACGCGGGCGCGAAGTACGACAAGACCGTCGTCATCAACGCGGCCGATATCGCCCCCAGCGTCACCTGGGGCACCAGCCCTGAGGACGTCCTCCCGATCACCGGCGTCGTCCCCGCGCCCGAAAGCTTCGCGGACCCTTCCAAGCAGGCCGCCGCGCGCGCCAGCCTCGATTACATGGGGCTCGAACCCGGCCAGCCGCTCACCTCGGTCGAAATCCAGAACGTCTTCATCGGCTCGTGCACCAACAGCCGCATCGAAGACCTGCGCGCCGCCGCCGCCGTGCTCAAGGGCCGCAAGAAAGCCGCCAACGTTACCTGGGCCATCGTCGTCCCCGGCTCGGGCCTCGTCAAGCGGCAGGCCGAGGAAGAGGGCCTCGACAAGGTGTTCATCGAAGCCGGCCTCGAATGGCGCGAACCCGGCTGCTCGGCCTGCCTTGGCATGAACCCGGACAAGGTCCCCGCCGGCGAACGCTGCGCCTCGACCTCCAACCGCAACTTCGTCGG
>CAILIO010000157.1 GCA_903834285.1 uncultured Sphingomonadales bacterium | reverse complement strand
GGCTTCCGCATCCCCGTCTGCTGATGACAAGCGCAAGGCCGAGGATGAGGCCAAAGCGGCCGCCCTTGCCGCAGAGAAGCGCCAGGCCGAGGCCATTGAGGCCGCGACCAAGCCGCTGCTCGATAAGATCGCGGCTATGGGCACCAAGATCGAGGATGTGAAGGCCGCAGCTTTCCATGCATCCGCGGCCCCGGCTCGAAAGACTGTGACCATTTCCCCCCTCGGCAATCTGCTGAAGAAGAACGGCATCGGCTCGCTTGAGGAAGCCAAGCCCATGTCCGTGCTGGAGTTCAACAAGCTCCTCGATGATGGCGGCATCAAGAATGCCCAGCAGCGTATCGCCATGAAGATCAGCGCCTCGAGCGCAGGCATCCTCGCCGACTAACCCTGAGCGCGGCGCCGCGCGCGCCGCCTGCACCGAACCCCCACAATTCCATAGGACAAACTGAGATGCAGATCCAGGCTCAGGCCATGAGCATGCGCGCGTCTGCCGACTTTCTCGGCAACGGCGCGATCGAAGTCAACAAATACGAGGCGGAGATCCTCGACATTCTCCGCCGCACCTCCCCGACCGTCCAGCGCATGAAAGACATGCGCCGCTGGCGCCCCGCAACCGGCCATCCGCACCGCTATTTCGAGCAGCTCGCGGTCGCATCCGCTGCGGCAACTGATCCGCGCGCCATCGCGCCTACCGCAACCGGGCCAAACCGCGTCGAGCGGGCCGCGATGGTCAAGGCAGTCGTCGCGCAGAGCAACTTCTCGCACTTCGACGTGGAGGTCACGCAAAGTCAGGGTCAGTTTGCCCAAATTGAGGCCCAGGACATCGCCGATATCGCTTCGGCCGTTGTGCTGAAAGAGGCCTCCATGTTCTGGCAGGGCACGGATACGTCACTGACAGCCCCAACCACGCTGGAATGGGTTGGCGCCCTTCAGCAGCTCGCTACCGGCGGCAATGTGGTCAGCGTCCTCAAGGGTGCCTCGATCATCGACGGCCTCAAGACCGAGGTCGCGACCCTGATGACCTCGACCACCTTTGGCGTCAAGCCCAGCGCGATTTACCTCAATCCGCTGCTCGCCGATGCCATCGACAAAGAGGCCAAGGCGACGGCCTATAAGTTCAACGTGGTCGAGTTCGTGGCAGGAGAGCAGGTCAACGCCGTGCAAACCCAGGCCGGCATCCTGCCGCTGGTTCCGGACCCGTTCCTGCCGAACTACACCTCGGGCACCTATCCCACATTCCTGTCGAGCCTTGTGTCTTGGCCATCCGGCGCGACCAACTGCTACGTTGGCGTCATTCTGCAGGAGAATCTTGTGGAAATGGCCTATGTCAATCCCAACGGCTCAGAAGATCCACGCATCTTCCAGCTTGGATTGCTTTCAGGTTTGTCCGGCCAGTTCGTCTCCATAGCCTACAATAACCTGATCGTGAAGGGAAGTAACTACGCTCACGCTCTTGTATTGTGCTTCTCATAAGAGATATACTGGCGAAATACTTGGCGGTGGCGAACTCTACTGCCAAGTCACTTTTACGTTGATAAACTCCACACCCAAGCCTATGAATGACAAAGCGGCCCGATGTTATCAGCATCGAAGCCGCTTCTAACCACAAACGAGATGAGGGCTCGAATATGG
>CAILIO010000156.1 GCA_903834285.1 uncultured Sphingomonadales bacterium | reverse complement strand
GGCCTCCCACGCCGCATCGGCTGCATTCTTGCCGACATCGGCGCGGCCCTTTGCATAGTGCGCGAGCGCAGCGGCAAGCGGTCGCCGCTGGCTGTCCTCGAGCAGGGCCAGCCGCGTCGCCATGGTGCCGATGGCATTCGCCTCCTCGATAACGAGCACGCGCCGCGTCTCGTAACGCCCGATGGCAAGGCTAAAGGCAAAGGCCATGAGCAGCGCGAGCAGACCGAACGCACCGGATAGCACATAGCTTTCGCCGCTCGCCTCGGTCGCCTCGTTCGCCCGGCGGTGAAGCGCTACGCCGAGGCGCCACAGCGCGGTCATGGCCAGCAGCAGGCCCATTCCCGGCAGCACCAAAGCAAACATGGCCCCCATCGCCGCCGCCCTTTACTTCACCCAGTCGAGCCCGATTTCCTCGTAGATTTCCTTGGCCTCGGCCCAGCCTTCCTCGACCTTGACATGAAGGAACAAGTGGACTTTCACGCCGAGCAGTTCGGCCAGTTCCTTGCGCGACGCCTCGCCGATGGCTTTCAGTTTCGATCCGCCCTTGCCGAGCACGATCGCCTTCTGGCTGTCGCGGGCGATCACGATCTGCTGGTGGATCTCGATCGAGCCGTCGCGCCGCGTCGCGTAACTCTCGGGCCGCACCGCGCTGTCATAGGGCAACTCGTCATGGAGCTGGCGATAGAGCTGCTCTCGCGTGATTTCGGCCGCCAGCAGCCGCTCGCTGGCATCCGAGACCTGATCCTCGGGATAGTGCCATGCGCCCTCGGGCATGCGTTCGGCGAGCTTCAGCTTGAGCTCGGCGACCCCGTCGCCGGTCAGCGCCGAGACGAAGAACACCTCGTCGAACCCGCCTTGCAGTGACAGTTCCGCCGCCATTTCGAGCAGCGGCTCCTTGGCAATCGCGTCGACCTTGTTGAGCACGAGAATCTTGCGCTCGGCGCGATCCTTCAGGCTTGCGAGGATAGGCTCCAGATAGTCGCGCTTCTTCTTGCGCCCGTCGACCACCAGCAGGATGGCATCGGCGCTATCCGCGCCTTCCCAGGCCGCATGGACCATCGCCCTGTCCAGCCGCCGCTTGGGTTCGAACAAGCCAGGCGTATCAGCGAGGATCAGCTGCACCCGCTCGCCGCCGGGCAAGTCCTGCAGCGCGATCCCCATGAGCCGCGCACGCGTCGTCTGTGCCTTGGCCGAGACGATCGCCACCTTCTGCCCCACCAGCGCGTTGACCAGTGTCGACTTGCCCGCATTGGGCGCGCCGATCACTGCTACCAGGCCGCAATGCTCCGTCATTTCAATGTCACCCATACTGCGTCATGAAAGCGGCCGCCGCGCCGCGTTCCGCTTCCTGCTTGCTTGAACCTGTCGCTTCGGCTGTCCCTACACCGGGCACCTCGACCGCGACGGTGAACACCGCCGCATGGTCGGGCCCCTCGCGCGAGATCAGGGTGTAGACTGGCGGCTTGCGGCGATTGCCCGCCGCCCATTCCTGCAGCGCGGCCTTGGGGTGCTTGCGCTGCCCTGCGCCGCCCGCCATGGCCGGTCCCCACGCGCGGCGGACGAATTCCTTCGCCGCCTCGAACCCGCGCTCGACAAACAGAGCGCCGATCAGCGCTTCCATCACGTCACCCAGCACATTGTCGCTTTGCCCGGCGCCATCGCTGCGGGCCTGCTTGCCGAGCCGGATATGCGGTACAAGTGCGAGGCTGCGTGCCACGTCGGCGCAAGTCTCACGGCTGACCAGCGCGTTGAGCCGCTGCGACAGCTTGCCTTCCGCCGCGTCGCTCAGCTCGTGCAGCCATTCGGCAATGGCAAGCCCCAGCACGCGGTCACCCAGGAACTCGAGCCGTTGGTAATCGCGCGCTTCGCCCATCGATCCATGGGTCAGCGCATCGTGCCACAAGTCGGGCCGGGCAGGGGGCTTGCCCGTCAGCGCGGCGATGAAGCCGGCAGTCTCGTCCGAAAGCGCCGCGCTCAGAATGTACCCCCGATCCGGTTCGCGCGCAGGGCGGTGAACCAGGTCCAGGGCAGGAACCAGTTGGCACTGCCGTCGGTCGACCACATCACGATGGTTGCGCGGCCAATCAGGTTGTCCTGCGGCACCATCCCGATCCCGCCGCCCTCGACTGCCGTAAAGCGGCTGTCCATCGAGTTGTCGCGGTTGTCGCCCATCAGGAAGACATGGCCCGCAGGCACGACCACCGGCTGTGTATCGTCTTGCGGCCGGTAGCCCAGATCGAGCACGTTGTACTGCTTCCCGCCCGGCAGCGTCTCGCGGTACTGCGGGTAGTGGCAGCTCGGGCTGCCGTCTTTCTCAACCGCCTCGAACTCGGGCGAAACGCAAGTGGTGTTCGCCGAAACCTTGATGACGAAATCGTCGACCTTGACCTTGGGCACGGCCACGCCGTTGAGATGGACCTGCCCGCCGATCATCTGCACCGTATCGCCCGGCAGCCCGATCACGCGCTTGATGTAGTCGACATCGTTGCCCGGCGGGGCCTTGAAGATCACCACGTCGCCGCGATTGGGCTGATTGGCGAGGATCCGGCTCGGCAGCAGCGGCAGGCTGAAGGGCAGCGAATAGGACGAAAAGCCGTAGGGCCACTTCGCCGCGAGCAGGTAATCACCGTTCTCCAGCCGGGGCAGCATTGATTCCGACGGGATGTTGAAGGGTGAGAACACGAAGCTCCTGAAGAAGGCTACGATCAGCACAAGCTTGATCACGAAGACCGGGAAGCTGTCTTCCTTGCGCTCCTTCTTCTTCTTCACGGACGGTGGGGCCGCATCCTGCACCGCTTGTGTCGCGGATGCGGTGCTCTCCGGAGCGTTTTCGGGGGTATCTGTCATCGCAGCGGTCATGTGGAGGGGCCTCGCATCCGTCAAGCGCAGACTGCATGGATAAGCCCACGCAGACGAATTTAGCAGCCTCGCCGGTCGGCCATCCCTTGCGCTTGGTCGAAGGAGCGGGGTACGCCCGGCGCATCCCGAGGAGACGACACCATGGCCGCCACCGACACCGCCCCGCTCTGGACTGCGCTTGAGAGCTTGTCCTGCCCCACGTTGACGGAGCTTTTCGCGGATCCGGGCCGGCTTGATCGTTACGCTACGGTCCTCGATCTCCCCGGCGGTCCGATTCGCTTCGACTGGTCGAAGACGCACCTCTCTGCCGAAGTCGAAGCCGTGCTGGACCAGATTGCCGAAGCGGTCGATTTTGCCGGCAGCCGCGAGGCGCTGTTCGCCGGCGCGCTCATCAACAACACCGAAGGCCGCGCCGCGACGCATATGGCCGAACGCGGTGTCGGCAATCCCGCCGCAGCCGAGGAAGCCGAGCGCTTTCACGAGCGCATGCAAGCTCTGGTCGAGGCGATCCACGAGGGCTTGCTGGGCGAGGTGAAGAGCCTGATCCACATCGGCATCGGCGGCTCGGCGCTCGGCCCCGCACTCGCCATCGATGCGCTGGCGCGCGAGGATGCCAGGATCGCGGTCCACGTCGTCTCCAACGTCGATGCCGCCGCGCTGGCCGCTGCCGTCGCCCAGTGCGATCCCGCCACCACGCTGATCGCGGTCGCCTCCAAGACCTTCACCACCACCGAAACGCTGATGAACGCGAACAGCGCGCTCGACTGGCTGCGCGAGGGCGGGGTGGAGGACCCCTATGGCCGCGTCATCGCGCTCACCGCCGCGCCCGACAAGGCAGTCGCCTGGGGCGTCGATGAAACGCGCGTCCTGCCCTTCGCCGAAACTGTCGGCGGGCGCTATTCGCTGTGGTCGTCGATCGGCTTTCCGATTGCGCTCGCGCTGGGCTGGGACGGGTTCGCAGCTTTCCTCGCCGGCGCCGCCGCGATCGACCGGCATTTCCTCGAAGCGGCACCGGCCGAAAACGTCGTGATCCGCGCGGCTTTCGCCGATCTCTACTACACGCAGGCCCGCCACTGCAGCAGCCGCGCGGTCTTTGCCTATGACGAGCGCCTCGCACTGCTGCCCAGCTATCTCCAGCAGCTTGAGATGGAATCGAATGGCAAGCGCGTGCTGGCAGACGGCACCCCGCTCAAGCGTCCGAGTGCCCCTGTGACCTGGGGCGGCGTCGGCACCGATGCGCAGCATGCGGTGTTCCAGCTGCTCCATCAGGGCACGCACCTGATCCCGGTCGATTTCCTCGCCATCAGCGTCCCGGGCCACGATTTCGACCCGATGCACCACCGCACCCTGCTCGCCAATTGCTTTGCGCAAGGTGCCGCGCTGATGGCTGGCAAGGCGGGCGGCGATGATCTGGCGCGTGACTATCCGGGGGACCGTCCCTCGGCCACGATCCTCTGCGACGAGCTGGGCGCGGCCACGCTCGGCAGCCTGATCGCCTTCCACGAGCACCGCACCTTTGTCTCGGCGATGATGCTGGAAATCAATCCCTTTGACCAGTTCGGCGTCGAGCTTGGCAAGGCGATTGCCAAGTCGATCGAGGCGGGCGGGGCCGAATTCGATCCCTCGACCGAAGCGTTGCTCGCCGCCGCCGGAATCGATCGTTAGGTAACGGCCAGGTCAGGGCGCGGCTGTCGCTTCGGCGTCCGGGTGGGCCTGGCCGAAGCGCACTGCGCCGCTGATCCAGACCGCCGAAAGCAGCCCGATAGCCAGCAGCGTGCCGATCACCAGCATCTTGCCGAGGCTGCGGTCCTTGTCTCCGCCGCTGACTTCTTCGGTGTTGAGATGCACCTCTTCGCCTTCATGTTTCATGGCACGATTTTCCGCCGCGGCCGGATGGGACGCTCACCGGGTTAACGCGCCAGGCACCGCCCATGTTCCGTGCTCATGCCATGCGGGCAGCGAAACGATGGTATATGGGCATTGTTGCGGCGCCCCCTGATACCCCATATGAGCGCAACCAGGAGGAGCCCAGCGCATGACCGACACCCAGTTTGACTACGATCTCTTCGTCATTGGTGCCGGCTCAGGCGGCGTGCGCGCGAGCCGCGTGGCCGCCAGCCACGGTGCCCGCGTTGCGGTGGCAGAGGAATTCCGCGTCGGCGGCACGTGCGTGATCCGCGGCTGCGTGCCCAAAAAGCTGCTCGTCTATGGCTCGCATTTCGCTGAGGAGCTGCAGGATGCGGCCAACTACGGCTGGACCGTGGACAAGACCACGTTCGACTGGCCCACGCTGCGCGATGCAGTCCTGCGCGATGTCGACCGGCTCAATGCGGCCTACACCTCCACTCTGGAGACCCACAAGGTCGAGCGCTACCTCGAACGCGCGGTGATCACCGGACCGCATTCGGTGCGCCTTGCCTCGGGGCGCGAGATCACCGCGAAGCATATCCTCGTTGCCACCGGTGCCTGGCCGGTCATGCCCGAATTCGAAGGGGCCGAGCACTGCATCACTTCTAACGAGGTGTTCCATCTCGAGAAGCTGCCGCGCCGCGTGGTCATCGCCGGCGCTGGCTATATCGCGATGGAATTTGCCGGCATCTTCAACGCGCTCGGCTGTCACGTAACGGTCGTCAACCGTTCGGAGACGCTGCTGCGCGGCTATGATCAGGCGCTGCGCGACCGGCTCCTCCAGATCACTATGGCGCGCGGGATCCAGTACCGCTTCAATTGCCCGTTCGAAAAAGTCGTCAAGCGCGAGGACGGGATGCTCGAAGTCTGGCTCAAGGGCCAGCCCGATCCGGTGCTGGCCGATCAGGTCCTCGTCGCCACCGGCCGCAAGCCCAACACCGCCGGGCTTGGCCTCGAAAACGCCGGAGTCGAAGTCGGCGAGAACAGCCAGATCCTCGTCGATGATCGCGCGCAGACGTCGTGCCCCAGCATCTATGCGGTGGGTGACGTAACGGACCGCGTGCAGCTCACCCCCATCGCCATCCGCGAAGGCCAAGCCTTTGCCGACCGCGTATTCGGCGGCAAGCACATCACGCTCGATTATAGCTGCATCCCGAGCGCGGTGTTCTCGCAGCCGCCGCTCGCCGCAGTCGGGCCGACCGAGGGCGAGGCGCGCAACAAGTACGGTTCGGTCAAAGTCTATTCCTCCGATTTCCGCCCGATGAAGAACATCTTCGCGCATCGGCCCGAGCGCGGGCTCTACAAGATGGTCGTCGATGCCGCGACCGATCGCGTGCTGGCGATCCACATGATCGGGCCCGAGGCGCCCGAAATCCTGCAGGCTGCCGCCATCGCGGTGAAGGCAGGGCTCACCAAGGCCGATTTCGACGCGACCGTCGCGCTGCATCCCTCTATGTCGGAAGAGCTCGTGCTCATGAAGTAAAAGTTGCATATTGCAACTCGATCGTTAGTCTCCCCCCGACAAGACCAATCGGGGAGCATGGCGTGAAGCTTGATGGGAAGATCATTCTGGTGACCGGCGGCACCGATGGAATCGGCTTGCGCCTTGTGCGCCAGCTGCGGGGCAAGGGCGCCACGGTGATTGCGACAGGGCGGACGGCTGAGCGGATCGCCGCGCTGAAGGCCGAAGGGGTCGAGGTCATCGCCGCTGATCTTTCCGGGCCCGAAGGCATCGATGCGGTGATCGCCGGGCTCGGCGGCCGGGCCATCGATGTGCTCGTCAACAATGCCGGCATGGGCGCGGAGCACGATTTCCGCGTCGCGCCCCCTGTGGCCGAAGACGACGAACGCACCCTCTGGCTCAACCTGCACGCGCCGATCCGCCTGATCGGCCGCCTCATGCCGGTGCTGCGCGCAAGGGGGGAGGCGATGATCGTCAACGTCACATCGGGCCTGGCCATCGCCCCCAATGCCGGCGCCCCGCTCTACTGCGCGACCAAGGCCGGGCTCAGGAGCTACACGCAGGCCCTGCGCGCGCAATTGAAGGGGACCGGCGTGCATGTGCTCGAAGCCTTGCCCCCGGTGGTCGAGACGGCGATGACGGCCTCGCGCGCGGGCGCCAAGCTGGCGCCTGAGGACTGCGCCCGGCAGATCGTGGCCGCGATGGAAAGCGGCAGGACCGAAGCCAATGTCGGCATGGTCAAGGTGCTTCAGGCCGTCCATTCGCTGTCGCCCGCGCTCGCCCGCGCGATCATGCTTCGCTTCTGAAGGAACCCACCATGAGCCAGACAGTCCTCGTCTCCGGCGGCAGCGGCTACATCGCCGGCTTCATCATCCAGCAGCTTCTGGCCGAAGGCTGGACGGTCCATGCCACCGTGCGCAGCCTCAAGCGCGAGGCGGAACTGCGCCCGCTGCTCGGCGGCACGCCCGAAACGCTCAGGTTCTTCGCGGCCGACCTCATGAAGGATGCCGGCTGGGCCGAGGCGATGGCTGGCTGCACCCATGTCGCCCATGTCGCCTCGCCGCTGTCCAACATCCCGCCACGTAACGAAGACGAGCTCATCGTCCCCGCGCGCGAAGGCGTGCTGCGCGCCCTGAGCTTTGCCAAGGAGGCCGGGGTCACGCGCTTCGTTCAGACCTCCTCGGTCGCCGCGATCGCCTATGGCCACGGCAAGGGTCACCACCACTTCACCGAGGCCGACTGGACCAATGTCCAGAGCCCTGACGCCTATGCCTACGTCAAGTCCAAGACGATTGCCGAGCGCGCCGCGCGGGATTGGATGGCGGCCAATGGTACAGGCATGGAGTTCCTCTCGATCAACCCGGCCGCCGTGCTTGGCCCGGTCTGGAGCAACGACTTCTCCGCCTCGATCGAGATCATCAACCAGCTGCTCTCGGGCGCCTTGCCCGGCTGCCCCGATCTCGGTTTCGGCATCGTCGATGTGCGCGATCTTGCCGATCTCCACGTCCGCGCACTGACCGAACCGGGCCTCGACGGCGAACGGTTCATCGCCTCAGGCCCGTTCCTCAAGATGATCGACGTCGCCGCCATCCTGCGCGCGCGCATGCCGCTCGAGGCGCGCAGGGCGCCCACCCGGGGTCTGCCGAACTGGCTCGTCCGTATCGGCGCGCGCTTCAATCCGGTGATCAAGCAAGTCGTGGGCGAACTCGGCAACGTGCGCGATGCCAGCGCCGACCACGCCTTCGAACGCCTCGGCTGGAAAACCCGCGCCCCCGGAGAATCGATTGTCGACTGCGCGAGGAGCCTGATCGACCGCGGGATCGTGAAGGTCTGAAGGGGTGAGGGGCGGCGCCCCTCAGATCCCCGCAAACCACTGATAGTCGCGGTGGTCTTCCCAGTAGCCACCCTTGCCGCCGTGAATGCCGGCAAGCGAGGCCACCGCCTCCACGCGCATGACGTACTTCGCCTGCTTGTAGCCCAGCTGCCGCTCGACCCTGAGGCGCAGCGGCGCGCCGTGGCCGACCGTGAGCGGTGCACCGTTCATGTGCGTCGCGAGGATCGTCTGCGGGTGGAAGGCATCGATCATGTCGATGCTCTCGTAATAAGGAAGGCCGCCGGTGCTGTCCGCGCAGTGGAACACCACGTACTTCGCGTTGGAAGACATGCCCGCGCGCCGCAACAGCAGCCCGAGCGGCACGCCCGACCATTCGCCGATCGCGCTCCACCCCTCGACGCAGTCGTGCCGCGTGATCTGGGTGCGACGGGGCGCAGTCATAAGCTGCGCCAGGCTGAACTGCAGCGGATTGGGCACCATGCCATCCACCTTGAGCGTCCAGTCGGCGAAGTTGTTCGCGGCGAGCGCGTTGTACTCGCTCGTCCCTGGGTTCTGGTTGCCGTTCTGGCGGAACACCGGCGACATTTCGGACCGGCTGAACTCCTGCGCCAGCGCATTGCGGTCCGTTACGAGACGCTGCGCACCGTGCGTCGCCTTCTCGCCGAGGCTGAGCAGCGATTTCACCGAGGGTGAGGCGTTGATCTGGTCGCAGCCCGCCAGCAGAAGCCCTGCTCCGCCCATCAGCGCATTGCGCCGCGTGATCAGCGAGGAGGGGCGTTCGGCTGGCATGATCAGCCCAGAGTTGTTGTCTTTGCTCATTTCGACCGCTCCTTCGGCAGACGGTACCAGCCCGTGATGATCGAGCGCAGCTCGTTGAACGGTCCCGCCAGCACCACCGCCAGCAGATGCACCGCGATGAACGCGGCGAACCCGAATGCGCAGAGGAAGTGGATCGAACGCGCCGAGGGCCTCCCGCCGAACAGTTCCGGAAGCCACGGAAAGGCCGCGTTCAGGGTGGGGGACATCGTGCACCCGGTCAGGATCACCACCGGGATCAGCACGAACAGCACACCCAGATAGGCGATCTTCTGCAGCGGATTGTAGGCCCGCGCCGCCTCCCCGGTGGGGAAGCGCAGCCGCGCGTGCTCCTTGATGTCGTGCCACAAGTGGGAAATGCTGCGCTCTTCACGCTTCAAGGCAAGATCGCGCCGCAAGTGACCGGAGATCAGGTTGTAAGCCATAAACAAGGTCGCGCTGATCAACAGCACCCAGGCAAACGCGAAGTGCCATTGCCGCGCATCAGCGAGGCTGTAGGTCGAAGGGATCGTCACGAGCGGCGGGAAGGCATAAGCCACGCCCTGCGCATAGCCGAGGAACCCCGTCGTCGCGATTTCGAACCCGCCGATCTGAGCGTACCCGTGCATGCCGCGGTGGCTGATGACCAGCCAGGGATGATCGAGGTTCGCGCCGTAGACACCCCAATAGAGCCGGGGATGTGCATTGAAGATCATCATGCCGCTCATCAGCATCACGAAAATGCTCAGGGCATTGATCCAGTGCCAGATCCGCACCGGCAATTTGGTGCGATAGATCAGCGGGGAAGCGCCTGCCCCCGCCTTGCCTTCCGCGCCGCCGGCTTCGCTGCCAGCATAGTGTGTTGCCATATTCCCGCTCCCGCTTGCCGCGCGCACGCCGTGAGCATGCCCGTCCGGTATGGAAGAGCAAGCGCCGCATTGACCGGTTCGGACTGAACCGGAAAAACGTTACATCACGCGCAAAAATTCGCGTCAGTCCTCGTACCACCCCACGTCCTGTGTGGCCACCTCGCCAAACCGCGCGCCTTGGGTGATCGATTGCCAGATGATCGGCGACGAGGTTCCGATCATGCTCGCAAACGGCCAGGGGTCGCGCCAGTCCCAGCTCACGTCGCGGGTGGTGACGAGGCTCCGGAGCGCAGGCCAGAACCCCTTGCGGCGGAGCATCGCGCCCTGTGTCTCGGTCAGGCAGGCGTAAAACTGCTGCAAGGTCGCATGGCGCCGCACGCGCACGGGTCCGGCCCAGCCGGGCTCCAGCACTGCGCGGGCAATGTCGGTCGGCTCCCAGAAATGCACCCCGCTCGTCGCGCGCGGATTGCACTCGATGGCATAGGGCACGCCCGCCGCATCAACGATGAAGTCGAACGAGATGAACCCGGTCCAACCCGTTTCGGCCACAAACCGGCGGGTCCACGCCGCGATGGCAGGCGCCTCGACCCGCTCGAACGCCACCGCGACAGAGCCCGACATGACTGCGCCCCGGTAGACCATGGTCGACACGACTTGGCCACCTTGCGCAATCGTGCATGTGCTGTGCTCGCGCCCCTCGACAAACCGCTGCACCACCATCGGCCGCGCCGGATCGGCCGGGGGCAGGGGCTCATCCCCGCGCAGGACGCTTAGACCATTGCCCGAACACGAATAGATCGGCTTCACCACCACCGGCCCGCCGCGCGCCAGCACTTCGGCTTCGGCGCTCCCCAAAGGCGCGCTCTCGGGCACCGCCAGCCCCATCGCCGCCGCCTTGCGCACAAAGCTGGCCTTGTCGTGGAGCGCGAGCACTTGGCTCGGCGGCATCGTGAACAGCCTGACGCCTTCAGGCAACATCTCCGCCAGATGCGCCACATGCATGGTCTCTTCCGACACCGGCACCACGAGGTCCACGCCCTCGCGCGCCACGATCTGTGCCAGCGCCGCGAGATAGGCGGCCTTGCCTGCGCTCGGCGGCGGCACCTTGAACTCGCGCGCCACGTGCCGCGAGGCCCCCGCCAGCGTCCAGCCATAAGGCTCGGCCACCAGCACGCGGCATCCCGCCTTGCTGAACCCCCGTGCCAGATCGAGCGCCTTGGGCAGCCGTCCGAGGGTCAGCAGCACCGTCGTCATGACGTCATGCTCTCGTCACCCGCACCATGATCTGCTTCGCCGGCCGCGTCGTCAGCCGCGCCGCCGGCCGCACCCCGCCTGCGTGCTCGACATGGAAATCGAACTGGCGAAACAGCCGCGCGATCAGCAGCACCGCTTCGGTCAGCGCGAAGGCCGCGCCAGCACAAACACGTGGGCCCTGGCCGAAGGGGATATAAGCCCCCGGCGTCAGCTCGCCCTCACGCGCGGGAAGGAAGCGGTCGGGATCGAACACGTCGGGGTTCTTCCAGAAGCGCCGGTGCCGGTGCAGCACCCAGGGCGCGACCATCACCAGTGCCCCGCGCTTCACGCGGCGTCCACCGATCGTGGTCGCCTCTGTTGCCACGCGGGGGAGAAACGTGATCGGGGGATAGAGCCGTAGCGTCTCGCGAAACACATTGCGGATGGTGGGGAGGTGCTTGGTTTCCTCGAAGCCGATTGGTCCGTCCTCGCCCGCCACCGTGCGGATTTCCTCACGCACCCGCGCGACCAGCTCCGGCTGCATGGCGAGCAGATAGAACGCCCAGGTCAGCGCGCTCGCGCTCGTCTCGTGGCCAGCCAGGAACAGCACGCCCAACTGGTCGATCAACTCCTCGCGCGTAAACGCCGTGCGCGTAAAGTCGTCGCGCGCCGCGATCACCGCTGCCGCGATATCGTCGAAATGCTCGCCATTCGGGCCCACATGTGTATCGAGCAGTTCGCCCAGATGCCCCCGGATGCGCAGGCAGGCCTCCAGCACGAAGTCCTTCTGCGGAACTGCCGTCCAGGCGGGGTCCATGATCAGCCGGCGAATCTCGACTTGCGCCACGCTGTGCTCGAACACGGTAAAGGCATCGAACACATCATGCGCTGCGCCGGTCTCGAGCCCGGTGCTGAACACCGTGCGGCAGATGATGTCCGCGGTCAGATGGCTCATCGTGAGGTCCAGCGAAAACGCAGCACCATCCGCAGCACGCGCCGCCAGCGTCTCCTCGCACGCGGCTGCCCCCTCCTGCATCGCCGGAAAGGCGCGGTTCACGCGCATCATCGTGAAGGCGGGATCGATCATGCGGCGCTGGCGCTGCCAGGTTTCCCCAGAGGACACGAAAATCGAATCGCCAATGAGTGGCGCCAGCGCATCGACCATGAGGTCGCTCTTGGGAAAGATGCCTTCGGGATCGGAAAGCACGCGCCGCACTTCGTCGGGCCGGTTCACGATCAGGATCGAGCGCCGCGAATAGCCCAGCGGCCCCACATCGCAGCGATAGGCGCTGGCCGGCAGCAGGCTGAGGAGATCGCCATCCCCGCGCAGCGCCACGCGCATCAGCGCCGTGACCGCGCCGAGTGAGGTCGGGCGCGGCGGGCGGAAGGTGGCAGGAGGAACAATCTGCGTCACAGGGGCATCCCGAACAGTTTGCATGTGTCATCTTATGTTTACACGGGGGCTGTCCAGTGGAATAGTCGTAGGGGCAGGAACCGGGGGGATGCGATGGAACTTGTGCTGTTCCGCTGCCTGATTGCAGCGCATATCGCGGCCGGCGCGACGGGGGCCGTTGCGTTCTGGATCCCCGTCGTGGGCCGCAAGGGCGATGTGAACCACCGCAAGTGGGGCCGGGTGTTCACCAAGGCGATCCTCCTCACCGGCTGCCTTGCGGTGACTATGAGCCTCATTACCCTCTACGATCCGATGACGGTCCACCCGCATCTCGTCGGCAAGTTCGATGCCGATTTTGTGCGCGGCATGTTCGGCGTGATGATGCTCCACAATGCGATCCTCACGCTCAATCTGGCCTGGTATGGCTGGCTGTGCGTCAAAAACCGCCGCAATGTCGCGGCGAACCGAACGCCGCTCAATGTGGCGCTGCAGTTCCTCGTCATGATCGCTGCCGTGTTTTGCGCGTGGGACGGCGCGCGCATTCATCAACCGCTGATGATGCTCATTTCGGTCGTCGGCATGGCAACCGGGATCACCAATCTCCTGTTCCTCTATGCGCGCAATCCCTCGCCGGTCATGTGGCTCAAGGAGCATGTGAAGGCACTCGTCGGTGCAGGCATCTCGGTCTACACCGCCTTCCTCGCCTTCGGTTCGGTGCGCCTGTTTCCTGCGCTCGCGCTCAATCCGGCGATGTGGTCGGTGCCGCTCGTAACCGGTCTGATCATCCTGATCTACCACCGCATCCGCATCGACCAGAAGGCCGGGATCAGCCTGATCCCGTCGTTCCGGTCGCGCCGCGTGGCGGCGTCTGACTGACGTGGCCGTGCGCAAGGTCGTTGTCGTCGGCGCCGGCATGGGCGGCCTGTCCGCTGCCGCCGATCTGGCGCGCGCCGGGCTCGATGTCACCGTTGTCGAGCGCGCGGCCAGCGTCGGCGGCAAGATGCGCCGCGTGGAAAGCGGTGGCCTTGCCATTGATGCGGGGCCCACCGTCTTCACCATGCGCTGGATATTCGATGGCCTGTTCCGCGATGCCGGGCAGCGGCTCGAAGACAATCTGGGGCTGATCCCCGCCGAAACGCTGGCCCGCCACGCCTGGCAACAGGGGGGCAACCTTGATCTCTTCGCCGATGTGGACCGCTCGGTCGAGGCCATCGGCGACTTTGCCGGAGCAGCCGAAGCCAAGGCCTACCGGGACTTCTGCGCCCGCAGCGCCGATATCTACAAGACGCTCGCCGCCTCGTTCATCGCGGCCGAGCGCCCCTCGATCCCCGGCCTCGTCGCGCGGCTCGGCCCCTTCGGCATTCCCGCGCTGATGCGCACGGTGCCGATGCGCACGCTGTGGGGCGCGCTCGGTGATCACTTCAAGGACGCGCGGCTGCGCCAGCTGTTCGGGCGCTATTCCACCTATGTCGGCTCCTCGCCTTGGGCCGCGCCCGCCACGCTGATGCTGATTGCCCATGTCGAGCAGGAGGGCGTCTGGCTGGTGCGCGGCGGCATCCACGAAGTCGCCCGTGCGATTGCAGGGCTGGCCGAGCAGCACGGCGCGCGATTTCGCTTCGGCGCGCACATGGACCGTATCGTGATCGAGCAAGGCCGCGTCGCAGGTGTCGAACTCGCGGGGGGCGAACGCCTCCCCGCCGATGCCGTAGTGTTCAACGGCGATGTGTCCGCGCTCACCGACGAGGTTCGCCCGGTCCCCGCCACCGCGCCGCTCAAGCGCTCACTCTCCGCCGTCACCTGGTGCCTCGCCGCACGCACCACGGGCTTTGAACTCGCGCACCACAACGTGTTTTTCGCGCCGGACTATGCCAGCGAATTCGAAGCCATCTTCCGCGACCGCCGCATCACCGAAACGCCCACGGTCTACCTCTGCGCGCAGGACCGGGGGGAGGGGAGCGACCACCCTGCCGGTGCGCCCGAACGCCTGCTCGCGCTGATCAACGCTCCGGCAGATGGCGACAAGGGCCCGCTTGCCGATGCCGAGATTGCCGAACTTGCCCGCCGCAGCGCCTGCCTGATGCGCGATTGCGGGCTGGAGATCATGGGTGTGGACGAGCCCGTCGTCACCGATCCTTCGGGCTTTCATGCACTGTTTCCCGCTAGCGGAGGCGCGCTTTATGGCCGTGCCAACCATGGCATGATGGGCAGCTTCGCACGTGCCGGCGCGCGCGGAAAAGTTCCTGGGCTCTACCTCGCAGGCGGCAGCGTCCATCCCGGGCCGGGCATCCCGATGGCAACCTTGTCCGGTCGCATCGCAGCCGCGCGGCTGCTCGCCGACCTTGCCGGTAACCGCCGCACGGTCATGCTTCCCGCGGGCTAGCCAGCGCCTTGAGGCTGGTGCGCGTCCATTTCGGACGCGGCGCGGCGCCCGGTTTGCCCAGTGCCTGCAACCCCGCGCGCAGCACCCGGCGGATCTTTTCCCCGTCCGAGGTATAGACCCTCCGGTCCCATACGCGCGGTCCGCCCGCCGCCACTTTTCGCGCAATCGCGCCATAGATTCCTGCTGCCGCCAGGATTGCCCAGCGTTTGCGATAGCCGAGCCGCGCCGCGCCCACCCGCGCCGATGCCTCATAGGCCGCCGCCAGCGCCGCCAGCCGCTGCGCCACGTTGACGAGTGCCGCGCGGTAGCACGGCCGCATCTGCTCGCCGGGCGGAATGTCCGCTTCGGCGAGCCATTCGGCGGGCAGATAGCAACGCGCGCCGCGGTCATCTTCCGCCACATCGCGCGCGATATTGCCGAGTTGGAAGGCAAGGCCGAGGTCGCAGGCGCGGTCGAGCGTGTCCTCGTCATCCGGCGCCACGCCCATCACCACCGCCATCATCACGCCCACCGCGCCCGCGACATGGAAGCAGTAGCGCAGCAAGTCCGCCTCGCAGCGCGGCGACCAGTCCCGCGCATCGAGCGCGAAGCCGTCGATCACGTCCTCGGCCATCGCGCACGTCAGCCCGCATTCGCGCGCCACGACACCGAGCGCGTCGAAGCTGGGATTGCCGGTGGGGAGCCCCGCCATGGCAAGGTCCGTCAGCCGCCGGATCTGCGCGAGCCGCTCGGCAGGATCGTCCCCCGGCGTCGTTCCCAGTTCGCCACCCAGGTCCTGTTCGTCTGCAATGTCGTCGCAGGCGCGGCACCAGGCATAGAGCAGCCACACCCGCTCACGCGTCGTCCGGTCAAACAGCCTTGAGGCCGCCGCAAAGCTTTTCGATCCCCTTGCGATGGTGTCACGCGCATGGGCAACAAGGGCAGCGCGGTCCGGGACAAGCGCTGCGAGCGGATCAGACACGCTGCCTCACAAGTCTTTCGCAGCCATCTGGATGATGGGCGTGTGCGGTACATGCGCCGCCATCCGGGCCAGCAGCACATCAAGCGAATGTTCTGCGAGAATGATCGCCCCATGGACCGGGCGGATAAAGCCGACCTCGATCATGTGGCGCTGGAAGGCCAGCAGCTGGTCATAGAACCCGAAGGCGTTGAGCAGGCCTACGGGCTTGGCGTGATAGCCCAGCTGCGACCAGCTGACCGCTTCCCACAGCTCGTCCATCGTGCCCACCCCGCCGGGCAAAGTCAGGAACCCGTCCGAAAGGTCGGTGAAGGCCTGCTTGCGCTGGTGCATGGTCTCGACAATCGTGAGGCTCGTGCAATCGGGATTGGCGACTTCGGCCTCTGCCAGCGCGCGTGGGATCACGCCGATCACCTCGCCGCCTGCCTCCAGTGCGCCCGCAGCGACTGCGCCCATCAGGCCGAGCCGCCCGCCGCCATAGACCACGCCGATCCCGCGGCCGGCCAGATCGGCACCCACCTCGCGCGCTAGCGCAACATAGCGCGGGTCCGCCGGCGATGCCGAACCGCAATAGACCGCCAGCCGCTTCACCGCGCTCCTACCTTTCCAGCAGATCCTCGATCATCAGGCCCGCCGTCGCCTTCGCGCTGCCGACCACGCCGGGGATGCCTGCACCCGGATGTGTGCCGGCGCCAACAAGATAGAAGTTCTTGATCGCGTCGTCACGGTTGTGCGCACGGAAATATGCGGATTGTGTGAGCAGCGGCTCGAGGCTGAACGCGCTGCCCTGATGCGCCGAAAGATCGATCGAGAAGTCCTTGGGCGTGTAGGAAAACTTCGTCACGATGCGGCTGTGGATGTCCGGGATTAGACGGCGGCCAACCTCGTCGAGCACGCGCTTCTCGAACTTCGGCCCGATCTCGTCCCAATCGATTGGCAGCTTGCCTAGATTGGCCACCGGCACCAGCGCATAGAACGTGCTCATCCCCGGGGGCGCCATGCTCGGGTCGGTCACCGAGGGGTGGTGCAGATAGATCGAGAAGTCTTCCGGCAGCACGCCGTGCTTGTAGATGTCGTCGAGCAGGCCCTTGTAGCGCGGCCCGAACAGGATCATGTGATGCGCAATCCCCGGCCAGGTGCCTTCCACGCCGAAGTGAACGACGAAGAGGCTCGGCGAGAATTTCTTCTTCTTGAGCGATTTGGCGCGCCGCTGTGCGTGGCCGTTGTCGGGCATGAGGTCCGCATAAGAGTGGACGATATCACCATTGGAGGCGACTGCGTCCACGCTCTCGCGCCAGCCGCTCTTGGTCTCGACCGCGGTGACGCGGTCGCCCAGCGAGTGGATATGCACCACCGGGTCACCGAGCCGCACTGTGCCGCCGAGCCGCTCGAAGTGCTTGATCATGCCCGCGATCAGCTTGTTGGTGCCGCCCTTGGCCCACCACACGCCGCCGTCCTTCTCGAGCTTGTGGATCAGCGCATACATCGCGCTCGCGGTCATCGGGTTGCCGCCCACCAGCAGCGAATGGAAACTGAAGGCCTCGCGCAGTTTCTCGTTTTCGATATAGCTCGAAACGATCGAATAGACCGAACGCCACGCCTGATAGCGGATCAGCGGCGGCGCCGACTTGATCATCGAGGCAAAGTCGAGGAACGGCACCGAGCCGAGCTTGACGTAGCCTTCCTCGAACACCCCGGCGGAGAACTTCAGGAAGTCCGCGTAGCCTGCCACGTCGCGCGGGTTGAGCTTGGCGATCTCGGCGTTGAGCACGGCCTCGTCGTTGGTGTAATCGAAGTTGGTCCCATCGGCCCAGTTCAGCCGGTAGAACGGCTTGACCGGCATGAGTTCGACATCCTCGGCAATGTCATGGCCCGAAAGTGCCCACAGCTCCTTGAGGCACGGCGGATCGGTGATCACCGTCGGCCCGGCGTCGAAGGTAAAGCCGTCGCGCTCCCAGAAATAGGCGCGGCCGCCCGGCTTGTCGCGTGCTTCGATGACGGTGCTCTGGATCCCTGCCGATTGCAGGCGGATCGCCAGCGCCAGCCCGCCGAAACCGGCTCCGATGACGGCTACTTTCTTCATGATGAAACTCTAAACTCCTGAAAACTTGAGCGGGGCCGGCTGCCTGCCCAGACCCGTAATGGTGCCGAGCGCCCGCGGAATAGGAATTGGCGGAATGCCGGCCAGAATGCGAAACTTGTCGTATGCGGTCGAGCGCCCCGAATAGAACCGCTCGATCAGTTGCGGGTTCATCGTATAGAACCGCTCCAGAATGCGGAGCCGCTCCGCCGGATAAGCTCCGCCGAACAACAACGCCGAAAGCATGCGGTAATAGCTCTGGTTTTCCCAGTGCCCTTTAGCCCACTTGGCCGAGAACGCCTTGAGCCCCGCCCCGTCGAGAGCATCGTGGTGGGACAGCGCGAGGGCGAAACGCACTGCATCGGGCACCGAATAGCTCGTCAGAGAATGAAACAGCCCGGCCCGAGAACCCGCTCGCGCCGTATTTTCGCCGCCATCGCGCCAGAACGCCGCAAAATCGCCGCCCGCCACCACCGGCAACACGCCATGCTCCTCGCTCACCAGCGCTTCGACTTCCCAGCCGTGTGCCGCCAGATAAGCGTCGATCCGGCTTTCGAGCAGGCCCCGATCGAGCACGCTGCTGTCCGAATAGTAGGTGTCCTCGAGGAAGACCACGTCCGGTGCGAAGGGCAGGGCATACATGAAGCGATAGCCGTCAAGCTGCTCGACCGTCGCGTCCATCACGATCGGCCGTTCGAGCCCGTGCGGCGCCTTCAGCTTGAACTTGCGGCCGACGAACTTCTGCCACCCGCCGGTAAAGTGCGAAGCATCGCGCAGGCCCCGCGTATCGATCACGCCGCCGGCCTGCACCAGAGTGCCGTCGCCCAGCATGACCTCGGTCTCGTTGCAGCCCTTCACCGCCTGCGCTGTCAAGATCGCATCCGCGGGAAGCGCTGCGCGAAGCGCCGCATCGAAGCGCTCCGAGGTCATCGCGCTGTAGCTGGTGTGCAGGTGTCGGCTGTGGCGCGGAAAATGGACGTTGTAGTCGTCCCAGGTCGCCTCGATCATCGGCGCCAGCAGCTCCGTCGCCTCGTGATCCGTGTCGGTGGCGAAAAACGACCAGACATGGTTGCCGCCAAGGCAGTCCCCCTGCTCCACGATGAGGAGCGAAAGATCGGGACGGTACCGGGCCAGCGCAAGCGCGATAAGCCCGCCCGCCAAGCCGCCGCCAAGGATCGCGATATCACAGCGCCGTGCATTCATCGGTGATGGCGATAGGCGCTGGGCCCGGCGCACGCAACCTGCGCGCGCCTGCCCGTTCGTGAAGGCAGGGGAAAGCCGGCGTTCCGGCTCTGCAGGCGATGGCCCGGCGCATGAACGTTTGGCACTGCTCTTCTTTCGCAGGGCGAAGTCTTGCGAGATTCCTGTTGCCTTTTGACGCGGATCAAGGCCTCCTTGGCGCGACAAGGCGATAACCGCCACAATCGGTCCACCCGGCTTCCCGCAAGGCCCGCGTCCCGCACGCGGCGGCGGGGGGAGTGGCAAGGACCGGCAGCAAGGAGAGAGTTATGGCAGAGCAGGCCAAGCAGCACATCGATGTCCTGATTGTCGGGGCCGGTATTTCCGGCATCGGTTCGGCCAAGCATTTGCAGGATCAGTGCCCGGGCAAGACTTACGTCATCCTCGAGACCAAGGATACGTTCGGCGGCACCTGGGAAACGCACAAGTATCCCGGCATCCGGTCCGATTCCGATCTCTACACCTTCGGCTACCGTTTCAAGCCCTGGGTCGGCGCGCCGATTGCCACGGCGGACGAGATCCTGCGCTACATGGGCGAAGTGATCGCGGATAACCACATCGACCAGCACATCCGCTACGGCCACACGATCACGTCGTGCAGCTGGTCGAGCGCGGACAGCCTCTGGACCGTGAACGCCCGCCGCAAGGATGGCACCGAAATCGTGTTCACCGCCGGCTTTCTGTGGATGTGCCAGGGCTATTATGATCACAAGACGCCCTATATCCCCGATTGGGTGGGCATGGCCGATTACAAGGGTCACTTCGTCCACGCCCAGCTGTGGGATCCCACGACCGATGTGGCCGGCAAGCGCGTGCTGGTGATCGGCTCGGGCGCCACGGCTGCCACCATCGTTCCCGCGCTGTGCGACGCCGGGGCCAAGGTCACCATGCTGCAGCGCTCGCCGACCTGGTTCTACTGCGCGCCCAACGTCAGCGAACTGGCGGACCGCCTGCGCACCATCGGCGTCGACGAGGAGACCGTCCACCGTGTCGTGCGGCAGGACTACATCTACAATTTCTACGAGATGGACCGCCGCAGCCGCGAGGAGCCCGAGGCCATGGCCGAGGACCTGCGCGCGCTGATCCGCGGCTACGTGGGCGAAGACTTCAATTTCGAGCCGCACTTCACGCCGAAGTACCGCCCCTGGCAGCAGCGCCTTGCCCAGCTTCCCGATGGCGACATGTTCAAGCACGTCGTTGCAGGCAATGCCGAAGTCGTCACTGATACCATCGAGACCTTCACCGCAAGCGGCGTGCGCACTGCGTCGGGGCAGGAGATCGAGGCCGATATCGTGGTTGCCTGCACCGGCTTCCGGCTCTCTGTACTCGGCGAGATCCCGTTCGCGGTCGATGGTCAGGCGGTCGACTGGGCCGATACCGTCAACTACCGCGGCATGATGTTCACCGGCGTGCCTAATCTCGTCTGGGTCTTCGGCTATTTCCGCGCCTCGTGGACACTGCGCGTCGACATCGTCGGAGATTTCGTCTGCAAGCTCTTGAATCACATGGATGCAGAAGGACGCCACAAAGTCGAAGTCGCGCTGCGGCCAGAGGATGCTGACATGCCGATCCTGCCGTGGATCGATGGCGACAACTTCAACCCGACCTACCTGATGCGCGATCTGGACCGGATGCCCAAGCGCGGCGACAAGCCCGAATGGCAGCACAACCAGGACTACTGGAGCGAACGAAACGAAATCCCCGCCATTGATCCGGCGGCAAGCGAATTCGTCTATGACGGCCAACGCGCCGAAACGGCAGCGCTGGAAGCGGCGGAATAAACGGACCTCTCAGATCCTCCCCATTTTCACGAAGTGCAAATGGGGAGGTGGCCTGCCGCAGGCAGGTCGGAGGGGTAAAATCCTAGCCTGAATGGGGCAGGGTGAAGGGGACGCCCCCTCAGGCTGCCTTCACGCGCCCCATACCCCGCGCAATCTCTTTCTTCAGATCGCGCACATAGGCATCGAAGTCGAGCTGGATCGTGTGCCGCCGTGCCGCGTAGTAGTGCCCGGTGTGGTATGCCTCGTCGGCCTTGATGATCCGGTGCATCTCGGCGGGCGGGGGTGGAGTATAGGCGCCCGCCAGCGTGGCCGCGATCAGCTTCGATTGCTGCTCGGCAAAGTTCACCAGTGTCGGCAGCGGCTGCCCGAGCCCGGCGTAGAACAAGTCCGGCACTTCGGGCTTCATGATCCGCTTGAACAGCGGCGGCGGCCGGTTGTCGGCATCGGCGCAGAGCGCGGGATCATCGAAGAAGGGGAAGCGGATGTCATAACCCGTCGCCCAGACGATGACGTCAATCGCCTCGCGGCTGCCATCTGTGAACACCACGCCATCACCATCCAGCCGCTCGAGGGCGCCCTTCATCACCACG
>CAILIO010000155.1 GCA_903834285.1 uncultured Sphingomonadales bacterium | reverse complement strand
GACGACGAGGACCGCGAGAACGAAGGCGATCTCGTGATCCCCGCGCAGATGGCGACACCCGATGCGATCAACTTCATGGCAACGCACGGCCGCGGCCTGATCTGCCTCACCCTTACCCGCACCCGCACCGAACAGCTCGGGCTCGAACTGATGAGCCGCCACAACGGCACGCGCCACGAAACTGCCTTCACCGTCTCGATCGAGGCGCGCGAAGGCGTGACCACCGGCATTTCCGCGGCCGACCGCGCGCGCACCGTGGCGGTCGCCATCGATGCGTCCAAGACCAAGGACGACATCGTCACCCCCGGTCACGTTTTCCCGCTGATCGCGCGGGACGGCGGCGTGCTCGTGCGCGCCGGCCATACCGAGGCGGCGGTGGATATCTCGCGGCTTGCCGGGCTCAACCCCTCGGGTGTGATCTGCGAGATCATGAAGGACGACGGCACCATGGCGCGCATGGACGACCTCGTCCCCTTCGCGCGGCGCCACGGCCTGAAGATGGGCACGATCCGCGATCTCATCGAGTATCGCCGCCGCCATGACCATCTCGTTGAATGCATCGACCAGCAGCCCTTCCATTCAGACTACGGCGGCGACTGGACCATCCGCATGTATCGCAACAAGATCGACGGCGTGGTCCATCTCGTGCTGCAGAAGGGCGCGGTTCGCCCCGAGGCGCCGACGCTGGTGCGCATGCACGGCATCTCGATCCTGTCTGACGTGCTCGGCCAGCCCGGCCCGCGCAAGCGCAGCCTGCAGCGCGCGATGAGCGAGATCGGCAAGGCCGGCGCGGGCGTGATCGTACTGCTCATGCCCGGCGGCAGCGAGCAGCTCCAGGCCGAGATCTCGGGCCGCACCGGCGACATGGACCTCCGCAGCTACGGCATCGGCGCGCAAATCCTCGCGGATCTGGGCATCCATGACATGATCCTGCTCACCAATTCGCATCGCAATATCGTCGCCATCGAAGGCTATGGCCTCAACATCGTCGGCGAACAGCCGATCACCGCGGAGTAAGCCCCATGGCCCGTTTCCTGATCGTCGAAGCCCGGTTCTACGACCACCTCAACGACATGCTCGTAGCTGGTGCGCTCGCCGCGCTCGAGGCCGAAGGCCACGCGGTCGAGGTGATCACTGTCCCCGGCGCGCTTGAGATCCCCGGCGCGATCGTGCTGGCAGACCAGTCCGGCCAGTATGATGGCTATGTCGCGATCGGCGTGGTGATCCGCGGCGAGACCTACCACTTCGAGATCGTCGCGGGCGAAAGCGCGCGCGGCGTCATGGCGCTGACAATGGACGGCATGGCCGTGGGCAACGGCATCCTCACTGTCGAAAACGAAGCACAGGCGCTTGTCCGTGCCGATCCTGCACAGAAGGACAAGGGTGGCGAAGCAGCCAAAGCCGCGCTCGCACTCCTTGCTCTGCGGACGCGGTACACCTGACCCCGGGCTGCCGGCGGCTCGGCAAGACTTGCCGGATCGGTAATCCTGCACCTTCGGGCAGGTCGCCGCTCTGGGATCGTTAACATGGCACTTTGCCAAGCTATGCAATGGCCCGGCTTAACGCCTCAAGCCTTTGGTTTGGCCGACGGTTTAATGAGCTCCCTGCGCTGACCGGCAAAACGTTGTCCGGCGGCGAAATCAGGGGAGCACCAGTGCCATGAGTATCCGAATGCAAAGCCGCCGCGGCGGCTTGGCGCTGGCCGGAACAGTGACGGTGGTGCTTCTGCTGATCGGCCTTGCCGTGCAGCACATCCGCACCGGCGGCACATTGCAGAACCGCATCGATAGCGTGACCGGCTTTACCGCTGATATCCTGCCTCCGCCGCTCTACATCGTCGAACCCGCACTCAAGGCACGGCAGGCGATCGATGATCCAGCGCACCTGGCGCAGAACCGCACCGAGCTTGCCGACCTCGAAAAGCAGTATCGCGCCAGCCTTGCACGGTGGACGACGGACGACGTCGACCCGGCGCTGGCGGGTGAGCTGCGCACCTCGGTGGCGAAGGAAGCGGACGCGTTCTGGCAGGAAGTCGACACGGTGCTGCTGCCTGCGCTGGCGCGCGGCGATGCCGCAGCAGCCGAGGCCAGCAAGCAGAAGCTCGACGCAATCTTCGAAAGCGAACGCAGCGCGATCCTGCTGCTCACCGAACACGCTACGGCCGCACGCGACGCGCTGGTCTCGTCCAGCACGACGACGGTCTGGGCTCTGCTCGCGATCATGACGCTGGCGGGCGCCGGAGTGGTTGCGCTTGTTCTCACCGCGGTGCGCCTGCTCAGCCGCCATGTGCTCGACCCGCTTGCGGGGACCGCGGAGTTGATGGCCGCCATGGCCGCCGGCGATCTGGAAGCGGGCCGCCGGACCGATCACCGCAGCGACGAGATCGGCGACATGACCCGCGCGATCGAGGTCTTCCGCAGCGTCGCCCGGACGCAGCGCGAGGACGCGCAGAAACAGGCCATCGTGGTCACCCGCATGGGCACCGCGCTGGGTCAGCTGGCAGAGGGCGATCTCGTCCACCGGATCGAACCCGCCTTCCCCGCCGAATACGAGGAACTGCGCGGCGCCTACAACGCCGCTGCCGAGCGGCTCGACAACCTGCTCGCCCGCGTCGGCGGCACGGCCTCCAGCGTCAGCACGGGGGCCGCCGAAATCCGGACCGCCTCCAGCGATCTTGCCAATCGCAACCAGAGCCAGGCCGCGAGCGTGGAGGAATCAAGCGCGGCGATGCAGCGCGTTGCCACGCTCGTCTCAGCGACCGCGGGCCGCACCCGCGAGGTCGAGGCCGAGATCGGCATGACCACGCAGGATGCCGAGGCCGGCGGCGTGCTCGTCGGCGAGGCGATGGCGGCGATGAGCGCGATCGAGCGCTCGTCGCTGGAAATCGGACGGATCGTCGATCTGATCGATTCGATCGCTTTCCAGACCAATCTGCTCGCACTCAATGCGGGTGTCG
>CAILIO010000154.1 GCA_903834285.1 uncultured Sphingomonadales bacterium | reverse complement strand
GCGGTGGAGCTGTGTCTCGATGAAGCCAGCAGCCTCGTCGGCCGCGCGCCCGGGGCCGCGTTGTTCGAGGCCGATGGCTCCGAAACGCCCTTCCTCGCCAGCCGCCGCGCGCTGCTCCAAAAGATGCTCGCGGACGCCGAAGCCGCCGCGCAATTCGTCAGCGCCATCGCCGCTGAACGCCTTGTCACGCCGATGACGATCACCCTGCACTACGCCGACCAGCACCAGCAGGATATCCAGGGCGCCTACACGATCGATCCGCTCGCGCTCGAAACGCTGGCTGATGCCGCACTGTTGCGGCTCCACCGCAGCGGCCACCTCGCGCCAATCCATGCGATGATGCACAGCCTTGGTCAGCTCACGCGGCTCGAACAGTTGCACAACGCACACGGCGAGCGCCCGATCACGCAGAGCGCGGTGCAGCTTCACTTGTGACATACACTGGCTTGCTCTTGCTCCGCCGGAAGCGTAGCAGCCATAGATCAGATAAATGCGATAATACGTCGCGCGACCAATCGCACAGCGAGGGATCCCATGTCCGGACCATCAGCCGCAATGACCCATTCCGCTCCGGCGCGGCAAGCTTGCCATGCAGCCGCGAGGTCTGACGCATGAACGCCGCCGCTCCGGTTTCCATCGGCAGCAGCGTACAGCTGCTCGCCTTCGCCTGCGTCATTGTCCTCGTCGGCAGCCTCACCTGGTGGCGCACCCGCATCGGCCATGCCCATAGCGACAACGAAGACCGCGAATTCTTCCTCGCGGGCGGCAGCCTGACCTGGGTCTACGTCGCCGGTTCGATCACGATCACCAATCTCGGCACCGAGCAGCTCGTCGGCGCCAACGGCAACCAGATGCTGCTCCTCGCATGGTGGGAGCTCGCCGCCGTGTTCGGCCTCCTGATCCTCGCCTTCGTGTTCGTGCCGATCTACTACCGCTACCAGTGCGTGACGACGACCGAACTGCTCGAACGCCGCTACAACGACGACCGCATCCGCACGATGATCTCGACGCTGTTCCTCTTCGGCAATCTGTTCATCTCGATGCCCTCGGCGCTCTACACGGGCGCGCTGTTCCTACGCAGCGTGTTCGGGATCGAGTTGCCGCTGGTCATGGTCGGCTTCTGCATCGCCGCGCTCGGTGCAGGCTACGGCGTGCTCGGCGGCCTGCGCGCCGTCGCCATTTCCGAAACCTTCAGCGGCGCGAGCCTGCTCATCATCTGCCTCCTGCTGGTGTTCCTTTCGCTGCGGGCGATCGGCTTCGATTTCTCCGGCATTCCGCCCGAGCGTCTGACCCTGATCGGTGACAGCAATTCGCCGATTCCCTGGCCCACGCTGCTGACGGGCATGCTGTTCATCCAGATCTTCTACTGGTCGACCAACCAGGCGATCACCCAGCGCGCCATGGCCTCCCCCTCGGTGCGCGAGGCGCAAAAGGGCGTGCTTGCCGCCGCGATAATCCGCTTGGCGATCGTGCCCGCCATCGTTGTGCTGCCCGGCATCGTTGCCTACAAGCTCTACGGCAATGTCCACGATGCCGCGTTCGGCAAACTCGTCGGCAATGTCCTGCCGGGCTGGCTCGCAGGGACCTTCGCGGCGATTCTGGTGACGAGCGTCGCCACCCACTTCGTCGCCATCCTCAATTCCTCGGCGGCGCTCTATATCTGCGACATCCACCAGAAATACGTGAACCCCAATGCCAGCGTGCGAACGCTCAACATCGCGGCTTCGGTGGTGATGATCCTGATCGCGGTTATGTTGATCCCGGTCTACGCGAACGCCGTCAGCATCATTAACCTTCTGCAGCAGCTGAACGGGCTGTTCTCGATGCCGATCCTCTCGGCCTTCATCGTCGGGCTGCTGTTCCGCGATGTCGATGCCCGTGCCGCCATCGCGGCGGTCCTGTTCGGCATCGCCCTTTATGCCTATTTCACCTTCGTCCACGCGCCGTTCGGCCTGCACTACATCCATCTGATGTTCGTGACATTGTGGTCGTCAATCGGCTTTTCGCTGGCGGTGAACCGTTTCATCTTCGGCAAGCGCGCAAGCCTCGTCCGCTTCTGGAAGCGCGACAAGGCCGAGGCGCCGAAGGCCACCTATATCTAGCGGCAAACCGGCTCAGGGCTTCGCGGTAACCTCGGCCTCACCGATCAGGATCAGCACATCGCTGATCAGCCGGCGCATCGCACAGCGCGCGCTGTCGCTGTCGCGCGCGAGGATCGCATCGTATACCGCGCGGTGATCCTCGATGCTGGCGGTGCGGCCCTTGATCCGGTTGGTGAAGTGGATCGAGGTGGCGAGCGCGCTCGCGACCATTTCGCGGAATTGCTTGTAGAACGGGTTGCGCGAGCCTTCGAGCACGGCCACGTGAAAGGCGATATCGGCGGCCAAGGTGTTGTCCGCCCCCGCTTCCGCCGCGACCATCCGCGCAAGGCCCGCACCGATCGCCGCGCGCTCCGCATCGGTCGCCTGCATCGCCGCCAGCGCCGCCGCTTCGGGCTCGATAGCGACGCGCAGCTGATTGAAATGGCGCAGCAATTCGACAGAGAACTTGCGCTCCAGCAGCCAGTGCAGAACGTCGCTGTCGAACAGGTTCCACGAGGACTGCGGCTGGACAATCGTCCCCTGCCGCGGCCGCGCGCTGAGCAGGCCCTTTGCGGTCAGCATCTTGACCGCCTCACGCGTCACCGCGCGGCTCACCCCGTGCTGGCGCGCAAGCTCGGCTTCGGTGGGAAACGCGACATTGTCATACTCGCCGATGACGATCGAACGGCCGATCACATCGAGCATGCCGTAGGTCAGGTTGCGGCCAAGGCTGGTGCGCATGTCTGAGGGGAAAATCTCGGTCGTGATGGCGCTGACCTTCCTGTTCACCAAGCTTGGCAACGAGTACGCAAATAGAGCGCATAATTCAATTCCTCCTGACATCAAAGTCAGATAGATATGATAAATATAGGAACATGGAACCGGAGCGGACCTTGGAAGCAGCCTTGCTGGCGGTCGATTGGGGCTCGACCAATCGCCGCGTCTTCGTGCTCGCGGCGAATGGAACAGTCCTCGAAACGGCGCAGGACAGCCAAGGAATCCTCGCGATGGATGGCCGCGGTTTCGCTGCCGAGGCTGCTACCATGCGGGCGCGCTGGGGCGATCTGCCGATGCTCTGCGCTGGCATGGTCGGCTCCAATCGCGGCTGGGCCGACGCGGGCTATGTCGCCGCGCCCGCGAGCCTCGCGGCAATTGCAGCCGCAATTCACTGGGTGGAACCGGGCCGCACCGCGATCATCCCCGGAGTCTCCCGCGATTCCGATGGCCGCGCCGACATCATGCGCGGCGAGGAAGTCCAGCTGCTCGGAGCCGCTGCGGCGGGCCTCGTCAGCGCCGATGCGTGGCTCTGCCAGCCGGGCACCCACGCCAAATGGGCGCGGATTCAGGATGGCAACCTCACCGATTTCACCACTGCGATGACGGGCGAAATCTTTGCCCAGCTCGGCCGCGGCGGATTGCTCGCCGATGGGCTCGACGGCGAGGTGCGGGACAGTGCGGCATTCCGCCAAGGCGTCCAGGCCGCGCGCGGGGGTGATCTGCTCGCGGGGCTGTTCGGAGCACGCGCCGCAATGGTGCTTGGCAAGCGCAGCCGGGCAGATCAGGCCTCCTATGTCAGCGGCCTGCTCATCGGCAGCGATTGCGATGCCCGGCTTGAGGGCGATTTCGCGCCCGCGCGCGCCGACAGGGTGAACGTCCTTGCCTCCCCCGCGTTGGGGGGCCTCTACCTCGCCGCGCTCGACGAGCTCGGGTGCAACGCCCGGCTGGTCGATAGCCACAAAGCCTTCCTCGCCGGGATCACCAGGATCTGGAGTTTGCTGCAATGACCTCTGCCGTTTCCTTCGACGCCGCATTTGCCGCGATGCCGCTCGTCGCCATCCTGCGTGGCCTCACCCCCGAAACCGCGGACGAAGTTGGCGATGTCTTGGTCGATGCCGGTTTCACGCTGATCGAAGTGCCGCTCAATTCCCCGCGGCCGCTCGAAAGCATCGCGCGGCTGGCCAAGCGTCTCGAAGGCCGCGCGCTGGTCGGGGCGGGCACCGTGCTCGATGTGGCCGCGGTCGAGGCCGTTGCGGAAGCGGGCGGCACGTTGATCGTCTCGCCCAACACCAACCCCGCCGTGATTTCCGCCGCCGCCGCACGCGGCCTGATTGCGGTGCCCGGTTTCCAGACCCCGAGCGAAGCTTTCGCTGCGCTAGAGGCCGGTGCCCGCGCGCTTAAGCTGTTTCCCGCCGAAGCGGCGAGCCCGGCCGTGCTCAAGGCCATCCGCACCGTCTTGCCGGCGGGAACCGCTGTCCTGCCGGTCGGCGGCATTTCGCCGACAGCAATGGCCCCCTGGCACGCCGCCGGCGCCGCCGGCTTCGGTATCGGCACTGCGCTCTACAGCCCCGGCATCACCCTTGATGCGCTGGCTGAACGCGCCGCCGCCTTTATTGCGGCGTACCAGGCCCTCTAGCGTCTCAAGTGCAGGATCAGCGCCGTGCCCGGATGCAGACGTGGCGGCTGGAAGCCCGCCTGCGTCAGCGCAGCCCCACGAAACCGTCCGCCATCCTTCAATGGCCAAGCCGCTTTCAGACGCGGCGGCCAGACCACGCTGAGCGCATAATCCGCCGCCGGATCGAGCCCGGCCAGCCGCAGCGGCTCGGCGAAATAGCCGCGCTGCTCCTCCACCATGGTGTAGGATAGCAGCGCTTCACTCCCATCTTCGGCCACGATCGCAAAGGCATTTACGCCGTCCGCCGCATCGATCCGGTGCAGCACCCCGCTATGAATCAGCGCGCGGTGCGCCTTGTGCAGCGCCACCCCGGCGGCAAGATCGGCAGTCTCCTGCGCATCCAATTCGCGTAAATCCGCCTCTATGCCCATATGCCCGAACAGCGCCGTCGCCACGCGCAGCGACATCGAAAGCTGGCGCCCGGTGATATGGCAGCGCGTCGGCCCGACATGCGCGCCCATCAGCTCCGCCGGCAGGAAATATGAAAAGCCGCGCTGGATCGAAAGCCGGTCGAGCGCATCGTTGGAATCGCTGGTCCACACCCGGTCGGTCCGTGCAAGCACCCCGTAGTCCGCGCGCCCGCCGCCCGAAGCGCAGCTTTCGATCTCGACCGCCGGGAATGCCGCCCGCAGCCGGTCAAGCACCGCATAAAGCCCCAGGACATGCGCCGTCGCCCCTGCGCGCCCGTCCACGCCGCCCGGCTGGCTGAGATCGCGGTTCATGTCCCACTTGAGATAGGCGATTGGATATTCCTCCAGCAGCGCCGCCACATCGCGGTACATCCGCTCGCGCACCTCGGCGCGCCCGAAATCGAGCACCAGCTGGTGGCGGAACGGGATCTGCGGCGCAGGCGGCGTCCCCAGCACCCATTCGGGGTGCGCGCGGAAGAGATCGCTGTCCGGATTGACCATCTCGGGCTCGACCCACAGGCCGAACTCCATGCCCAGCGAGCGCACCTTCTCGATCAGCGGCGCCAGGCCCTCAGGATAGACCGCCGGGCTCACCTGCCAGTCCCCCAGCCCCGCCCGGTCGCTTCGCCGGCCACCGAACCAGCCATCATCGAGCACGAAGCGCTCCACGCCCACTGCCGCCGCGCGTTCGGCCAGCGCCATCAATGTCGCCGGATCGTGGTTGAAATAGACCGCTTCCCAGCTGTTGTAATGCACCGGGCGCGGCTTTGCGCGCAGCCGCTGATGCTCGTGTCGCGCGCGCAGAAAGGCATGGAACTGGCGCGAAACCGGCCCTAGCCCATCGCCGGAAACCGTGGCGTAGATCGCTGGTGTCGTGAGGCTTTCCCCCGGCGCCAACGCGATCTCTCCCGGCAGGTACAGCGCCTCCATCGCCACTGAACGCCGCCCATCGGCCAGCGTCTCGACCGCAAGCCGGTGATTCCCGCTCCAGCCGAGGTGGAAACCATAGGCCAGCCCGCGCGTCTCATTGGCGTCGCGCTCGGCAGCGAGCAGCCCCGGAAAGGCATCATGGCTGGTGCGCCCGCGCCGATTCTCGCGCAGCCAGGTGCCCATGGAAAGCTCGTGCTTCTGCAGCTGGAATTCGCCCGACCAGCGCCCTTCGAACCCGATGATCTGGCGGGCAAACCCCGGCAGCGGGATAATGGGTGCGGCCAGATGATCGACCTGCAGCGCATCCGCGCCCCGATTGCTCAGCCGCGTCGTCGCCACCAGCACATCGCCCGCAAGCTTCAACGCATGCTGCAGTTCGAGACCATGCTCCTCATCGCGGCTGGCAAACACCAGCCGGTCGGCCCCCTGCTCTACGTCGACCAGCAGCGCAAGACTCGCCCAGTTCAGCCCGCCGCGATGCGCGGCAAGGCCGGGCCTGCCCGGAAAACCCTGCCCCGCCTGCGGCGTCAGCGCGAGCGGCGATTCCACAGCGGGCGAAGCATTGGCCTCGCCACGCGCTGCCAGCGCGGAAAGCTCGCCAAGCGCAAGGTCATCGGGCAGGCGCGGCCCCCAGTAGCGGACCGCAGGCACATCGACGATCACCTCCACCACCAGCGTGACATGCACTCCGTCGAGTCGATAGGCAGCTGAATACAATGCGGTCATGATGCACTTTCGGTGGCAAAAGAGTATTTATATGATAATTAAGCCGGGCCGGGTTACCGCTGACCAGCGATGGCCTGCAACTCATTTCTGAAGCCCCGAAACCACCGAAGGATCGGCTCAATATGCTTGGCGTCTGCTACTACCCCGAACATTGGCCCGAAGCATGGTGGGCAGACGACGCGCGGCGCATGTACGCTCTCGGCCTGCGCTACGTGCGCATCGCCGAGTTCGCGTGGAGCCGGATCGAGCCCGATCCGGGTCGCTTCGACTGGGACTGGCTCGACCGCGCCATCGAAACGCTTGGCGCGGCGGGGCTCAAGGTCGTCATGTGCACGCCGACCGCGACGCCGCCCAAGTGGCTGATCGATCGCTACCCCGAAGTCCTCCCCGTCGATCCGGAAACCGGCCGCACGCGCGGCTTCGGCTCGCGCCGCCACACCGATTTTTCCAGCCCCGTCTGGCACCGCGAGGCGATGCGCATCAGCACCGAGGTCGCCGCGCGCTACGGCGAAAACCCGCATGTCGCCGGCTGGCAGACCGACAACGAACTGTGCTGCCACAACACCGCGATCAGCGCCTCACCCGCCGCGCGGCAAGGCTTTCGCACCTGGTGCCGCGAACAGTACGGCGATGTCGCCAAGCTCAACGCGGCCTGGGGCAATGTCTTCTGGTCGATGGAATATCGCAGCTTCGACGAGGTCGAGATGCCCGTCGGCGCGGTCACCGAAACCAGCCCCGCGCACCGCATGGCCTGGCGCCGCTATTCGTCGGACATGGTCGTGCGCTTCCACGCCGACATGATCGCCGTGATCCGCGCCCACGCCCCGGGCCGCTGGGTGACGCACAACTTCATCCCGATGCCCGAGACCGGGGTCGACAACCACGCGCTCGCCGCCGATCTCGATTTCGCAGCTTACGACAACTACCCGCTCGGCCGCGCCGATCTCGCGCTCGCCAAGGCGCCCGCCGCCGATTTCGCACCGCTGATGCGCACCGGCCATCCCGATTTTCAGGCGATACTGTTCGATCAGACGCGCGGCCTCACCGGGCGGCCGTTCTGGGTCATGGAACAGCAGCCGGGTCCGGTGAACTGGGCCAACCACAATCCGCGCCCTGCCCCCGGCATGGTGCGGCTGTGGTCGTGGGAAGCCTTCGCCCACGGCGCGGCGGTGGTCAGCTTCTTCCGCTGGCGGCAGGCGCCCTATGCGCAGGAACAGATGCACGCAGGGCTGCTGCGCCCCGATTGCACCGAGGCCGAAGCTTGGCCGGAAATCGAACAACTCGCCGCCGAACTTGCGGCGATCGATCTCCCTGCCCCCACCAGGGCCCCCGTCGCCATTGTCGTCGATCACGAATCCGATTGGCTCGGCCAGATCGAGCAGCAGGGCCGCGGCTACGACTACCAGAAGATCCTGACGGCGTGGTACGGCGCAACCCGGCGGCTCGGGCTCGATGTCGATTTCGTCGCGCCGGGTGCGGATCTGTCCGGCTACGCCATGGTGCTGATCCCCGCGCTGGCCCTGCCAACAGTCGAGGCGGTGGCGCAACTGCAGGCCAGCGAGGCCCACGTGCTCATCGGCCCGCGCTCCGGCGCCAAGACGCATGACGTCACCATTCCCGCCGGCCTCGCGCCGGGCCGCCTGCGTCCGCTCGTCCCGATCCGTGTGCTGGCGGTGGAAACGCTGCGCCCGGATTGCCCGGGCTCGATCACCATCGGCAACACCTCGTTCGCCAGCGGACTTTGGCGCGAGACAATTGAGGCCGACGATTCCAACGTAGTCGGCCGCTACGAGGATGGCGCGCCCGCGATGGTCCGCCACGGCAAGGTCCGCTACCTCGCCACTCTGGTCGATGATGCTGCGCTCGATGCCATCGTGCGGGCCATGGCCGCCGAGGCCGGTCTCAAGATCACCCCGTTGGACGGTGTCCTGCGTATCCGCCGACGCGGCGAACTGACTTTCGCGATTAACTACGGCGCCGAGCCGGCCGAAGCGCCCGCCCCCGAAGGCGCGGTCTTCCTGCTCGGCACCCGGACCGTGGCCCCGCGCGACCTTTCCATCTGGTGCGCGGGCTGATCCGAATCAGAAGACGAACGTGTCGGTCTCGGTCCGTTCACCCAGCAGGAACGCATCGGCCACCAGCGTCAGCGGGCGCAAGTCGCAATCGCTCTGGGCGGCAGGGATCAACTCGGCGAACCGCTGGTAAAGGGCAGGATATTCACCAATCGCGGCGCCTGGCTGTTCCACGCCATCGATCCACAAGCGCGCACCGCCTTCGGTGAGGGTGAGCGTGCCCCGGTCGGTTTCGATCACGATGTCCCAGCGCGGCGTGCCGGTCGCGCGGAAATCGAGATCTGCGGTGACGTGTGCGACCTCATCATGGATCATCTCGAGCATCGCAGTGATCGGCGCGCCGCGCCCCGCCGGGAAAGCGAGCCTCGCGCCCGCCAATCGCAGGGGACCGGGCAGGATCGCCGTCAGGATCGAAAGCATGTTGATACCCGGATCGAACACGCCGAGTCCGCCCGCCGCGAGGATCCACTCCTGCCCCGGGTGCCACACGCGGATATCTTCGCGCCAGGCAATGTCCACACGCCTGATCTGCTTCTCCAGCAGCCACGCTGCCGCTCCGGCAACGCCCGCACCATGGCGCGAATGCCAAGTCGCAAACAAGCTGCGTCCGGTCGCTTGTGCCTGTGCTTCCAGGGCATGCACTTCCGCCAGCGTCGCGCCCGGCGGCTTTTCCAGCATGACATGCCAGCCCGCCGACAAGGCCTGCGCCGCGATCCGGTGGCGCCCGACCGGCGGGGTGCAGATCGATACCGCATCGATGGGAAGCCTGCTCTCGATCAAGGCGGCAATGTCGGTAAAGTTCGGCACGCCCTCCACGCGCCCGTTGCGGCTGACCGCTGCCGCCAGCGCGAACCCCGCCTCGGCGGCAATCGCCGGCAGATGCTGATCACGCGCGATCTTGCCGATACCGACGAGCGCCAGTTTGAGAGGTTCGGACATAGAGGCACTCCAGGCTGGAATATTTTATCAGATATATATGCTATAAGACGAAAATTGGCTATCGCACAGACGGTGATGATGCATCATCATGGCGACAAGCGGCAGCAGCTCGATCCGTGGCAAATGACGGCGGCAGACCGTCCCTTGCCGGATCCGGTGGCGGCCGTGTGGTGTGGGGAAACGAAAATGATGGCCGCAGCGCGGCATTCCTGGCGCAGGCTCGGGCAAGGCTCCCGTGCGGGCAGCCCATGCCTGTCTCTGCGCGGTGAGCAAAGCGAGTTGGGGTAGAATGCAAATGACAGAACAGAACAATGAGTCTCGCGCACCCCGCCTGCGGTCGCGCGCCTGGTTCGATAATCCCGGCAACCCCGACATGACCGCGCTCTATCTCGAACGCTATCTCAACTTCGGCCTCTCGGTCGCCGAATTGCAATCCGATCGCCCGATCATCGGGATTGCGCAGACTGGCAGCGATCTGGCCCCCTGCAACCGACACCATCTCGTGCTGGCCGAGCGCGTGCGCGACGGCATCCGCGATGCGGGCGGCATCCCCATCGAATTCCCGATCCATCCGATCCAGGAAACGGGCAAGCGGCCCACAGCGGCGCTCGATCGCAACTTGTCCTACCTCAGCCTCGTCGAAGTGCTCTACGGCTATCCCATCGACGGAACCGTGCTGACAATCGGCTGCGACAAGACGACGCCAGCCTGCCTCATGGCCGCCGCCACGGTCAACATTCCCGCCATTGCGTTGTCAGTCGGCCCCATGCTCAACGGCTGGCACAAGGGCGAACGCACCGGTTCGGGCACGATCGTGTGGAAGGCGCGTGAAATGCTCGCCGCGGGCGAAATCGACTATCGCGGCTTTATCGAGCTGATCGCCTCGTCCGCCCCCTCGACCGGCTATTGCAACACGATGGGCACGGCCACGACGATGAACTCGCTGGCAGAAGCGCTCGGAATGTCGCTCCCCGGCTCGGCGGCCATCCCCGCGCCTTATCGCGATCGGCAGCAGGCGGCCTACGAAAGCGGCCTTGCCATCGTTGAAATGGTCCGCGCCGATCGCAAGCCCTCGGACATCATGACCCGCGCCGCCTTCCTCAATGCGATCCGCGTCAACAGCGCCATCGGCGGTTCGACCAATGCGCCGATCCATCTCAACGCCATCGCTCGGCACATGGGCGTCGAACTCACGCTCGATGACTGGCAGGACCACGGTGCCGGCATTCCGCTACTGGTGAATCTCCAACCCGCAGGCGAATATCTTGGTGAAGACTACTACCGCGCGGGCGGTGTTCCGGCCGTCGTCGGTGAACTGCTGCGCGGCGGCCTGCTCGATGGCAGTGCCTTGGGCTGCAATGGCCAGACGCTGGCCGAAAACTATGCTGATGCGCAGATCGAGGACATGCGCGTGATCAAGCCGCTGGCGGAACCCATGCTGGCCAATGCCGGACTGACCGTGCTCAGCGGCAACCTGTTCGATGCCGCTGTGATGAAGACCAGCGTAATCTCGGATGCCTTCCGCGCCCGCTACCTCTCGAACCCCGATGATCCCGATGCCTTCGAAGGCCGGGCGATCGTCTTCGAAGGCCCCGAAGACTACCACGCCCGTATCGACGATCCCGAACTCGGCATCGACGAGCATTGCCTGCTTGTGATCCGCGGCGTCGGCCCGATCGCTTATCCGGGCGGCGCCGAAGTCGTCAATATGCGCGCGCCGGCGGCGCTCATTAGGGCGGGCGTCGATGCCCTGCCCTGTATCGGCGACGGCCGCCAGTCCGGCACGTCGGGCAGCCCCTCGATCCTCAACGCTGCGCCCGAAGCGGCAGTTGGCGGCGGACTTGCCCTGCTTCAGACCGGCGACCGCATCCGCATCGACCTCAGGCGCCGCACTGCCGCAATGCTGGTGCCCGAAGACGAACTGCAGCGCCGACGTGATGCGCTTGGTCCGGCCGGCCAGACCCTCGTTCCCGAAGCGCAGACGCCCTGGCAGGACCTCCACCGCCAAATCACCGGCCAGTATCCCGGCGGCGCAGTGATCGAATCCGCCGTCCAGTACCAGCGTATCGCCCAGACCCGCGGCCTGCCCCGCGACAGCCACTAAGATGACTGCAGTCCGCCCGGTCCTGCGCGCCTCGCGCGATATCCTTGGCGAGGGCCTCCTGTGGAGCGCGCGCGAGAACGCGCTGTTCTGGACCGACATTCTCGGCTGCAAGCTGTGGCGGTTGAGCCTTGAAGACGAGCATATCCGCCACTGGGACATGCCCGAGGCGATCGGCTGGATCATTGAACGGGCGCAGGGGGGCTTTGTTGTAGGGCTTACATCAGGATTCTATCGGCTTGAACTCGAACCCTTTCGCCTCGAGTTCATGGGCGATCCGCAACCCGAGCGGCAAGGCAACCGACTCAACGATGCCAAGGCCGATGCGCGCGGGCGAATCTGGGCCGGGTCGATGCCCTTTGCCGATCAACCCTCCAGCACCTGGCCCGCAAGCGGCGCGCTCTACCGGCTCGATCCGGATGGCACGATTAGCCGCCACGACGATGGCATCACCATTGCGAACGGCCCGGCCCTGAGCCCGGATGGCACTTTGCTCTATCACACTGACAGCCGGATCGGGGAGGTGTGGAAGTTTGCTTTTCAGTCAGACGGGACGCTTGGTCCGCGCGAACAGCATCTGCGGTTTGACACCACCATGGGTGCGCCCGACGGCATGACCTGCGACCGGGAGGGCGGCCTGTG
>CAILIO010000153.1 GCA_903834285.1 uncultured Sphingomonadales bacterium | reverse complement strand
CGAAGGGGTGATGGAGTTTCTCCTCATCAACCACCCGCTCGATTGCCCGATCTGCGATCAGGGCGGCGAATGCGATCTGCAGGACCAGTCGGTCGCTTATGGCCGTGGGCGCTCGCGCTATGACGAGAACAAGCGCGCCGTGACTGACAAGTACATGGGCCCGCTGATCAAGACCATGATGACCCGCTGCATCCACTGCACCCGCTGCGTGCGCTTCTCGGAAGAGATCGCGGGCGTGGACGAGATCGGCGCGCTCTATCGCGGCGAGGGGATGCAGATTTCGACGTACCTTGAAGGTGCGGCGAAGCATGAGCTTTCGGCCAACGTGATCGACCTTTGCCCGGTCGGCGCGCTGACCTCTAAGCCTTATGCGTTCGAGGCGCGGCCGTGGGAGCTCAAGAAGACGCTGGGCATCGACGTGTCCGACGCGGTCGGTTCCAACATCCGTATCGACAGCCGGGGCCGCGAAGTGCTGCGCATCCTGCCGCGCGTGAACGATGACGTGAACGAGGAATGGCTGTCGGATCGTGCGCGCTATGTCGTCGATGGCCTGACGCGCCGCCGGCTCGACAAGCCGTGGCTGCGCAAGGATGGCAAGCTTGTCGCCGCGACCTGGGCTGAGGCGTTTGACGCCGTGGCCAAGATCAACCCGGGCGCTTCGCTGGCGGTGATTGCGGGCGATCAGGTCGATTGCGAGACGATGTTTGCGGCCAAGGCCTTGGCGCGCGCGCTGGGGTCCAGCTTGCTCGAAGGCCGCCAGACGGGGCTGGCCTATACGGCGAGCAATATGACGGCAGTGGCGTTCAATTCGACGCTGAACGGCATCGAAGAGGCCGACGCGGTGCTGATCGTGGGCAGCCACGTGCGTGATGAAGCGCCGCTGGTGAACACGCGGCTGCGCAAGGCGGCCAAGAAGGGCGCGAAGGTGTTTATCATCGGCCCCGCTTGGGACCCGACCTATCCGGCGACGTTCCTTGGCGATGATGCGGCGATCCTTAACGATGTGCCTGCCGAAGTGGTGGCCGCCCTTGAGGGCGCGAAGAAGCCCGCGATCGTGATCGGCGGGGCAGGGCTGGCGAAGGGCGCGCTTGAGGCCGGTCTGGCCTTTGCCGAGCGCTTCAACCTCGTCTCCGACGAATGGAACGGCTTCAACGTGCTCCATATGGCGGCGAGCCGCATGGGCGGGCTGATGCTGGGCTATGCACAGCCGGGCGGGCTGGGCGATCTGGTGGCGGCCTCGCCGAAGATGGTGATTTCGCTGGGCGCGGACGAGGTGGATTACACCAAGTTTGCAGGGTCCATGATCATGCATATCGGCCACCATGGTGACAAGGCGGCACACGCTGCCGATGTGATCCTGCCGGCGGCGGCCTTCACAGAGAAGGACGGCACTTACGTCAACACCGAAGGCCGGGTGCAGTATTCGGAGCGCGCGGTCTATGCGCCAGGCGATGCGCGCGAGGATTGGACGATCCTGCGCGCGATGGCCGATGCGCTGGGCGTTTCGGTGGGCTTTGACAGCTTCGAGCAACTGCGCGCGGCGATGATTGCCGAAGTGCCGGCTTTGGGTTCGGAAGGCCTCGCTGATTATGGCACGCTGCCTGCCGCTCCGAAGGGCGCGAAGGCTGAGGGCGTGATCGCTGCCTACCCGATCAAGGATCACTACCTGACGAATGCCATCGCGCGTTCAAGCCCGATCTTGCAGCGCTGCTCAGGCGAACTGCTGCACGGCGAAAGCTTTGCGGAGGCCGCAGAATGATGGGGCAAAACAGTCTCGTCATTGCGAGCGGTGAAGCCGTGAAGCAATCCAGAGCGGTCGTGCGCCGGGCTCTGGATTGCTTCGCTACGCTCGCAATGACGAAAGTGGGGGTGTTGCTGTGATCCCGTTTTTTGAGAGCACGGGCCTCTCCTACGAAGCGGCCTGGGGCCTTTCCACGGTGCTGGAAATCCTGCTGATCGCCTTGCCGGTGATGCTGGCGGTTGCGCTGGTGATCTATGCCGACCGCAAGATCTGGGCCTCGATGGCGCTGCGGCGCGGGCCTAACGTGGTGGGGCCGTTCGGCATCCTCCAGTCGTTTGCGGACGGGCTGAAGGTGTTCCTGCAGGAAACCATCATCCCTTCGGCGGCGAACAAGGGCCTGTTCCTGATCGCGCCGATCATCACGTTTACCGTGGCGCTGATGGCCTGGGCGGTGATCCCGTTCAATTCGGGTGCGACTTTGGCGAACATCAACGTCGGCGTGCTCTATGTCCTAGCGATCTCGTCGCTGGGCGTTTACGGGGTAGTGATCGCAGGCTGGGCCTCGAACTCGAAATACCCGTTTTTCAGCGCGATGCGCGCCGCTGCGCAGATGATTTCCTATGAAGTCTCGATCGGGTTTATCCTCATTTGCGTGGTGCTGTGGGCGGGCTCGTTCAATCTGAACGACATCGTCAAGGCGCAGCAAGGGCACGTCTGGATCATCAACGGCTTCGTGGCGAACCCGCTGCTGTTCCCGGTCTGGGTGATGTTCCTGATCTCGAGCCTTGCCGAAACCGCGCGCGCGCCGTTCGACCTGACCGAGGCGGAAAGCGAGCTCGTCGCGGGCTATCAGACCGAATATTCCTCGATGGCCTTCGCGCTCTATTGGCTAGGCGAATATGCCAACGTGCTCTTGATGTGCGCGCTCAACGCGACGCTGTTCTGGGGCGGCTGGCTGCCGCCGCTGGACATTCCGGTGCTCTATTATGTGCCCGGCATCGTGTGGCTGATGTTCAAGATCCTCGGCTTCTTCTTCATCTTCAGCTGGATCAAGGCGACGGTGCCGCGCTACCGCTATGACCAGCTGATGCGGCTGGGCTGGAAGAT
>CAILIO010000152.1 GCA_903834285.1 uncultured Sphingomonadales bacterium | reverse complement strand
GCTGGTCGGCGACCGAGGTGGTGATGGACGCGATCACTATGGTGCAGAAAATGGTGCAGCCGGCAGGCAGCGCGCGTGGCTGAAGTGTCGGGTAACAGCGATCCGCGCGTGCTGGATCGCCGCCGCTGCGTGCTGCGCTATCTGATCGACGATTTCGCGGCCTCGCAGCCCGATGCCCTCTACGCTGTGTTCGAGGATGGCGGGCAGTGGACTTATGCGGCGCTGCGTGATCTGGTCGTGCGCAAGGCGGCGGGGCTGCAGAAGCTGGGCGTGTCGCGCGGGGATCACGTGGCCGTGTGGCTGCCGAATGGCCGCGAGGCGCTGATCACGTTTTACGCGATCAACTATCTCGGCGGCGTGTTCGTGCCGTTCAACACGGCCTATCGCGGCACGATCCTCGAGCATGTGCTGGCCAATTCGGATGCCAAAGTGCTGGTGGCGCACGGCGGGCTGCTCGACCGGCTGGTGGGCATCGACACCGCTGCGGTGGAGACTGTGGTCACGCTGGGCGAGGGGCCTCGGATCAGCGGTTTTGCGCTGCACGATTTCGCGGTGGTGAGCGGCGAGGAGGCAGAGCTTGCCCCGCTGTCCAGCCCCATCGTACCGTGGGATACGCAGTCGATCATCTACACCTCGGGCACAACCGGTCCGTCGAAAGGGGTGCTCTCTTCGTACTTGCACCTCTACACCAATGCCGGACCGGAAAGCTGGCACTTCGTCACGGGCGAGGACCGCTTCCTCGTCAACATGCCGGTGTTTCATATCGGTGGGCTCGGCATTCCGTTCGTTATGCTGGCGCGCGGCGGGTCGATCGCGCTGATGGAGAATTTCTCCACGGACACGTTCTGGGATTTCGTCCGGCGCACCGAATGCACCGTGATCTTCCTGCTCGGCGTGATGGCGACGTTCCTGATCAAGCGCCCGCCGGGGCCGGAAGACCGCGCCCACGGCGTGCGCAAGGTCTTCATGGTGCCGCTGACCGAGGCGGCCGGGCCGTTTCACGAGCGTTTCGGGATCGACGTCTACACGATCTTCAATATGACCGAGATTTCCTCGCCCATCGTCTCGGAACCCAATCCGGTGAAGCTGGGCACGTGCGGCAAAGTCCGCGCGGGCGTCGATGTGCGGCTGGTCGACGCGAACGATTGCGAAGTGCCGGTGGGCGCGGTGGGTGAGATGATCATGCGCACCGACCGGCCTTGGGCAATGAACAGCGGCTACCACAAGAACCCGGAAGCGACCGCGCGCGCCTGGCGCAATGGCTGGTTCCACACCGGCGATGCTTTCCGCCGCGATGCGGAGGGCTATTTCTACTTCGTCGACCGGGTGAAGGACGCGATCCGCCGGAGGGGCGAGAACATCTCCTCGTTCGAGGTGGAAAGCGAAGTCATGGCCCACCCGGATGTGCGCGAGGCGGCTGCCATCGGTGTGCCGAGCGAGTATTCGGAAGATGAGGTCATGGCGGTGATCGCCCCGATTCCGGGGGCCACGGTCGATCCGGTGGAACTGTGCGAATTCCTCGCCGCGCGGATGCCCTACTTCATGGTGCCGCGCTATATCCGCGTGCTGCCCGAACTGCCCAAGACGCCCACCGCGAAAGTGATGAAGGCTGAACTGCGCAGCGAGGGCATCACGCCAGACACTTGGGACCGCGAAAAGGCCGGGATCAGGCTGAAGAAAGAGCGGTTGTAAGCGTCGGGGAGGGGCGCACCCCTCCCCGGACGAAGGGGGCTTTGCT
>CAILIO010000151.1 GCA_903834285.1 uncultured Sphingomonadales bacterium | reverse complement strand
GGTGCTGAAGCCGCTGCGGGCTTATCCCGACACTTGACTTTTGCGCGATTCGCTCACAACGACCGGCCCCTGTCTGGCGGCGTGGCGACGCGCCGCCGCTTTTGTTTTTATGCGCGCACGCTGTTCAGGATAAAGCCATGGCCAAGCCCACTACCGTCAAGATCCGCCTGGTCTCGACTGCCGACACCGGCTTCTTTTATGTCACGAAGAAGAATCCGCGCAACACCACCGAGAAGATGGTGTTCCGCAAGTATGACCCGGTGGTGCGCAAGCATGTCGAGTTCAAGGAAGCCAAGATCAAGTAATCTGGCGATGGCCCGGCCCGTGACCCGGATAAGGGTTCACGCCGGGTTCAATGCCCTTGGGGCACTGGCATGGGGATGACGATGACCCACACCCCTGCCCGCCGGCTTTCTGCCACCCGTTCGATCATGTTCGCCGCGCTGATAGCGTTGGCGGCACAACCCATGCCTGTGGCCGCCGCTCCGGAAGCCCCGGCGCCTGCGGCCAATCCGCAAGTCGAGCAAGCAGTAGCCGCCATGCGCGCGATCACGACGCTCCAGGCCGATTTCGTCCAGACCGACCGCAACGGCCAGCGCCTCACCGGGGTGCTCACGCTGCAGCGCCCCGGCAAGATCCGCTTCCAGTATCAGCCCGGCGTGCCGCTGCTCATCGTCTCGGACGGCGCGGCGCTGACCCTGATCGATTATGAAGTGCGGCAGGTGCAACGCTGGCCGATCCGCAACAGCCCGCTGGGCGCACTGCTCGATCCGAACAAGGACGTGGCGCGCTTTGCCACGCTCAACCAGACCGGCCATCCCGATGTGATCAGCATGGATGTGCACGATCCGCGCCATCCGGAATACGGATCGATCACGATGATCCTGCTGAAGAAGCCGGGCGCGCCGGGAGGCCTCGAGCTCAACAGCTGGGTTGCGCTTGATTCGCAGAACCGGCGCACCACCGTGCGGCTTTCGAATCAGCGCTACGGCGTGGCGCTGCCTGCCAACATTTTTCGCTGGAACGATCCGCGGGGCACTGGTCGCAAGTAGCGTTCGGCTTGTCCCAGCGGTGCGCGGGATGGTCTCCATCTTGCGACAATTTGCGACGACTTTGGGTCATCCCTGACAGGACTGTTCATCCGCCAGCAAGCGGCGGGCTCCTAGAACGAATGGGTCAAGACGGAACCGACCGGGTTCGCCCCCCTGTTTCCCGGTCCCCATACTCCCCCGCCTTGACAGCGTGACGAACGCACAAGGAACCCTCGGACCACGCCCCCGGTCCGAGGGTTTTCGCGTTCGGGCTCGGTGATAGCCCTTCCCCTTTAGGGGAGAGAGCATGGGATTCAGGGTAACTTGCCCGCGTGCGCCGCTTGCCGCCTTGGCCCGAGGTCCGTAAAGCGCACAGATGGCTTCCACCACGCTTTCTGTCGCCACTTGGAACATCAATTCGGTGCGGCTGCGCATCGATCAGGTCGAACGGTTCCTTACCGAGCAGGCGCCCGATGTGCTGTGCCTACAGGAGATCAAGACCGCTGAGGCGCTGTTCCCGCACGAGATGTTCGAACGGCTGGGCTATGCGCACCGCGCGGTGCATGGGCAGAAGGGCTACCACGGAGTCGCCACCGTCAGCCGCCTGCCGATCCGCGAAGTGAGCCGTAACGACTGGCAGGCCAACGGCGAGGCGCGACATGTGGGGGTGGAGGTTCTGGGGGCCGGCGGGGGCGTGGTCATCGAAAACGTCTATATCCCGGCTGGCGGCGACATTCCCGATCCGGAGGCAAACCCCAAGTTCGGCCAGAAGCTGGCTTTTCTGGAGCGGATGACGCGCTGGGCGGAGGGCCTTGACCGCCCGACGCTGATCGTGGGGGACTTCAACATCGCCCCGCTCGACTGCGACGTTTATGACCACAAGGCGCTGCTCAAGGTGGTCAGCCACACGCCGCAGGAAGTGGCGGCGCTGGGCGCTTTCGGCGATGCGCATGGCTGGGTGGACCTTGGGCGCAAGCATATCCCCGCGCCGGAGCGCAATTATTCCTGGTGGTCCTATCGCTCCTACTGGCGTGAGAAGGATCAGGGGCGGCGGCTGGACCATATGTGGGCCTCGCCGGAGCTTGCCGCGCAGTCGGTCTCGCACAGGCTTGTCGAGGAAACGCGGCGCTGGGAGCAGCCTTCGGACCATGTGCCGCTGGTGACGGAGCTCGCGCTTTGAGTGCAGCGGCGCGGGCGGTGGCGCTGGCGCTTGATGCACTGCGCCATGGCTGGGCGATCCGGGTGGAAGCCGCAGATGGCGCGCTCGATCTGCTGCCGGCCGAGACCGCGTTCGGGCAGCCCGGGCTCTATGCCGCCCGGCTGCTGATATCGCATGCGCGCGCCGCCACGCTGAAACTTGCCAACCAGCGCGATGCGGCCGAGCCGCATATGCCGGTGATGATCCACGGCGCGGAACCCTTCTCCCTGCATGCGGCGCGCACTCTCGCCGATCCGGCGCTGGACCTTGCCGAGCCGCTCCGCGGACCATTTCGAGCTGATCCCTGCCCGGCGCAAGCCGCCGCTGTGGCGGCGATGGAACTGGCGCGGCTGGCGGGTATCCTGCCTGCCTTCATGGTCGCCACCGGCGTGGCGCCTTCTGTCACGGTGACGCCGGCCGACCTCGCGGCATTCAAGGATCCGCTGGAGCTCACCATCCAGGCGCGGGCGCGGCTGCCGGTGGATGCCTGCGAGCATGCCGAGATCATCGCCTTCCGCGCGCGCGACGATCTGCGCGAGCATGTCGCGCTGGTGATCGGCACGCAGAGCGGGGACCATGTGCCTCTGGTGCGGCTCCACAGCGAATGCCTGACGGGCGACGTGCTCGGCAGCCTCAAGTGTGATTGCGGGCCGCAGCTCGATGCGGCGCTGGTGCGTATGGCGGATGAGGCCAATGCGGGCGGTTGGGGCCTGCTGCTCTACCTGCGCCAGGAAGGGCGCGGGATCGGCCTCATCAACAAGCTGCGCGCCTACGAGCTGCAGGATCAGGGCTTTGATACGGTGGACGCCAACGAGCGGCTGGGCCTGCCGAGCGAGGCGCGCGATTTTCCGGTAGCGGCGCGCATGCTCGATCTGCTGGGGGTGCCAGCGGTGCGGCTGCTGACCAACAATCCGGCCAAGGTCGCGGCGCTGGAGGCTGTGGGCGTAACGGTGAGCGAGCGGGTGGCGCACCAGCTGCCGGCCAATCCGCACAATGCGCGCTATCTCGATACCAAGCGCGACCGCACGGGGCACTTGCTGCGTTAAAGATCGCCGCGTTCGAGTTCGAGCAATTCGGGCGGCAGACGCAGCGCGCGCGCGGCAAGGCGGGTTTCGAGAAGCAGCAGCACCAGCGCGGCCATCAGCAGGGCGATGGCAGCAACGAAGGTGAGCGCCGTCACCACGCGCAGATCGGCGTTCACGAGCTCGCTGAGGAAGAGCACGGCAACCGTGGTGCCGATGGCAAGGCCGCTGATCACCAGGCACAGCAGCGCGTGGCCGATATGGGCGATACGCTGGTCGATGATGCGCATTTCGATGACGACAACGTCGTGCTCGCTGCCCTCGGTGCCGGGATGCAGCGTCTGCAGGTGGCGCGAGCGATCGACCATGCGCGCGAGGCGCGTGGTCAGGATGTTCATGATGTTGCCGATCGCCACGAGCACGAAGACCGGCGCCAGCGCGAGCTGGATGGTCTGCGCGATCATGCCGGTATGTTCAGGCAGCACGGACGAGGATGCTCTGGCCGTCGGGCGCGAATGTAACGGCCGAAGCCGAAGGCGCAGCGGCGCATTCGCCCGGGCGCAGGACGTCTCCTGCGAGGTCAACCTCGCCGCGGCGCGGGAGGACAAGCATGGGACCATCATATTCGGCGAGCAGCGCCGCATCGGGCACACCTTCAACGCGGTGCGCAGTGAAGTATGGTCCGCGCGCCAGTTCGACCGTGCCGGTGGGCGCCAGATGGCGGTGAAGCGCGGGAGAATAGGGTTCGCCGCGCGCGACCTCTAGCCCCTTGTCGAGGTGCAGCGGGCGCGGACGGCCGTAATCGTAGAGGCGGTAGGTGACATCGGAGTTCTGCTGGATCTCGATCAGGCTGACCCCGGCGCCGATCGCGTGGACAGTGCCCGCCGGAATGTAGAAGAAATCGCCCGCCTGCACGAGATGCCATTCGAGCAGATCTTCGATGCTGCCATCCAGCGCGGCGGCGCGCATGGCATCGGCGCCGAGCGGTTCACGAAAACCGATGCCGAGCGTGGCGCCCGGCTCGGCATCGATCACCAGCCAGCATTCCTCCTTGCCGGTATCGTACTCGCCGAGGTCCTTCGCCTGAGCGTCGTCCGGGTGGACCTGGACCGAGAGCTTCTCGCTGGTGAAGATGTATTTGACGAGAAGCGAAAGGACTGCCTCGACCGGCTCGAACCAGATTTCGCCGATGCGCTTGCCATAGGGCGCGACGAAGGGGGCCGGCAGGTGATCGCGGCCCCACGGCTTCTCAACGGTGCGGACAGCCAATGTTCCGAAGGCTTGCGCGCTCACTGGTTCACCGCGCCAGAAAGCTTGCCCACTTTCTGCGCCCCGTCGCGCGTACAGACGAGCACATTACCCTTGTCGACAACCACGATCAGATCGCGCGCGCCGATCACCGAAACATGCGGACCGTCGCTATCGACAAGGACATTGGCGCAATCGACGAGTTCGGCAGGGCCTCGCGACGCGTTACCGGCCTCGTCCTGATCGAGCGCATCGTGAAGCGCCTGCCAGTTGCCGATATCGGACCAGGCCATCGCGGCGGGGACCATCGCGGCGCGGCGCGTGTTTTCCATGACGGCATAATCGACCGATTCGCCTTCGATCCGGGCGAAGGCTGCGGCATCGGGGTGGAAGCGGGTGCCATCCTCGCGGCCCTCTGCCACGGCCGCGCGCACCGCCTCGGCGAGCGCGGGGCGGTGCGCGGCGAGTTCATCGAGGAACGTGCCGGCGCGGAAGGCGAAGATGCCGCCGTTCCAGGCGTAGCCGCCGTCGGCAAGGAAGCTGATGGCGCGCTGGAGATCGGGCTTCTCCACGAACTGCGCGACGGCATAGCCGCCGGAACCGGAAATGGCCTCGCCGCGCTTGAGATAGCCGAAGCCGGTTTCGGGCGCGGTGGCGGCGATGCCGAACGACACCAGCCAGCCCTCCCGCGCGAGCATGGCAGCTTCGCGCGCGGCGGCCTGGAAGGCGGCCGTATCGCCGATGTGGTGGTCGCTCGGGCAGACGAGCATGACCGCGTCCTCCGGCAAGCGCAGCGCGGCGAGCGCGATGGCGGCGGCGGTGTTCTTGCCTTCCGGCTCGACGATCACCGTGCTGCGGACAGGATCAGGCAGCTGCGCCTCGACATGATCGAGATGCGCCGCGCCAGTGACGACAATCGGCGCGCCGAAGCCGGCTTCGACCGGGCAGCGCAGCACGGTCGCCTCGAACAGCGTGGAATTGCCGACCAGCGGCAGGAACGGCTTGGGCATGACCTTGCGCGAGCGCGGCCAGAGACGCGTGCCGCTGCCGCCACACAGAATAACCGGGATGATTGCGTCCATGGGATTCCTGTCCAAGTGCCCCGCCGTCCGGAGCATCAGCTATGCCCTTCCGAGCGGTGCCATGTCAGATACCTAGGTGCAAGTGACTGCTTGACTGATACCGTCATGACGGCGGCTTAGTACCCGGTACGAAGAAGCTTTGTTGCCAGCCGTATTCGGTTTTGATCGCGTTTCCAGCGCGGTCGGTCGCAGGCCGGAAGCGGAAGCGCTCGGTGGCGAGGCGGCAGGTGATGACATCGGCTTCGGGATCGGGGCTCGGCTTGTGGACACGGCAGGCGCGCACGCGGCCATCTACGCCCACGGTGAGCACGACGATAACGCTTGAGCCGAGCCGTTGCCCACGCGTCGCGGCGGGATAATCGCGCGTGGCGGTGATATCGCCCGCGATCTTGACCGCGCGGCTGCCGCCCGCGCCCACGCCCGCGCCATCGCCATCGCCATTGCCGCCGCTGCCCGGGCCGAAGCCGGTGGTGCCGCCGCCGGTCCCGGTGCCGGTGCTGGTTGCGCCCGATTTGGTGGCGACTCCGGTGGAGGCGGCGGGGGCAGCGGTCATGGCCTTGTTGGGGATTTTGGCCGGAGCTGCGACAACGGGCTTGGGCTTGGCCGCCTTGGCGGCGATGCCTGCTGCTCCGGCAGGCTGGGGCGTAGGGGCCGGGCTGGCCGGGGGTGGTGGCGGGGACGGAGGATCGAGCGGCACCGAGTAGGCCTGCAGCGCAGGCGCGCGTTCAAGATCGCCGTCAGCGTAAAAATGAGTGAGGCTCAGCACCACAAGCACCGCGTAGACCAGCAGCAAGGCCAGCAGCAGCGCGGCCCGCTTGCGGCGGCTTAGCGCGGGCTGGTCCGAAAAGCGCGTACTGGTCGAAGCGCCGGGCATGCCCTGCGCTGTAGGCCAATTTCGCGAAAACCGGAATCCTATCCCGCGAGGAAGCTGTCTTCCCGCGCGAGCGAGACGAGGCGCAGGCCATGGGCCGCTGCCTGCCCGGCGGCGAGCGTGGAGGCGGCGGAGATCGTCACCAGCAGCGGGCAGCCCGCCAGCACGGCCTTCTGCACCAGTTCAAAGCTGCACCGGGCGGTGAGGACGATGAAGCCCTCCCCTGCCCTGAGCCCGGCCTGCGCCATCGCGCCGAGCAGCTTGTCGAGCGCGTTGTGGCGGCCGACATCCTCGCGCACCAGATGGACGCTGCCATCGGGGCCGCAGAAGGCGGCGGCGTGGACCGCGCGGGTGGCCTGGCCGAGCGGCTGGAGATCGGGGAGCGCAGTGACGGCGCGGAAGATCGCCGCGTCGTCGACTTCGAGACGCGCTTCGACTGGCGGCAGCGGGCGCAGGACCTGTTCGAGGCTTTCGATGCCGCAAAGGCCGCAGCTGCCTTCCGACAAGCGCAGGCGCGCACGCTCCATCAGCGGGGCCGCATCATCGGCGGCGAGTTGGACCCGCAGCATCCACCCGCCTGCGGGGACTTCGCTCGCCTCGGCGGAGAGGACCTGTTCGGGCGCGGCGATGAGCTGTTCGGAGAGGCAGAAGCCGAGCGCATAGTCGGCAAGGTCCGAAGGCGTTGCCATCATCACGGCATAGCCGAGGCCGTTGATCTCGATCGCAACGGGCGCTTCGATCGCGAGCAGCCGCTCGCGCGGGGTGGGCGCACGGCCATCGGCGAAGTGCTCGGTGTATGTGTGCGGCTGGGCCGCTTCAACCGGCATGCGCGGCGAGCCGATCAAGCGCCGCACGCGCCACGGGATCAAGCGCGGCGCCTTGCGCCCCATCGAGCACGGCAAAGACATCGGCCTTCATTCGCGGCGACCAGAACGCGTGGATGTGATCGGCGATCATCGCGACGGGATCCGGCTCGTGCGTGACGTTCCGCGCGATCTGGTTGGCCATGTAGATCAGCTTTTCGGTGGTGTGCGCGCTCATTCGGCCGGCTCCATCGCGCCTTCGTGTCCACGGATGCGGCGCGAGCGCGTGGCCTGTGCTTCGTATTCCTCCTGCCAGTCGGTCGGGCCGTTGGAAGGTGTCACCTGCACTGCGGTCACCTTGTATTCCGGGCAATTGGTCGCCCAATCCGAATAATCGGTGGTGATCACGTTGGCCTGCGTCACGGGGTGGTGGAACGTGGTGTAGACCACGCCCGGCGCGACGCGGTCGGTTACTGTTACGCGCAAGGTCGTCTCGCCCGCGCGGCTGGCAAGGCGCACCCAATCGCCCGACTTGATGCCCCGGTTCTCGGCGTCGGTGGGGTGGATTTCGAGCAGGTCTTCCGGATGCCACACGACATTGGCGGTGCGGCGGGTCTGCGCGCCGACGTTGTAGTGGCTGAGGATGCGGCCGGTGGTGAGCAGCAGCGGGAAGCGCGGTCCGGTGCGCTCGTCGGTCGGCACGTAGTCGGTCACCACGAACTTGCCCTTGCCGCGCACGAAGCCATCGACGTGCATGATCGGCGAGCCATCGGGCGCGGCGTCGTTGACCGGCCACTGCAGCGAACCTTCGGCATCGAGCCGCGCGAAGCTGACGCCTGCGAACGTCGGGGTCAGGCGGGCGATTTCGTCCATGATCTCGCGCGGGTGGGTGTAGTTCCAGTCCAGCCCCAATGCCTGCGCCATGAGCTGGGTGATCTCCCAGTCCTCGTAGCCGTTCTTGGGCTCCATCACCTTACGCACCGGCTGGATGCGGCGTTCGGCATTGGTGAAGGTGCCGTTCTTCTCAAGGAAGGTGGAGCCCGGCAGGAACACGTGCGCGTAGTTGGCGGTCTCGTTCAGGAACAGGTCCTGCACGATCACGCATTCCATCGCGGCAAGGCCGGCGGCGACGTGCTTGGTATCGGGGTCCGACTGGAGGATGTCCTCGCCCTGGATGTAGATCGCCTTGAACAGGCCATCGGTCGCGGCATCGAGCATGTTGGGGATGCGCAGGCCTGGTTCGGGATCGATCTTGACGCCCCATTCTGCCTCGAACAGCGCGCGCGCGATGGGATCGGAAACATGGCGGTAGCCCGAAAGCTCATGCGGGAAGCTGCCCATATCGCAGGCGCCCTGCACGTTGTTCTGCCCGCGCAGCGGGTTCACGCCGACGCCGCGGCGGCCGATGTTGCCCGTCGCCATCGCGAGGTTGGCGATGGCCATGACGGTGGACGAGCCCTGGCTGTGTTCGGTGACGCCGAGGCCGTAGTAGATCGCACCGTTGCCGCCCTTGGCAAACAGACGGGCCGCGCCGCGCAGGTCCGCCGCCGGAACGCCGGTAACGGGTTCGAGGAATTCGGGGCTGTTGCGCTCGAGGCTGACGAATTCTGCCCAATGGCTATATTCGTCCCAATCGCAGCGTTCGCGGACAAAGGCTTCATCCGCGAGGCCTTCGGTGACGATCACGTGAGCGAGCGCCGTCAGCACCGCGACATTGGTGCCCGGGCGCAGCGGCAGATGGTAATCGGCGCTGATATGCGGGCTGCGCACCAGATCGGTCCGGCGCGGGTCGATCACGATCAGCTTGGCGCCTTGACGGAGGCGGCGCTTCATCCGGCTGGCAAAGACGGGATGGCCATCGGTGGGGTTCGCGCCGATCACGAGGATCACATCGCTGTCCTCGACCGAATCGAAGTCCTGCGTACCGGCCGAAGTTCCGAACGTGGTCTTGAGGCCGTAGCCTGTTGGCGAGTGGCACACGCGCGCGCAGGTATCGACGTTGTTGGTGCCGAAGCCGGCGCGGACGAGCTTCTGGACGAGGAAGGTTTCCTCGTTGGTGCAGCGGCTGGAGGTGATCCCGCCCAGCGCATTGCGGCCATACTTGGCGGAAATGCGCGAGAGTTCGCTGGCGGTGTGGGCGATGGCTTCATCCCAGCTGACTTCCTGCCAGGGCTCGTCGATCGACGAGCGGATCATCGGCGAAAGCACGCGCTCCTGATGCTGGGCATAGCCCCAGGCGAAGCGGCCCTTGACGCAGGAGTGGCCGCGATTGGCCTTGCCGTCTTTCCACGGCACCATGCGGACGACTTCCTCACCGCGCGTCTCGGCGCGGAAGGTGCAGCCGACGCCGCAATAGGCGCACGTGGTGACGGTCGCGCGTTCGGGCTTGCCGATCTCCTTGACGGTCTTTTCCTGCAGCGTCGCGGTGGGGCAGGCCTGCACGCAGGCGCCGCAGGAGACGCATTCGGAGGAGAGGAAGCTGTCGGACGAAAGGCCGGCGCTGACCTTGCTGTCAAAACCCCGGCCCTCGATGGTGAGCGCAAGGGTGCCCTGCACTTCATCGCAGGCACGCACGCAGCGCGAGCACATGATGCACTTCGACGGATCGAAATCGAAGTAGGGGTTCGAAATGTCCATCGGCTGGGCGAGGTTGTTTGCGCCTTCGTAGCCATAGCGCACATCGCGCAGGCCCACGGCGGCGGCCTGATCCTGCAGCTCGCAATCGTTGTTGGCGCTGCAGGTGAGGCAATCGAGTGGGTGATCGGAAATGTAGAGCTCCATCACCCCGCGCCGCAGCTTTTCGAGCTTCTTGGTCTGGGTGTGGACCCTCATCCCTTCCGTCACCAGCGTGGTGCAGCTGGCCGGCGTGCCGCGCATCCCGTCGATCTCGACCAGGCAAAGGCGGCAGGAGCCGAACTGCTTGACGCTGTCGGTCGCGCAGAGCTTGGGTATCGAACCGCCGGACAATGCGGCGGCGCGCATCACGGTGGTGCCCGGAGCGACAGCTATGTCGCGCCCGTCGATGGTGACGGTGACCGAAGCCGCGCCCGCGCGCTCGCCCGGCGAGGGCGGCGTGCCGAAATCGGGCTGGGGGCGATAGGTGTCGCGTTCAGAGTCCATCGATCTGCTCCTGCGCGGACGCAAGGTCTTCGCGCGTGTTGATATTGGCCGGGCTGGCCGAGAGAGTGACGGGCCTTGCGCCGATCATTTCGGCAAAGGCGCGCATCGAATGCCTGGCGTCGGAGGCGAGAAAGGCATCGAGCGCGGGCGCGGCGGAGGCGGGCCAGAGGCCGATCACCGGCTGGTCCGCCACGTAGGCGGGCGCGGGGGCGAGATTGGTGCGCATATCCGGCCCGAGGCCGCCGCAATCGACGCCGCAGGTGAGCACATCGCTGTAGCCGTGGCTGGCGGCGTGGTGGAGCGCCGCGTTTATACCGCCGAGCGGGCCCATCCCGGAGCGCGGGCGGTCAGGGATCGCTGTGGTGGGTGCATCTTCTCGGCCGATGACGATCACCGCATCGCACTGCGCTTCAAGCGTCGCCACGGCGCGCGCCAACAGCGTATGCCCGCCGAGCTCGGCGAGCGCCTTGTCGCTGCCAAAGCGCGAGGACTGGCCGCCTGCAAGGACCGCGCCGAGGATCACTCGGCCGCTTCCTGCGCGGGCGTACCCACACCGAAATCTTCCGGCCAGTGCTTCAGCGCCGAAAGCACCGGATAAGGCGTGAAGCCGCCCAAAGCGCAGAGCGAGCCGAACTTCATCGTCTCGCATAGGTCCTCGAGCAGAGTCACGTCCTCGGCCAGCGAGCGCGGGGCCTTGCGGGCGTTGTGCATCTGGGGAAGCGTTTCGACCTTGTCGGCAGCGCGGCCCGCGCGGGCGCGGATGCGGTCGATCAACTCGACGCCGCGGGTGCTGCCGATGCGGCAGGGAGTGCACTTGCCGCAGCTCTCGGCAGCGCAGAAGCTCATTGCAAAGCGGGCCTGCGCGCTCATGTCGGCGCTCTCGTCGAACACCGTAAGCCCGGCGTGGCCGATGAGGCCGTCGGCAGCGGCGAAGGCCTCGTAATCGAAGGGCAGCGGGAAATCGGCGGGCGGGTGGAATGCGCCGAGCGGGCCGCCGACTTGAACCGCGCGGACCGGCCGGCCAGTGGCGGTGCCGCCGCCGATGTCGTTAACGAGCTCGCCGAGCGTGATGCCGAAGCCGACTTCGTAAAGCCCGCCGTGCTTGATATTGCCCGCGAGCTGGATCGGCATCGTGCCCCGCGAACGGCCAAAGCCGACGTCTGAATAAGCCTGCGCGCCATTGGCGAGGATGAAGGGTACGGCAGCGAGGGTCAGCACGTTGTTGACCACAGTGGGCTTGCCGAACAGGCCTTCCAGGGCGGGCAACGGCGGCTTGGCGCGCACTTCGCCGCGCTTGCCTTCGAGACTGTTGAGCAGCGAGGTTTCCTCACCGCAAACGTAGGAACCCGCGCCGACGCGCACTTCGACTTCGAACGGGGCGATATACGGCACGGCAAGCGCGATGGCGCTCTGCAGCTTGGTGATGGCGTGCGGATATTCGCTGCGAACGTAGATGTAGCCCTTGCCCGCGCCGACGGCGTGGCCGGCGATGGCCAAGCCTTCTATCAGCATGAAGGGATCGCCTTCCATCACCATGCGGTCGGCGAAGGTGGCGCTGTCGCCCTCGTCCGCGTTGCAGACGATGTACTTGACCGGGCCGGGCGCGTTGGCGACGGTGGTCCACTTGATGCCCGCCGGGAAACCAGCGCCGCCGCGGCCGCGCAGGCCCGAGTTCGTGACTTCGGCGATGGTGGCTTCGGGTCCGAGTTCGCGCGCGCGCTTAAGGCCGGCCCAGCCGCCGTTTGCGGCGTAGTCATCGAGGCTGAGGGGGCGTGTCTTGCCGGCGCGGGCGAACGTGAAGCGCTGCTGGCGGGCGATGAAGGGGTGCTCGGCAATTGTGCCGATGGCCTTCTCGGAGGTGCCCGCGAGAACGCTAGCGACATCCTCAGCAGTCAGCGGGCCGAAGCCCTGCCCTTCGATCTCGGCAAGCGGTTCGAGCCAGTGCATGCCCCAGCTGGACACGCGCTCCACCATGCAGCCGGCCTTGGCGAAAGCTGCAGCGACCGCATCGGCGCCGCAGGCGAGCGCAGCGGCATCATCGGAGATACGCACGGTGGTCATGCCAGACTCTCCACCAGCGCGCCAAGGCGGGCGGCATCGAGCCGGCCGTGTACTTCATGGCCGATCATCGCGGCGGGGCCGACGCTGCACAGGCCGAGGCAATAGACCGTCTCGACCGCGACGCGAGGGTTTTCCGGGAGGGCGGCGACCATGGCTTCGACGCCGCGCGCCTGGCAGCTTTCGGCGCGGCAAAGCTTGAGCACCGGGCGGTATTCCGGCGCCTCACGGAAGTCGTGGTAGAAGCTGACGACGCCGTGAACTTCGGCACGGGTGAGGTTGAGCGCCTGCGCGATGCGACGGACCACCTCTTCGGAAACGTAGCCGAATGCGGCCTGCACATCATGCAGGATCGGTAGTAGCGCGCCCTCGCGGCCCATGTGGCCGGCAAGGATGGTATCGAGCTCGTCTTGATTGGTCATGCGAAAAGCCTTGGGAATTCAGCCGCGCAGGTCAAATCGAATTGCCTTATGTCTGATAGATTTTCTCTATCATAACGGCAGTTGCAGCCCTGTCGGCTCGAGCGCGCGGGCAGCCGCGAGCGCAGCGCGGGCCATCGGGCCGAGCGGGTCGCGGTTCACGACGACGAGCCCCACCCGGCGCGCATCCTCCGGTGCGTCGAAGGGCAGAAAACGCGCCCATTCGACGCCCGCCATGAGCCGCGCATAGCCATCGGGCACGATCGTGGCGAAGGCGCCCGAGCGGACCATGTCGAAGAGCGCGAAGTGGCTGTCTGCCGTGGCGCGCGGGGTGACCGCCAGCCCTCGCGCGGCAAGCCGCTCATCGAGAATGCGGCGGTACTGCATGCCCTGGTGCAGCAGGCAGAGGTCCTGCGCGCAGGCTTCTTCCCAGCTGACCGCCCTGTGCTGATCGAATCCGCCGCCGCGCGCCGCGAGGAACATGTAGTGTTCGGCGTAAAGCGGGACGGACAGCACGTTGGCGGGCGGTTCGTGATCGAGGTAGGTGAGCCCGGCATCGACTTCGAAAGCGTGTAGCCCGTGTTCGATCGCGCGCGAGGTGGCGGAGCGGACCGAGAGCGTGATCCCCGGGTTCTGCGCAAGCAGCGCCTCACCCAAGAGGCCGACGAGCGGGAGCGCGGCGGGAATGGCGGCGAGCCCGAACTCGCCCCGCAGCGGCGCGGCGGTGGCGGCGACTGCGCTCGCCATGCCGCTCACCGCGCCGAGGATCTGCTCGGCCCAGGGGAGCATGGCCTGCCCGTGCGGAGTGAGGCCGATGAAGCGCCGGTCGCGCTCGACAAGACGGCGGCCGAATTCGGCTTCCAGCGCGGTGAGCCCGGCAGAGAGCGTGGGCTGCGAAATGCCGCAAACCGCCGCCGCCTTGGCGAAGTGCTGCTCGCGCGCGAGCGTGACGAAATAGCGCAAATGGCGCAGCTGCATGGACACGCGATCCCCGTTGAGAGGAACCGCCTATCACACTCTGCCGGAAACGTCAGGCCGGAGCCAGGGCCATATATTCGAGGTACCACTGCACAAAGGCGGCCACCCCCGCCTTGACGGTGGTCGCAGGCTTGTAGCCGAGGTCGCGTTCGAGATCGGAGACATCGGCGAAGGTATCGGGCACATCGCCCGCCTGCAGCGGCAGGAGATTGCGGATCGCCTTCTTGCCGAGCGCGTCTTCGAGCGCCTCGATATATTCCGTCAGCTTGACCGGGTTGTTGTTGCCGATGTTGTAGATCCGGTAGGGCGCGTTGCTCGTTGCGGGATCGGGATTGCGCGCGTCCCACGCCGGGTTCGGCTCAGCCGGATGGTCGCAGGCGCGGATCACGCCTTCGACGATATCCGCAACGAAGGTGAAATCGCGCGTGTGGTTGCCATAGTTGAACACATCGATGGGCTTGCCCGCGATGATGTTCTTCGCAAACAGGAACAGCGCCATGTCCGGCCGGCCCCAGGGGCCATAGACGGTGAAGAACCTGAGGCCCGTGGTCGGCAGGCGGTAGAGATGGCTGTAGCTGTGCGCCATCAGCTCGTTCGCCTTCTTCGTCGCGGCGTAGAACTGCAGCGGATGATCGACGCCGACATGCTCGCTGAACGGCATAGCCTGGTTGGCGCCGTAGACGCTGCTGGTCGAGGCATAGACCAGATGCTCTATCCCGCCGTGGCGGCAGGCTTCGAGAATGTTGGTGAAGCCGATGATGTTGCTTTCGACGTAAGCGTGCGGGTTCTCGATCGAGTAGCGCACCCCGGCTTGCGCGGCGAGGTTGATCACCCGGCGGATGTCGTTCTCGCCGAAAGTGCGCTCGACCGCGGCGCGGTCTGCCAGGTTGGCGCGGACGAAGGTATACTGCGCGTTCGAGCGGCGCGCGGTCTCCTCGAGGATGGCGAGGCGCGCTTCCTTGACCGCAGGATCGTAGTAATCGTTGACGACATCGAGCCCGACAACGTCATCCCCCCGCTCCAGCAGGGTCCTGGCGGTATGGAAGCCGATAAAGCCGGCGTTGCCGGTTACGAGGATTGCCATGTCATTCTCCGGCCCGGTCGGGCGTCATCTGGGTCAGTCCAGCCGCAAATCGTGTGGCCCGCAAGCCGCTTCAGAGGCTCCAGTACTGGATATCTTCGCGCAGGGCTTCGGGCGAGACGCACGACTTCACGTCGATCAGCGTGCCCCCGGGCGCGATCATCGCCTGGAGCGCATCGATGCCCATGGCTGCATAGCAGGAATGCGACACCGCGTAGACGAGCACATCGATATCGGTGAAGGCCTCGATCGGCGCCAGTTCAAGCCCGAGCTCATGCCGGGCCATCGCGGGATCGGCCATGGGATCATGGACCAGCGGCGCGATGCCGAAATCGCACAATTCGCGGTAGATGTCCTCGACCTTGGAATTGCGGATATCCGGCACGTTTTCCTTGAAGGTGAGCCCGAGAATGCCGACCCGCGCGTCCTTCAGGGGATGCCCGGAAAGCGCGAGACGCTTGACTGCGCGCTGCGCGATATAGCCGCCCATGCTGTCGTTGACGCGGCGGCCGGAGAGGATCACTTCGGGGTGATAGCCCATCTGCTCCGCCTTGGCAGTGAGGTAGTAGGGATCAACGCCGATACAGTGCCCGCCGACGAGGCCGGGGTAG
>CAILIO010000150.1 GCA_903834285.1 uncultured Sphingomonadales bacterium | reverse complement strand
CGCTCGGCCTCGTCGCGCAAGGCCGCGCCGATGCCGGCACCCGCCTTGCCATGGGCAGCGCGGTGGCGGCCTATCCGATGATCCTGCTTTACCAGTGGAGCGGCCACCCGCTGATGGTCGATATCCACATGACGTTCTTCGCCGCGCTCGCCATGCTTGCGGTCATGGCCGATTGGCGCCCGGTGATCCTCGCTGCGGGCCTCACCGCGGCCCACCACCTCCTCGCCAACTTTCTCGCGCCCGACATCGTCTGGACGGGCGGCCCCGCGCTGGCCCGCGTGCTCTTCCACGCTGTCGTCGTCGTGGCCGAAACCGGCGCGCTTGTCATCCTGTGCGAACAAGTCGCCCGCCGCATCCAGCACCAGGCCGAGATCCGCGCGCAGTCCGAACGGATCGAGACCGAAGCCGCTGCTGAACGCCGCCGCGCCGAAGCCGAGCAGAACGCCGTCATCGCCGCCGTCGCGACCCGGCTCGAAGCGCTGGCCCGCGGCGATCTTGCGCTGCGCATCACCGAGCCCTTCCCGCCAGCTTACGAAACGCTGCGGTCCTCGTTCAACGAAGCCGCCGCCGATCTTGACCGCCTCCTTGGCCGCGTCACTGCCGCCGCGCGCCAGATCGCGACCGGATCGTCCGAGATCCGCAGCGCGTCGGATGATCTGGCCCGCCGCACGGAAGCCCAGGCGAGCGCGATTTCCGCCAACAGCGAGGCCACCACAAAGCTTGCCACCGGTATCCGCGCCACCGCCGCGCGCGCCGAGGCAGTGAACCGCACTACCGCCGAAGCCGAGGCCGATGCGGCCACCGGCGGCGCCGTTGTCGAACGCGCCATCGCAGCGATGACGGCGATCGAGCAATCCTCCAGCGAAATCGCGCAGATCGTCTCGATCATCGACGGCATTGCCTTCCAGACCAACCTGCTTGCGTTGAACGCCGGGGTCGAGGCCGCCCGCGCCGGCGAAGCGGGCAAGGGCTTTGCCGTTGTCGCCACCGAAGTGCGCGCGCTCGCCCAGCGCAGCGCCGATGCGGCGCAGGACATCAAGACCCTCATCGGCGCGTCCTCGGCGCAAGTCGGTGCCGGCGTCGAACTCGTCGGCGAAACCGGCACCGTGCTGCGCACCATTGTCGAGCGGGTTTCCCGTATCGGCAGCGCGATCAGCAGCATTGCCGCCGAATCAGCGGGTCAGGTCGAAGCGCTCGGCACCGTCGGTGCCAGCTTCAGCCGCATCGATCAGGTCACCCAGCAGAACGCCGCGATGGTCGAGGAAAGCAACGCCGCCGCGCACAGCCTGCTGCGCGAGGCCGAAACGCTGCAGGATCTTGTCGCGCGCTTCCGCCTTTCCGGCGACAGGCAGGCCGCGATACCAACTGCGCCGCCCGTGCTCGGCCGCGCTGCCTGAACCTTGCGCACAGGCCGATCAAAATCCTGAAAAAGGGTGCTTGTCACCCTCGAATGCCCCGCCTATAGCGCGCCCCTGCCTTGCTTCCGGGCGCCCTTCAACGGGCTATCGGGAGTGAACGATCGGTCGGGGAATAGCTCAGCCTGGTAGAGCACTGTCTTCGGGAGGCAGGGGCCGGAGGTTCGAATCCTCTTTCCCCGACCACATCGTTTCCATCACAAGCGCCATGGACCGCTACAGGTCCTGCGCGCCATCTTCGTGACCCACTGGTGTAGCGAAGCAATCCAGAACGGCGCGGCGCGGCCGCTCAGACCCCTGCAATCCGCTCCGCCAACAGTCCGATCAGCACGGTGAGGCCGCCCAGCGCGAACGAGAGGTTGCGCCGCAAGGCCAGCCATCCCTCCGGCTTCAGCCCCACTGCGAGGTCGACCAGTGGCGACGCAACGATAGACAGCCCCAACACGATCAACTCAGGCCCCGGCCAGCTCCAGCCCGCCATCCACGGCCACCACAGCGCCAGCCCGATCAACGATGGCGCCACGCCCGCCAGGAAAATCCAGCGCGGGCTTTCGGGCCGGGCAATGCCGATGCCCCACCACACGCCGCCGAGAAAGCTGAAGATCAGCGCCGCATATGCATAAGCCAGTGCCAGCGCGGTCCAGCCCCACTCACCGCCCTTGAACACCGCCAGCAATGCCGCCACTTGCGGCAAGAGCCCTGCATAGCCCAGAGCCCGGGCCGCTTCCGAAACACGCTTCAACCTCAAGTCCTTCCAGATTTAACCGCCGCGCAGCAGCTGCACGCCCCAGTCGCGCTCGAACAGGTAGAGCAGCGCGCGCGCCGCCTGTCCCCGCGGTGAGGCCAGCCCTCCATCGCGCTCCATCAGCAATCGGGCGTCGTCATGCGCGCGCGGGAGCAGCCGGGCAATCTGTTCGAAGTCCGCTACCCGAAAGGGCGTATCGCCCGATTGCCGCGTGCCGAGCAGTTCACCTCCGCCGCGCAGCCGCAAGTCCTCTTCCGCCAGCCTGAAGCCGTCCTGCGTCTCGCGCATCAGGGCAAGCCGCTCGCGCCCCACTTCCGAAAGCGCTTCGCCGCGCAGCAGCAGGCACGTCGATTTCGCAGACCCACGCCCCACCCGCCCGCGCAGCTGGTGCAGCTGTGCCAGCCCAAACCGCTCCGCCTGCTCGATCACCATCAGGCTCGCCGCCGGCACGTCGACGCCGACTTCGATCACTGTCGTCGCCACCAGCAGCTTGGCCTCGCCGCGCACGAAGCGCTCCATCGCCGCATCCTTGGCTTCGGGCCGCAGCTGACCGTGCACCAGCACGACATCATCCCCAAACCGCAGCTGCATCTCGGCAAACCGCGCCTCCGCCGCTGCCAGATCGGCGTTCTCGTTCTCGCGCACCATCGGGCAGACCCAATAGGCCTGCGCGCCGCTCGCCAGATGCCGCGCCAGCCCCTCGACCACTTCGGGCATGCGTTCCACCGCTACGACCCGCGTATCGATCGGCTGCCGACCGGGTGGCATCTCATCGAGCTTGGAAACCTCCATCTCGCCATATTGCGCCAAGGTCAGCGTGCGCGGGATCGGGGTCGCCGTCATCGCAAGGCAATGCGGCGTCGCCTTGCCCTTCTGCGTCAGCATCAGCCGCTGGCCCACACCGAAGCGGTGCTGCTCGTCGATCACCACCAGCGCCAGATTGCGATAGCTCACGCTCTCCTGAAAGATTGCGTGCGTCCCGACGCAGATATCGATGCTGCCATCAAGCAACCCCATCAGGATCGCCTCGCGCGCCTTGCTCCCCCCGCGCTGCGAGCTCCGCCCCGTCAGCAGCGCGATCTCCACCCCCGTCCGCGCCGCCATGCGCTGCAGTGTCTCGGCATGCTGGCGCGCGAGGATTTCGGTCGGCGCGAGCAGCGCGGCCTGCGCCCCGGCTTCCACCGCGATCAGCATGGCGTGAAGCGCCACTGCGGTCTTGCCCGAACCCACATCGCCCTGCAGCAACCGCAGCATTGGCGCGTCCTGCGCCAGATCGGTCTCGATCTCCGCGACCGAGCGTGTTTGCGCGCCCGTCAACGCAAAGGGCAGCCGCAACTTGTCGCGCAGCCGCCCATCGCCCTGCAGCGGCACCGTCCGCCGCGTGCGGTTGCTGGCTTTGACCAGCATCAGGGCCAGCGAGTTCGCCAGCAATTCGTCATAGGCAAGTCGGTCGAGCGCTGCGGCGTCCGCGCCCTTGTGCGCCTGCACCAGAGCCGCCTTCCATGATGGCCAGCCCGATTGCGCCAGTTGTCCCGGCTCGATCCATTCGGGCAGCTCGGGCACCATCCCCAGCGCCTGCCCCACCAGCGCGGCGATCCGCCCCTGCGTCAGCCCATCGGTGAGTGGATAGACAGGCTCGTTCAGCGTCCCCGAAAGCGCGCCGCTGTCCTCGGCCACGTGATCGGGATGGACGATCTGCCAGGACTGCCCATATTGATCGAGCCGGCCTGCTACCCAGCGCTTCTCGCCCACCGGCAGCAGCTTCTTCGCGGTGTAGCTCGCCCGCCCGAACCACACGAGCGCGACATAGTTCCCCAGCGCATCCTCGGCCATGATCCGGTAGGGCCCGCGCCCCGAACTCGCGCGGTGCTCGCGCGCCGTCAGCGCCACCACGATCTGCTCGCCGACCGCCGCCTCATCGAGATTGGCCACCGCCCGCCGCGCCACGAACCGGTCCGGCAAATGATAGGCGAGATCGCGCACCCGCGTCAGGCCGAGCTTGCCCAGCGGCCGCGCGAGCCCGGGCCCCACCCCCTTCAGGCCTTCGGTCTCGGCAAACAATGGATTGAGCAGATCGGGACGCATATCGGCGTACGCTTAGGCCATCCTCGCCCCGGGGTGCAACGCGCTTGCCCCTCCCGCCCCACAAGGCGTATCGGCGCCAGCATGACTGAACCCGACTCTGCCACCGCCCACCGTCTCGCGCGGATGAAGTTCCGCGCATGGCACCGCGGCACGCGGGAGGCGGACTACATGATCGGCTGCTTCTTCGATGTCCGCCACGCAGGCTGGGATGAAGCCGCGCGCGATTGGTTCGAGCGGCTGCTTGAGGAAGACGACGTCGATATCATGGCCTGGGCGCTTGGCACCCAGAGCGTACCCGAAGCGTTCGCCGGACCTGAAATGGACGCCATGTGCCGCCTCGACTACGTCGATATCCCGCGCTGAACGCCAACGCTGCCATGCCCGATCCGTCCCGCATTCTCTCGGCCACCACGCCGCTCACGCTTGCTTCCGTGGCGCGCGGGGCGCAGCCGCTGGTCCTCGCCGATCTCGCCCGATCCGCCGCCACCGGCAAAAACCCCAAGCGCACGATCTTCATAGCCGCCGACGATGCCGCCATGCGCGCCGTCACGCAAAGCGCCGCCTTCTTCGCGCCAGAGCTCGATGTTGCCGAATACCCCGCGTGGGATTGCCTTCCCTTCGACCGCGCATCCCCTGCGATGTCGGTCAGTGCGCGCCGCCTCGCCGCGCTCCACGCGCTGCAGCAGCCGCTCGCAGGCCCGCAGCTCCTCGTCACCACCATCAACGCTGTCCTCCAGCGCACGCTCACCCCGTTCCGGGTGCGCGAATCGGTCCGCGCGCTGCGGGTGGGCCAGGAGATCGCCCGCGAAGCGCTGATCGCGCTCGTCCAGCGTCAGGGATACAGCCGCGTCGATACCGTGGTGGACTCCGGCGAATACGCCGTGCGCGGCTCGGTCTTCGATCTCTACCCCAGCGGCCTCGGCCATGGCCTGCGCCTCGATTTCTTCGGCGACGAGATCGAGACGATGCGCCTGTTCGATCCGGCCACCCAGCGCTCGGTCCAGCCCGTCACCTCGCACTTGCTCCTTCCCGCGAGCGAGGCCCTGCTCGACGAGGACTCGATCCGCCGCTTCCGCACGCGCTACCGCGAGCAGTTCGGCGCCAATGCCACCGGCGATCCCCTTTACCAGGCGGTGACGGACGGCCGCCGCCTTGCCGGCATGGAGCACTGGCTCCCGCTTCTCGAAGACCGCCTCGTCACCTTGTTCGATCACTTCGGCGAAGGCGATCTCATCCTCCTCGATGCCGCCGCCGCCAAGGCCGCCGAGGAGCGCCTGTCCGATATCGCCGACTACCGCCAGGCCCGCGCCGAAAGCTCTGCCCGTGCCGGCGCGACCACCTACCGCCCGCTCGCCGAAACCGCGCTCTACCTCGCGCGCGACGAGTTCGACCGCGCCGCGATCGGCTGGCCCATCCACCGCATGAGCCAGTTCGCCGAGCCGGAGGGCCCGCGCGTCCTCGATTTCGGCTTCGGTCCCCCGCGCGATTTTGCGCCCGAACGCGCCTCGGGCGCCAATATCTATGAAGCCGCCGCCAAGCACCTCGCTGCGCTCGCCACGCGCGGCCGCAAGGCGATCGTGGCCGCCTATACCGCCGGCTCGCGCGCCCGCCTCGCCTCGCTGCTGGGCGACGCGGGCAAGTCCGCACCCACCCTTGCCGAAACCTGGCAGGAAGCCTTGGGCGCCGCCGCCAACGGACGGCCTGCCGCCGTCGTCCTGCCCCTCGAACAGGGTTTCTCCAGCGGCGATGTCGAAGTCCTCACCGAGCAGGACATCCTCGGCGACCGGCTCGTGCGCCCCAAGCGCAAGCGCAAGGATGCCGACGCCTTCCTCGCCGAACTCGCCGCGCTCGGCACGGGCGATCTTGTCGTCCACATGGAGCACGGCATCGGCCGCTACATCGGCCTCGTGCCGGTCGCGGTCGGCGATAGCCCGCACGACTGCGTCCAGCTCGAATATGCAGGCGGCGACAAGCTCTACATTCCGGTCGAAAACCTCGACGTCCTCTCGCGCTACGGCAGCGAGACTGACGGCGCGCAGCTCGACCGCCTCGGCGGCGAAGCCTGGCAGCGCCGCAAGGCCAAGATGCGCGAGCGCATCCTAGAAATCGCCGGCCAGCTCATGCAGACGGCAGCCCTGCGCGCCCTGCGCGAGGCCGAGGTCATCGCCCCCGATCCCGCCAGTTACGGCCCCTTCGTCGACCGCTTCCCCTGGGCCGAGACCGACGATCAGGAACGCGCCATCGAGGACGTGCTCGGCGATCTCGCCTCGGGCAAGCCGATGGACCGCCTCGTCTGCGGCGATGTCGGCTTCGGCAAGACCGAGGTTGCCCTGCGCGCCGCCTTCGTTGCCGCCATGGCCGGCAAACAAGTCGCGGTGATCGCCCCCACCACGCTCCTCGCGCGCCAGCACTACACCGCCTTTGCCGAGCGCTTCGCCGGCTTCCCGCTCAATGTCGGCCGCCTCTCGCGCCTCGTGCCCGCCAAGGAAGCCGCCGCCACCAAGGAAGGCCTCGCGAACGGCACCGTCGATGTCGTCATCGGCACCCACGCGCTCCTGTCCAAAGCCCTGGAATTCAAGCGCATCGGCCTCGTCATCGTCGATGAGGAGCAGCGCTTCGGCGTCACCCACAAGGAGCGCCTCAAGGAGCTCAAGGCCGACGTCCACGTCCTCACCCTCACCGCTACCCCCATCCCGCGCACCTTGCAGATGGCGATGTCGGGCCTGCGCGAACTCTCCACCATCCAGACCCCGCCGGTCGACCGCCTTGCCGTGCGCACCTACGTCATGCCGTGGGACGACGTCACCATGCGCGAGGCGCTGATGCGCGAGCACCAGCGCGGCGGTCAGTCGTTCATCGTCGTCCCCCGCATCGCCGATATGCCCGAGCTGGAGGAGTGGCTCCGCCTCAACGTACCCGAAATCCGCGCCGTCTCCGCACACGGCCAGATGAGCCCGACCGAAGTCGAAGACCGCATGGGCGCGTTCTATGAAAAGCGCTACGAAGTCCTGCTCTCCACCACCATCGTCGAGAGCGGCCTCGATATCCCCAGCGCCAACACCATCGTGCTCCACCGCGCCGACCGCTTCGGCCTCGCCCAGCTCTACCAGCTGCGCGGCCGCGTCGGGCGCGGCAAGCTGCGTGCCTATGCCTACCTGACGTTCCCGGAAAACCAGGCCCTCAGCGAAGTCGCCGAAAAGCGCCTCAAGGTGCTGAGCGATCTCGACAGCCTCGGCGCAGGCTTCCAGCTTGCCAGCCACGATCTCGACATCCGCGGCGCGGGCAACCTCCTCGGCGATGAACAGTCCGGCCACGTCCGCGAAGTCGGCTTCGAACTCTACCAGTCCATGCTCGAAGACGCGATCCTCGCCGCCAAGGCCGGCGAAATCGGCCTCGCGCGCGAGCGCAGCGCGCTGAGCCCGCAGATCACCGTTGATGCGCCGATCATGATCCCGGAGGACTACGTCCCCGATCTCGCCGTGCGCATGGCGCTCTACCGCCGCATGAACGACGCCGAAGGCGCCGACGCGGTCGAAGCCCTCGCCGCCGAAATGATCGACCGCTTCGGCCCCCTCCCCGGCCCGACGCAGAACCTCCTCAAGCTCATCGAGATCAAACGCCAGGCCATCGCCGCCCACATCGCCAAGATCGACGTCGGCGCCAAGGGCACGCTCGTCTCGTTCCACAACGACAGCTTCCCCGAACCCGCCGGCCTCTTCGCCTATATCGAGCGCTTGGCCGGCACCGCCAAACTGCGGCCGGATAACAAGCTGGTGATCAACCGCGCCTGGGGGACACCGGAAGCGCGGCTGAATGGACTGGTGCAGCTGACCAAGGGGTTGAGCGCGATTGCGCGGCGGGGGGAGAAGCGGGTGTGAAGAGCTAGGTGCCAACGACAGAATTCAATGAATTTGAACGACCTAAATCATAACATGCGCAAAAGCGGTCGTGCGGAGATGCAAAGGCCAGGAAAAATCTGCTAGCGCAATCCGT
>CAILIO010000149.1 GCA_903834285.1 uncultured Sphingomonadales bacterium | reverse complement strand
GGGCTGGCAAGTGGGGTGAACCGGCAGCGGCGCACGGGAAAGCGACACTCTGTTACAGGGGCCCCCGTTGCCGCCCATGCCCGGCGCGTGTAGGCGAAGCGCCATGGCATCCGCTTCCGCCGCCAGCGCCGCGCGCTACGCTCCGTCGCGCCGCGACCGGGCCGTGTCGTTCGTACTTGCGGTGCTGGTCGGGGTATTCCTCGTCTTCGTGCTCATCATCATGAGCGGCGTGAACGGCGGTGGCGGCGAGCCGGGCGGCCAGCTGGTGGCAATCAACATTGCCCCGCCCTCCGCCGAGAAGGAAAAGCAGAAAGCCGCGCCCAAACAGGACGAGAAGCAGCAGCACGTACAGACGGTGACCACGCCGCCGCCCAAGCTGCCCCCGCGCGTCGAGATCCCGAGCAAGAACCAGGTCGAATGGCCGCCGGGCTTCATCAAACTGAGCCGCGAGGACCTTGCCAAGGCCGATATAAGCCGGATCAAGCCGGCCGGCGGCGGCGGTTCGACCGGAGCGTCTGCGGGCGGGGGCGGCAATGCCGAAGGAACCGGCGACGGTCCGGGCGGCGCGCGGGTCTACAACGCGGAATGGTACCGCGAACCGACCCACGCCGAGCTTTCGCCCTATATGGGCGCGGCGCGGGGTGGCGGGGTCGGTGACTGGGCGATGATCATCTGCCGCACGGTCGAACGGTTCCATGTCGAGGATTGCCGCGAAGTGGACGAAAGTCCGCGCGGATCAGGCCTTGCGCGCGCCTTGCGGCAGGCAGCGTGGCAATTCCTCGTGCGGCCGCCGCGGGTGGACGGCAAGGCGCAGGTCGGCACCTGGGTGCGCATACGCTTTGATTTCAAGGCGCCGAAGCGCGATGATGGGGCGGCCGGCCAGGACTGAAGCCTGACCGACCGGGGCCCGCCCTATTGCACAAGGCCTGGGCCCTGGGGCTCAGAACTCCGACCAGTTGTCCTCATCGAGTTCGAGCGCGAGATTGCCATGGAACGGAGCAGGCGCGGCGGCTGCGATCGCGCGCGTGGCAGGAACCGGCGGCGCATGGCGCGGCGGCGGCGGGGCGGTGAACGCGGCGGCAGAAGCCGCGATCCCCGTACCCCGGAAGCGCGCGACGAGATTGGCGAGATTGGCCGCCTGGCCTGAGAGATTGCGCGAGGCGGCGGCGCTTTCCTCGACCATCGCGGCGTTCTGCTGGGTCATCCGGTCAAGCTCGCCCATGGTCACGTTGACCTTGGAAATGCTCGCGGCCTGATCGACGGCAGCCGTGGCGATACCTTCGACCAGCGTGCCGATTTCGGCAACCTGGGTGATGATCGCATCGAGCGCCTCGCCGGTTTCGCCGACGAGATGGACTCCCAGTTCAACATGCTGGGCGCTCCCGCTGATGAGGCCCTTGATGTCGCGCGCGGCTTCGGCGGAGCGCTGGGCCAGCGCGCGCACTTCGTTGGCGACAACCGCGAAGCCGCGGCCTGCCTCGCCGGCGCGGGCGGCCTCGACCCCGGCATTCAGCGCGAGGAGGTTGGTCTGGAAGGCGATGCCGTCGATGAGGTCGATGATCTGGGTGATCTGCTTCGAGCTGTCGACGATCGAGTCCATCGCGCCGACTGCGCGCTTGACGACATCGCCGCCGGCATTGGCGCGATCAGTGGCGCGCACGATCGTTTCGCGCACGGCCCCGGCATTGTGCGCGCTCTGCTCGACCTTGGCGGTGACTTCGCGCATCGCGTTGGCGGCGGATTCGAGGCTGGCGGCCTGCTGTTCGGTGCGGCCGGCAAGGTCGTCCGACGCGGCGCGGATCTCGGTCGAGCCGGTCTGGACGCTGCTGGAGGTGCTGGCGACTGAACCGATGACTTGCTCGAGTTCGCTCGCCATGGCGTTGAAATCGGTTTTGAGGCGAGCGAAAGGACCTTCGAGCGCCGCGGTGACGCGTGCGCCGAGATCGCCTTCCTTGAACTTCGCGAGCGCGGTGCCCAACGTGCTGACGATGAGCTCGACCTGTTCGGCCTTGCTCTTCTCCGCGCGGGCGAGCTGGTCCTGCAGACCGCGCATCGCCCGGCCCAGCGCGCCGACTTCGTCCTGCGTATCGCTCACTTGCAGCGTGCCATCGAGACGGCCTTCGGCAAGGTCCTGGATCGCATGGGTGATCTGGCCCACTGGTCGGGCGACAAGGCGAACCATCATCAGGTAGATGCTGCCAAGCGCGCCGAGCAGCACGAGTGCGCCAATGATCCCGGTCCACAGCGCGAGCTGGAAAGCGGTGCTGGACGCGGCGACGGCGCTATCGATGTGGTGCTTCTGGTATTCGGCCAGATCGGCAAGCGCCTTGCTGGTGGCCGCGACCGGCTCGGACGACGTGGCAAGCCGGGCCAGCGCTTCGGCGGTTCGGCTTTCAGAAGAGAGCTGGATGATCTGCGAGGTGTCCTGGCTCATCTGCGCCCAGCCCGCCTTGAAGGCCTTGAGGTAGGCCTTTTCCTTGCCGTCTAGGTCGGTCGCCTCGAACGCGGCGGTTTCGCCGCTGATGATCTTCTGGTTCTTGGCGATCGCCGCCTCGGCATCCGCGCGCTCGTAGTCGTCGGCGGCGAGGAGATGCGCGCGCAGGGCGTTTTCGAATTCGGCCATGGCGATGTTGACCTTGTCGGCCGAAAGCGCCTGGGGAACATGCTCGGTCGCGATTTCGACTTCCGATGTACGCATCGCGGTCATGCGCCAGACCATGGTGCCGATCGCGGCGACGACGACCAGCGAAAGCACCGCGAACATGAGCGCGAGCTTGCGTCCGATCGGAGCGTTTCTGAGATATTCCATGCCGATTGAGCCCGTAGCTGCCGCCGCGCGGGACTGCGGGCGGGTGTCGGGCTCGTTCTAGACGCGAGGAGCCTGCAAGGGCGTTTGGCGACGGCTAGGGTGAAACCCGCAGGGCGCGGTTAAAATCGGCTGAAGGCCTCAGGCCGCGGGCGCGCCGATGGCATCGAGCGCAGCCATGTCCTCTGCCGAGAGCGCGATGCGGGGGGCGGCCAGATTTTCGCGCAAGTGCGCGCGCGAGGACGTGCCCGGGATCAGCAGGATATTGGGCGCGCGGTGGAGCAGCCAGGCCAGCGCGATCTGCATAGCGCTGGCGCCGAGGCGGGCCGCGAGGGCATCGAGCGCGGCCGACTGCAGCGGCGAAAAGCCGCCGAGCGGGAAGAACGGGACATAGGGAATGCCATCCGCTGCGAGCGCGTCGATCAGCGCATCGTCGGTGCGCTGGACGAGGTTGTAGGCGTTCTGCACGCAGGCGACTTCGCCGATGGCGCGTGCCTCGGCGATTTGCGTAGGGGTGACGTTGCTGAGGCCGATGTGGCGGATCTTGCCCTGTTGCTGAAGGTCGCGCAGCGCGCCGAAGCGCTCGGCAAGGCACGTCTCGTCGGGGCCGAAGGGGTGGCCAATGCGCAAGTTGACGAGATCGAGCGCCTCAACGCCGAGATTGCGCAAGTTGCCGTGGACCTGCTCGACGAGGGCGGCGGGTTCCGGCGTCATGATCCACGAGGCATCGGGGCCCCGGCGCGCGCCGACTTTGGTGACGAGGACAAGGCCGTCCGGATAGGGCGCGAGCGCTTCGCGGATCAGCTTGTTGGTGACTTCGGGGCCATAGAAATCGCTGGTGTCGATGTGGTTTACGCCGCTTACCACGGCTTCGCGCAGGACGGCGATGCACTCCGCCGGATCGCGCGGGCTGCCGAACACGCCGGGGCCGGCAAGCTGCATCGCGCCATAGCCCATGCGGTTGACGGTGAAGCTGCCGAGGGCGTAGGTGGTGGGATGGGTCATGCGTCGATCAGCTCCGGATCAAGCTCGCCAGCCCTGTTCTGGATGAACATGAACCGCTGGGCGGGGTCGCGGCCCATAAGGCGGTCGACGAGGTCTTTGACGGCCGCGCGGCCTTCATATTCGGGGGGCAGGGTGATGCGGATCAGGCTGCGGCTGGCGGGGCTCATCGTCGTTTCGCGCAGCTGCTGCGGGTTCATCTCGCCGAGGCCCTTGAAGCGGCCGACCTCGACTTTCTTGCCCTTGAACTTCGTGGCCTCGAGCTCGGCGCGGTGCGCGTCGTCCTTGGCGTAGACCGAAGTGGCGCCGTTGGTGAGGCGGTAGAGCGGGGGCTGAGCGAGGTAGAGGTGCCCGCGGCGGACGATCTCGGGCATTTCCTGGAAGAAGAACGTCATCAGCAAAGTGGCGATATGCGCGCCGTCGACATCGGCGTCGGTCATGATGATCACGCGGTCGTAGCGCAGCGCGTCGGCGTTGCAGTCCTTGCGCATGCCGCAGCCCAAGGCGAGCGCGAGATCGGCGATTTCGGCATTGGCGCGGATCTTGTCGGCGCTGGCGCTGGCGACGTTGAGGATCTTGCCGCGGATGGGCAGGATCGCCTGCGTCTTGCGGTCGCGCGCGTGCTTGGCGCTGCCGCCGGCCGAATCGCCCTCGACGATGAACAGCTCGGTTTCGCCGCTGCCTTCGCCGCTGCAATCGGTGAGCTTGCCGGGGAGGCGCAGCTTGCGCGCGTTGGTCGCGGTCTTGCGCTTGACCTCGCGCTCCGCCTTGCGGCGCAGGCGCTCGTCCATGCGCTCCATGACCGAACCGAGCAGCGCCTTGCCGCGCTCCATGTTGTCGGTGAGGAAGTGGTCGAAATGGTCGCGCATTGCGCTCTCGACCATGCGCGCGGCTTCGGGGCTGGTCAGGCGGTCCTTGGTCTGGCTCTGGAACTGGGGATCGCGGATGAACAGCGAGAGCATGATCTCGCTGCCCGTCAGCATATCCTCGGGCGCGATGTCCTTGGCCTTCTTCTGACCGACAAGTTCGCCGAACGCGCGGATGCCCTTGGTGAGCGCGGCGCGCAGGCCCGCCTCGTGCGTGCCGCCATCGGGGGTGGGGATGGTATTGCAGTACCAGGAGTAGGACCCGTCGGACCACAAGGGCCAGGCGATCGCCCATTCGGCGCGGCCCATTTCCTCGCCATTGGGGCCGGCGGGGAAGTCCTGGCTGCCGGTGAAGGGCACCGTGGTCACGCATTCGCGGCCCGCGACTTGTTCGGCGAGGTGATCGGCAAGGCCGCCGGGGAACTGGAACACGGCTTCGGCCGGAATGTCCGTCCCCGCGATCAGTGCAGGCGCGCACTTCCAGCGAATCTCTACCCCTGCGAAGAGATAGGCCTTGGAGCGGACGAGGCGAAACAGGCGCGCGGGCTTGAAACGCGCGTCGGCACCAAAGATTTCGCCATCGGGGATGAAAGTGACAGAAGTGCCGCGCCGGTTGGGGGCGGCGCCGATGCGCTGGAGGCCAGTGGTGGGCAGGCCGCGCGAGAATTCCTGCGCGTAGAGCTCCTTTCCCCGTGCCACTTCGATGCGGGTGAGCACCGACAGCGCGTTGACTACAGAGATGCCGACGCCGTGAAGGCCGCCTGAGGTCGCATAGGCCTTGCCGGAGAACTTGCCGCCCGAATGGAGCATGGTGAGGATCACTTCGAGCGCCGACTTGCCCGGGTACTTCGGGTGCTCGTCGACTGGCATGCCGCGGCCGTTGTCGGTGATCGTGATCTTGCCCGCAGTGCCGGCGGGGCCTTCCTCGAGCGTGACTTCGATGCGGTTGGCGTGGCCGGCAACGGCCTCGTCCATGGAGTTGTCGAGCACTTCGGCGGCGAGGTGGTGGAGCGCGCGCTCGTCGATCCCCCCGATATACATGCCGGGGCGGCGGCGGACGGGTTCGAGCCCTTCCAGCACCTCGATGGCGCTGCCGTCGTAGCTTTCCTCGCTGCTGCGCTGGGGCAGCTTTTCAAACAGGTCGTCGGCCATGGGAACGGCTATAGAACACGCTGGAATCTGCGGGCAATGGGGGGCATGTGCTTATCCGGCATTATCCACCGGGGTGTGGGGTATTGAAGCCCTCCCAGTGGGGAGGGGTATCGGGCCTATCATGCACGCATAGCGCGCCCCTACCCAGCCTCCCCCGAGCGGGGGAGGGGCAAGAAAGGAAGGTGGGAGCTCAGGGAGCGAACTTCGCCGGCGCCGGGCTCGCGGTCACGAACGTGCCGGCCCCCACCTCGCGCACTTCCATCGCGCGTTCGGCGACGCCGTTCGGCTGGAAACGGAACACGCCGTCGAGCCCGATGAATCCGTCGCTGGCGTAGAGCTTGGCGGTCGGGAACAGGGTGCCCGGCTTCCACCCGCGTGCGACGTTGAGCGTGAGCAGCACCGAATCGTAGCCCAATGTGCCAAGGCGCGAGGGAGCGACGCCAAAGCGAGTGCGGTAGGACTGCTCGAACTGGCCGAAGCGCTTGTCCGAAACCGCGGCGAACCACGCGCCGCGCATTGCGGGGCTCTTGGCGATCGAGGCATCGCCGTTCCACAGCTCGGTGCCGATCAGCTGCGTGCCGTTGGCAGCGGGCGCGGCCATCAACGCGATGCGGCCGCTGTCGCCGATCAGCAAGGCATCGACCGGGGCTTTGGCAAGCACGCGGCGCACCGCGCTCGAGACCGAAGTGTTGGAGCGATCGTAGCTTTCGACCGCGGTCACGGTGAGCCCGCGCGCGCGGGCTGCGACCATGAGCGCGGATGAGACCCGCTGGCCATAGGCGCCGGTCGGGATGATCGCGCCGATCGTCTTGATGCCCTTGTCCTGCGCGAAGCCAACCACGCGCGCGATCGCCTGCGCAGGTACCTGGCCGAGCACGAAGACATCGCGGTCCGCGACGGTCGCATCGTTGGAATAGGTGATCATCGGCACCTTGGCGGGCCGCGCGACGCTGGCGACGGCGACCACCTCATCGGCGAGCAGGGGCCCCAGGATCAGGCGGTTGCCATCGAGGATTGCCTTGTTGGCGGCAAGCCCGGCGCCGAGTGCGGTGTCGTATGTCGTGATGCGGATGTTCTGCGCATTGGTATCGAGCAGCGCCATTGTGGTGGCGTTGGCGATCGCCGTCCCGATGGGCGCGTTCGGGCCGCTCATCGGCACGAGCAGCGCGACGCGGTGACGATCGGCGTCGGTCGGCAGGACATTGGCATCGGGCGTCACTTCGACCGGCTTGGGCGGCGGGGGCGGCGCGGCGGGCTTGGGAATCACGGTGCAGCCGGCGAGCAGTGCCAGCGCCCCGCACACGACCCAGTGCCGCAGGTTTCCGCCTGCTGCCCGTCCGCTTCCGATCATCATTGGCTTGCCGCTCCCTGGTAGCCGGTCCATTGGTCTGCGTATGACTACGCCCTTACTTGAACCCGGTCTCTATATAGTCGCGACCCCGATTGGCAATCTCGGTGACGTCAGTCGGCGCGCAATCGAGACACTTTCGGGCTGCGCCGTGGTGGCTTGCGAGGATACGCGGGTGACGGGGGGGCTCCTCCATCACCTCGGCATCAAGCGGCCGCTCAGGCGCTATGACGATCATGCGAGCGACGCCGCGCGCGAGGCCTTGCTGGGGGAGATGACGCGCGGGGCAGTGGCGCTGGTTTCGGATGCGGGGACGCCGCTGATTTCCGATCCAGGCTACCGGCTGGTGCGCGAGGCGCGCGCGCGGGGCATTGCGGTGACGACGATCCCGGGCGCGAGCGCACTGGTTGCGGCGCTCACGCTAGCGGGGCTGCCGACCGACCGGTTCCTGTTCGCAGGCTTCCTGCCGAGCAAGGACAAGGCGCGGGGAGATGTGCTGACCGAACTGGCGGCGGTGCCGGCGACCCTGGTGTTCTATGAGACCGGACCGCGGCTGGTCGCTTCGCTTGAGGCGATGGTGCGGGTGCTGCCCGGGCGCGAGATCGCCGTGGCGCGCGAACTGACCAAGCTCCACGAAGAATGCCGGACGGGCACGGCCCAAGAACTGGCCGCGCACTACACCGCACATCCGCCCAGAGGCGAGATCGTGCTGCTGGCGGGGCCGCCGGGCGCGCCGGAGAAGCCGGGGGAGGCGGATGTGGATGCCGAGCTGCTGGCGGCTTTGGCCGAGCTGCCGGTTTCCAAGGCGGCGGCGCAAGTGGCCAAGGCGCACGGCCTTGACCGCAAGGCGCTCTATGCAAGGGCGTTGGAGCTCAAGGGGGAACTGAAGGAGTGAGCCGGCAGGAGGCCGAGCGGCGGGGGCGGCGCGGGGAGAACCTGGCGGCTTGGTACTTGTGGCTTTGCGGCTGGCGCATTCTGGCAAAGCGGCAGCGGATCGGGGCGGGTGAGGTCGATCTCGTGGCGCGCAAGGGGCGCACGGTGGCGTTTGTCGAGGTGAAGTGGCGCGCCAGCCGGGCGGCGCTCGACGAGGCGATCGATGCCAGGCGGCTGCGGCGCGTAGCACGGGCGGCAGAGGCTTTGGTGCCGCGCTTTGCGAAGCCGGACGACGATGTGCGGATCGACGTTATCCTCCTTGCGCCGGGCCACTGGCCGCGCCACATGGCCAACGTCTGGCAGCCGTGAGCGCTGCCTATTGGCAGGAACGATCCGCATGACCCTTCGCGTTGCCGTCCAGATGGACCCGCTGCATTCGATCAATATCAACGGCGACAGCTCGTTCGCGCTGATGCTGGCGGCGCAGTCGCGGGGGCATGAGGTTTTCCACTATGACGTCGGCGCGCTCTCGCTCGACGAGAACGACCGGCTGACGGCGCGAGCAGTGCCGGTGACGGTGCAGCACGTTGCGGGCGATCACTACCAGGCGGGCGAGGCGCGGCGGCTGGACCTCGGGCGCGATATCGATGTGGTGCTGATGCGGCAGGATCCGCCGTTCCACATGGGCTATATCACCGCGACGCATCTGCTGGAGCGCATCGAGGCCGAGACGCTGGTGGTTAACAACCCGCGCAGCGTGCGCAATGCGCCCGAGAAGGTCATGGTGCTCGATTACCGGCGCTTCATGCCGCCGACTTTGGTGACGCGCTCTGTCGAAGAGGTCCGCGAGTTCCAGAAGCGGCACGGCGCCATCGTGATCAAGCCGATCCACGGCAACGGCGGCAAGGCGATCTTCCGCGTTTCGGAAGAGGGCGAGAACCTCGGCGCGCTGATCGAGGTGTTCAACCAGACCTGGCCCGAGCCGCACATGGTGCAGGCCTTCCTTCCCGAAGTGACCGAGGGCGACAAGCGCATCGTGCTGGTGGACGGCGAAGTCGCGGGCGCAATCAACCGCAAGCCGGGCGAGGGCGAGTTCCGCTCCAACCTCGCGGTCGGTGGCTATGCCGAGAAGACAGCACTGACCCCGGAAGAGCAGGAAATCTGCGCCGCAATGGGCCCGGAGCTGAAGCGGCTGGGGCTGATCTTCGTGGGCATCGACGTGATCGGCGGCAAGTGGCTGACCGAGATCAACGTGACTTCGCCGACGGTAATCGTGGCAATCGACCGGTTCAACGGGACCGATACGGCGGGTAGGATCTGGGATGCTATCGAGGGGCGGGTTTAGGGTTGGGG
>CAILIO010000148.1 GCA_903834285.1 uncultured Sphingomonadales bacterium | reverse complement strand
GACAATTTCGACCGGCATCTGGCGAAGTATCGCCAGATTGCGCTGCGCCGCCTCGGCGCCTGTCGTATCGCCGGTCATCCGCAGCAATTGCGCGAGCATGTCCCAGGCGGCGGGCAGCGTCTGGTTGAGCCGCAGCGCGTCTTGGAGCGCGGCCAGGGCAGCGGGGGCGTTGCGCAGCGCGACGTGGCACTGCGCCCGTTCCTGGAACAGGCGGCTGAAGGAGGGGTGCTGCGCCTCCAGCGCATCGAGCACGCGCAGCGCCTCGCCCGCCTTGCCAGCCGCGCGTAAGTGCTGCGCCTGCTGCAACATGGCTTCGCGCTCGGGCAGGGGGGCAGAGGTGTTCATCGCACCGGAGGTCCGGCGAGCAGGGGTGCGAGCCAGTCCGGATCGGGCTGCGCCGGATCGTAGTATTCGAAGATCAGGTGGATGCGGTCTTGCGCGCTGCCATTGCGCACCCAGTGCGGGCCGAGATTGTCGACCTCCACCGCGCGGCCCACCGGGAAATGATGCTCCGTGCCGCCGAAGAAGCTGATGACATCTGGGTTGGTGGTGAGCGGGACATGGACTTTGTGTGGCCATTTCGCCGCCGGATTGGCATCGACATGCGGCTGGATCAGCCCACCTGCCGGAAGCCGCGCGAGCATGACGCGAGGAAACACGCCCGCCGCATACCCGTAGCCGCGCGAAGCCTCGCGCAGAACAGGTTCGAGCAGCGCGCGCCACTGCATCCAGAGCGGGCAATCGTAGGACGAGCGCCAATCGAGCGGGCTATCGATGAAGCGGAACACGATATGGCGCGTCTGGCCCAGCACGTCGAACTTGTTGGGCTTGCGCGCGTTTTCGGCGTCCCACACGGCTTCTGGCAGGGCCAGTGCAGCCGCTCGCAGCGCCGCCACATCGACCGGCCCGAGCGCGCGGACTGAAGTTGTCTTGCGCGGGTTCGCGGCGGGGCGGGGCGGGGCGGATGCCATGTCAGGCCGCAGCCTCGAAGCCATAGCCGAACAGGTCGAGATCGACCGCATAGCGTGCGGTGACGCCATCGATGAGCATGCGGTCGTAGTAATCGCGGTAATCGCGGTGCTGCGTCGCGTTGACGCGGTCGAGCGGGCGCGAGGGCAGGCCAAGCCGCGCGCAGATTGCATCATAGGAGCCTTGCATGTCCTCGACCCGGCCGACCATGTCGGTGAGCAGGCTGCGGCCGTCTTCGGCGGTGAGCAGCGCCGCCTGCGGGCGAAACAGGATGTGCCCCTCGGGTGGGGCGCGGAACAGGAAATGGCGCATGACCTCGCGCGGGTGGCGCTGGAAGTCGTCGCTGCCGCGCAGTAGGAACGCGCAATAGGACACGAACCGGTCGAACGGATTGCGCACGAAGGCGAACTTGAAATAGCGCGCGAAGGCCTCATCGCCCAGGAAGGGGCGGACCTGGGCAAGCGCGAGATGGCCGTGCTGGATGGCGGCAAGCTCGGCCCAGGGAAAGCGCCGGTTCACGAACAGGCCGACCTGCTCGACATCCTCCTCGCCCAGCTGTTCGCGCAACGCCTGCCGCACCGCATGGGTGCCGGTCTTGGGCACGGCGGCAAAGATGAAGCGATGACGGTGGGAAACGATCATGGAACGCTGCGTTAGGACACAAATGCGCCCCTCTCCATGACAAAAGAGGGGCGCAGCCGTGTCAGGTCAGAACTTGTAGCTCACCCCCGCGAGGTAGGTCGTGCCGCTTTGGTTCTGGTTGTAGAGATAGCGGTTCTGGCCCCAGAACTGCGTATCCTTGGCATTGGTGAGGTTGATCGCGTTGAGCGTGAACTGCACCTTGGACGTGATGTTCACGAAGGCCGAGGCGTCGACATAGGTCGAACCCTCGAAGCCACGCGTATCGGCGCTCATCTTGTCATCGCTGCGGCCGCTGTACCAGCGGTTGCGATGGCTGAGCGAGCCGCGCATGCCCCAGGTGTCGGTCTCGTAGTAGAGCGTGGCGTTGTAGCTCACGTCCGAGATGCCGGTGAGCGCCTGGTCGGCATCGACGTAAGTGAAGTTGGCCAAGGCGCCGAACTTGTCGAACGGGGCGGGAAGGAAGCTGAATTCCGCCTGGGCCGCGAGTTCGATGCCGGTCAGGCCCTTGGTGCCAGGCACGTTGGTCGGGAAGGAGAACTCTTTCACAATCGTGTCCGGCGTTGCCCCCGGGATCGAGCTGATCGGCACGCCGGTCTGGCTGAAGGGGATGTTGGTCAGCGTCGTCCCGCCGATGAAGTTCTTGATCCACTTGTGGAACACGCTGGCCGAAAGCAGCCCTGCCTTGCCGAAGTAGTGCTCGACCGAGAAGTCCAGCGTGGTGTCCTTGAACGGCTTCAGGTTGGGGTTGCCACGCGATGCGGTAATCTCGCCGTTGTCCTCGTTCTTGAAAGCCGAACCGCGCGCGGCGATGGAATCCAGGGTCGGGCGGTTGAGGTTCTGCGAGGCGGCAAAGCGCAGCAGCGTCTTTTCCGAAAGCTCGACCACCGCGTTCATCGCCGGTAGAACGCCAGAGTACGAACCCTTGACGTCGGCCGTGCCGAGGTAGGCGTAGCTGTCGCCCTGGATCCAGCCCTGGCTGCGGGTGTTTGTGTGATAGCCGCGCACGCCGACGTTGCCGCGGAAGCCCGCACCAAACAGTTCGGTGTCCCAATCGAGCTGGGCATAGCCCGACCAGGTGTCTTCCTTGGTGGTATAGACGTTCTCGATATCCTGCAGCGTGCCGCCGGCACCGTCGTTCACGTTGGGCTTGAGGCGGTGATACTCGTTGTACTTCGCAAAGGCCTTGTCGTAATTGCCGATCAGCCATGTACCGAAGCTGTTCGAGAACACGTCGGTGATGTCGCCGACCGAAGTGCCGCGCGTCTTGGCCGTCGTGCCGTTGGCGCCGCCGTCGTAGAAGTAGCTCGCGCCGTCCTGCCAGAAGCTGTGGAATGCCGCGCCCACGCGCAGGGTCAGCGCCTTGTTGAACTTGTAGCGCAAGTTCAGCGTGCCCTCGGTCAGTTCCGAGACATTGTAGAACGAGCGGTAGTAGAAGTTATCCATCGCCCAGATCTTGGGGTCGGTGAAGTTCGTGTTCGGATAGGAGAACGAGGCCGAGCGCCCGTCGGTGCCATAGTCGGCGATCAGGTTGCCGCGGCCGCGCATGTAGAACTTGTCATCGTAGGGCGTGTCGTAGGTCGACTTCTCGTAGCCGAAGTGCCCGTCTACGGTGAGTCTGTCGCTGGCGTCCCACTTGCCGGTGAGAGCAATCTGGCGGAACTTGTTCTTGGTGTACTCGCGGCGATGTTCGCTGCCGAAGGTGACGTTGCTGGTATCGCTGCGGGTGACGTAGTTGTCGGCATCCCAGCGGATGTCGTTGATCACCGAGGCCTTGCCGAACAGCGAGGAGGGCCAGAGGCCGCCGGCGGGTCCATCGATGGCGATCGAGCCCGGGCCTTCGATCGGGCGGGTGGCGAGGTGAATTTCGTCGCGCTTGACCGTGAACTGACCATAGAGCCCGTCGAGCGTCAGCAGCAGGTTGTCGGCCGGGCGCCACTGGATCGCCGCAGTGAGACCGAGCCGCTGCTGGTCGCCGTTCCACGAGGAGATGCGGTTGCCGTCGGCCCAGTAGAGGTCGCCCGAGAGGACCTTGGCCTGCTGCGCGGCGGTCAGCTTCGAGATGTCGAGGCCATTGGCGACGAGGCTCGCCATGTCACCGGCGCTGGGCTGGGTGTAGTTGTAGGTGTTGTGGCCCTGCTCGGTCGTCTTGCGCTGGCCGTAGGCGGCCGAGATGGTGATGCCGAAGCGGTTGTCCCAGTTCTGGCTAAGCAGCGCGGCGAAGCGGTACTGGCCATCCTTGGTGTACTGGTTGGAGCCGCCCTTTGCCGTGACGGCGCCCTTGAAGCCGTTCGCGTAATCGAACGGCTTTGCCGTGAAGAGGCCGACCGTGCCGGCCATGCCGCCTTCCTTCTGCGCGGCCTGGAAGGACTTTTCGACCTCGACACGCGAGAACAGTTCCGAGGCGAAGATGTTGAAATCGAAGGCGCGGTCGCGGCTGCGCTGGCCGCGGCTGTCCTGCGCCGAGTCGACGTTGCCGAGCACTTCCATGCCGTTGAGTTGGACGCGCGCGAAGTCCGAACCGAGACCGCGCAGCGAGATGCGGCGGCCTTCACCGGCTTCGCGCGTGATCTGAACGCCGGGCAGGCGCTGCAGCGATTCGGCAAGGTTGAGTTCGGGGAACTTGGCCATGTCCTCGGCCACGATCACATCGACAATGATCGCCGAGCGCTTCTTGATGTCGCGCGCGGTGACCAGCGACTGGAGGTAGCCGTTGACGACGATCGGTGCTTCGGCGGAGGAATCCTCGCCGGCGGGCGCCTGCTGGGCGAAGGCGGCTTCGGGCGCGTAGCCGAAGCAAAACGCGGCGGCGGAGACAAGCAGCAGGGTCTTGTAGGCATGGCGCGAGGCCGGCATGGAAAGCTGTTCGGTCATGGTGTACCCCCCGGAACAAGTTGGCCTGAGCCAAATTGGTATGAACCAGTTTGCTAAAGCATCTGGTCGCGACAGCTCTGTGACATTGCTTCGCAGATGCGACAAAACGTAGGTCTCGACGCCATTTTTTGCCTGCTGAAATCTCGTAAAACACTGAAAATAATAGCAATAAAGTGAATACTAGTATGCTGCATGCGCGAGTGCGGCGCGCTCCACCGTGCAAACCTTTGAATCGGGTGCGGGCGCGTCGGCCCTGATCCGGACCAGTTCTGCGCGCGCCGCATCCAGGTCGGCGCGAAATTCGGCTGAGCCGTGGAGCGCCGCTGTGGTCGCCGCGCCAGCGAGCCAGCCGGCCTCGACTGCGCTCGCGCTGTGCGCGCCGCAGACCGCGCGGCTTTCTCCGAAGGCGCGCCCGCGCGCGAGAATTTCGGTCGCGCGGTCGGGCACGAGTTCGGCCAGGAGGAGCGCTTCCATCCAGCCCCCTGCGGCATGGCCGGACGGGTAGTCGCCGTTCTCGGCCAGATGGCGCGTGCGTGCCTGGCAGATTGGCGCGCGCTGGCCGAGGTAGGGCCGGGGCACGCGGAAATAGGCTTTGACCGGGTCGACCACGCCCGCGGTGCTCGCCTTGTCGAGCAGTCGCGCGGTCAGCGGCGCGCTTTGCGCGGTGAGCTGCATGCCGAGAGCGCAGGCAAAATGCGTGAAGGCATCCGATTCGACGTCCTGCGTAGCGAGGCGCCAGCGCGGTGAGCCCTTGAGGTGGCGGGTCTGCGCAAAGACGGCGCGGTCCGCTACGCGGCGCGGGCTTACAGGGCCAGGCGGGGGCGGAAGAAGGGCAAGGCCATCGGGCGTTTCGGCCGCCGAAAGATAGGCGCCATTGGTCGATGGTTCTGCGTTCTCCACCGCATGGCCCCGGCAGCGATCGCCGGTCCGCAGCGGATTGCATAGCGTTGCTGCGCCCGCCGGCAGGTTCACCCGGTAGGCTCCGGGCATGCGCTTGTCTGGCCATAGGTAATCGGTCGAGATGTATTGTGCGCCCGACGCGAGTGCAGCATCGCGCCGGACGATACTGCCGCTGCGCGCCTCGCGCGTGCCGGCATCGGCGCGGGTGCGCACGATGTAGCCCGCTGCCACCGCTCGGCGGGTCCGCGCGGCCTCGGCCAAGGGATCGTTGAGCGTGAGATAGGCAGCGTCGGGCGCGGATTCGTTGGTATTGACGAAGAATACCCGCCCCTCGAGCGTGCGCCGTCCGCCGCGATAAGCCGCGACGGTTTCCGGCCCTTCGTCGAGCGCGAAGAGCACTTTGCCGCGCGCATCGCCAAGGCGCGGCCAGTTCCCTGCGAGCACTGCCTCACGCAGGGTGGAATGAGCCCCGCGCACGTCGTCAGGCGTGATCAGTGCCTGCGGCGGGAAGACCGCCCGCACCGTGCGGTCTAGCGCATCGAAAGCGGCGGTGTCGAACGGCAGCGCGGCGGTGCCGCCGGGCACGGGTGAGGGATCGCTCTTGGTGTTGAAGAGAAGCAGGATCGGCGCATGGTCCGGATGCGCCAGCGACCAGCGCCGCACAATGCCGAGGCAATCGGCGAGCCGGGTGCAGGAACTGAGCACATCGGCATCCTGGATATGCATGACCTTGAAGCCCGGTTCGGCCAGCGCCGCGCGGCGCGCCGGATCGAGCGTGAGGCCGGCTGCGCGGAACGCCGCCGGCGCGAGGAAGCGCCCGCCTGCTGGGTCATGGTAGATGTCGATCTCGATCTGCCGCGCGCCGGCGTCGAGCTGCTCGGACAAGGGGCGATGGGCATAGTCGAGCTCGATCGCGGCATCGGGGCGTGCTGCCGCGATCAGCACCATGACCTTGTCGGGGATCGCCTGCTTGTAGCTGTTGTGCGTGCCCACGCTGACCAGATCGTTTACGCGCAAGTTGCGGTCCATCCACGCGCGGATGCAAGCTGCCGGTCCGGCCTCGGCCACATCGGGCGCAGCAAGGTTGCAGCGCGGGGCAGGGGCGGCGCCGCCCAGCGCCGCGGCCGCGAGGAACATGGCCGAAAGGGCAATCGCGCATTTCCGGTAGTTTGCCATGTTCCCCGTCACTTGTTCGCCATATGATTGGTCTAGGCCACATCTTTGCGACGATGCGATGACGCGAAGGAGGATCGGCCCGTGGTGATGGTTCAGGACCGGCGCAGCTTCATCCGCGCCATGGCCGCCGGGGCCGGCACGGCGGCGGCCTATATGCCCGCGATTGCCCGCGCGCTCGACATCCCCGGCCATCGCCGTACCGGAACGCTGCAGGACGTTGCCCACGTCGTGATCCTGACGCAGGAGAACCGCTCGTTCGATCACTATTTCGGCACGATGCGCGGCGTGCGGGGGTACGGGGACCGTTTCGCTGTTCCCGCGCCGCCGCTACCGCAGGCACCGGACCGGACCGTACTGGTCCAGCCGAACGAGTTCCCCGGTGCCGCGCCCGCGCTGCTCGCACCGTTCCGGCTCGATACGACGTCAGACTTTCGCCTCTATCGCCCGCTCGGCACCCCGCATGGCTTCGCCGACAGTCAGGCCGCGTGGGACAACGGCCGCATGGGCGCATGGCCGCGGTCCAAGCGCAACCATGCGATGCAGCACTTCACGCGCGAGGACCTGCCGTTCCAGTACGCACTCGCCGAAGCGTTCACGCTCTGCGACGCCTACCATTGCGCGATGCACCTGTGCACCAATCCTAACCGGCTCTATATCTGGACCGGCACCCACGATCCGCTCGCGCGCGGTCATGGGCCTGTGATCAACAACGATTACGACACGCTCGGTGCCGATCCGGCGGGGCATGGCGGCTATCTCTGGACGACTTATCCCGAACGGCTGATGGCGGCGGGAATCGGCTTCCAGGTCTATCAGGACATGGCGGACAACTTCTCCGACAACCCGCTGGTGGGCTTCCGCCGCTACCGCGCGGCGAGCGGCCCTGCCGCCGCCGAGGCCGAGGCGCTGCTGGCGCGGCGCACGGTGGCAACCCGCGCGCTCGCCGATTTGCGCCAGGACGTGAAGGACGGCAAGCTACCCGAGGTTTCGTGGGTCGTTGCGCCCGCCGCGCTGTCAGAGCATCCAGGCGCCTCCACCCCGCTGCAGGGTGCGGACTATACCGCGCAAGTGCTCGATGCGCTGACCGCCAATCCCGATGTCTGGTCGCGCACGGTCTTGCTCGTCAATTTCGACGAAAACGACGGCCTGTTCGACCATGTGCCGCCGCCCGCGCCGCCCGCGCGCGACGGAAGCCGCCTGCTTGGCGCCACCACAGTGCCCGCCGACGATGAATACCACGCCCACAGCAGGGCGGACGAGGACGCGGCCTATCTCGGCCGCCCTTACGGCCTCGGCATGCGCGTGCCGCTTTATGTTGTCTCGCCTTGGAGCAAGGGGGGCTTTGTCGCCTCGGAAGTGTTCGACCACACCAGCGTGCTGCGCTTCATCGAGGCGCGCTTCGGGGTGCGCGAGCCCAACATCAGCGCGTGGCGCCGCGCGGTCTGCGGCGACCTGACCTCGTGCTTCGATTTCGCGTCGCCCGACACGGTTTCCTTCATCGCCAGCCTGCCCGTCACTGCCGACCTTTCCAAGCGGGCGGCCAAGCTGGAGGAAATCCCGCCGCCGCTGCCCGCCGCAGTTGCCGCGCCGGTACAGGAAAAGGGCCTGCGCCGCCGCCGCGCGACGCCCTATGACCTCGACGCCGCAATCCGGGTAAAGGACGGCGCAGCGAGCCTCGTATTCGCCAACCGCTCGAAGGTCCGCGCTGCGGTGTTCCATGTTTACGACACTGCGCGCCTCGCGGAAGGGCCCTGTCGTTACACCGTCGGCGCCGGGGCGGAGCTGGCGCATCCGCTGCCGGACGCAGGGGCGGCGCGCGATCTCTTTGTCGTTGGTCCCGATGGCTTCCACCGCCGGCTAGGCGGCAGCGGTACCCTGTTTTCGGCGAGCATGGTGCGCGGCCGGATAGGGCGTGCCGTGCTGCGTGTGGTGAACCTCGGCGCCGCGCCGCTGGCGATCGCGGTGAGGGACAGCGCCTACGGCACCCCGTCGCTAGACCTTGCGCTGCGCGCGGGCGAAGTGCGCGACGTGGTGCTCGATCTCGCCGCGAGCCATGGCTGGTACGACCGCACGCTGACCACGTCGGGCCAGACCTTGCGCATGGCCGGGCAAGCCATGGCTGACCGGCCGACCTTTTCCGACCCGGCGCTGGGCGGGCCGGGGCCGCTTACGCACCGTATGGTTTGAACCAGCACCGTGCGGCGGGCACGCAACGAGCCGGACCTTCAATGTACGCCGCTCGGCCGCCTGAGCCGCAGCGCTGGTTAGGTAACGTCAGATCAACGGAGACCGTTTCGGATCCGCTTCGCAGCCCGGTCAATTTTGCTGCACGGTCGAGGCGAAGCTGCCGTTTTGATAGTTTATGTCATTGTTGGCTGGGACGGCCCGTTGGTCGCGTTTCCGCGCAGATCTGACCCTTGCTGTTCCTGGTGCGGGCGGTGCGCGCGCTCCCACAATGCCTGGCGGTGATGCATATTTTGGCTAGTCTGACAGTTCCGGCCTGAGGACTATTGGTTGGAACGTATCCCGCACGCTGCGGGGCACCCACGCTGCCTTTTTCATGGAGTAATCCTATGACCCGGTCCTACCCGCTGTTCCAGTATGCCTACTATGTGAAGAGCATCGACGCAGCTGCCGAACGGTGGGCAAAGGCATTCGGTGCCGGGCCGTTCTTCATGGCGCGCCACCACCGCTGCGAGGACTTCACGTATCGCGGCACCGCGGTCGAGGCCGACGTGTCCTATGCCTTCGGGTATCTCGGCGAGACGATGATCCAGTTCATCGAGCAGCATGACGACAAGCCCTCGATCTACCGGGATATGTACAAGGACGGCGAGGAGGGCTTCCACCACATCGCCTATCTCGTTTCCGACTTCGCCGCCGAGCGCCAGCGCTGGCTCGACATGGGCTATGCCCTTGCAACCGAGCTCTATGCCGACGAAGTGAACGCCGCCTATTTCGACACGCGGTCGCTAAACGGCGGCTTCACCGAGATCCACGGCGATCCGCCGCACATCATGGGGATGTTCGGCGTGTGGAAGCGCGCGCACGAAGCCCGCCATGCGGAGACCCCTGCGACGATCGAGTCAAAGGATATCAAGACCTACCAGCGCGCGCCGCTACTGCCGAAATAGCGCCTTTGGTGTGCTGCGGGTGAGGTGGGGGCTCTTCGTCGCCACGAAGAAACCCCCACCCTCATCAGTCAGATCCGCAAGTCAGCGCGATGCCAGCGCCTTGTCCTCGTTGGCGCGCTTGATGATGTACATGCGGATGGCCTCGGCATCGGCTGGCTTCAGCGCCGCCTTGAACGAGACCATGCCCAGCTCATGGAGCTGGCCGCCGAGCACGATCGCCTTCAGCGCTTCGGCCGAACCGATCGTGCCCGAATGGCGCAGATCAGGGTTGAGGTTGCCCGAGATGGCCGCGTCGCCGTGGCACATGGCGCAATAGCGGCCATAAAGTTGTCCGCCGTGGGTCGCCTGCGCGACCGTGCCGGTGAACGGCGGGGGGTCGAGCACCATCTGATTCATCGGCGGCGGCGCGGGCAGCTGGCCCGATGCGCCCAGCTTGAACACCAGCAGGCGGCTGATGTTGCGGCCGGCGCCGCCCTTGTTCGCGAGGACGCCAGTGGCGACGTCCCACACACCGCCCCAGCCGACGAGGATGGCGACATACTGCTCACCGCCGATGGCATAGGTCATCGGCGCGGCGATGATGCCGCTCTGTGCCGGGAACGACCAGAGCTTCTCGCCCTTGTCGGCGGTGTAGGCGACGAAGTCGCCGCTCGAGGTGCCCTGGAACACGAGATTGCCCGCGGTCGAGAGCACGCCGCCGTTCGAGGGCCCGGTCAGATTGATGCGCCACGCGGCCTTCTTGTTGGCGACGTCCCAGGCAACCAGCTGGCCGGTGGTCGCCGCCTTGGCGCCGGCCTGCACCTTGAGATCGGCGGGCATCGACACGGCATAGCCGTCAAGCCCGATTGACCAGCCAACAGTGCCCGGCTTCCAGTCTTTCGCTGCCGCATAGGGCCAGGCGGCAAGGTTGGTCGGGATATAGAGGTAGCCGGTCTTGGGGCTGTAGCTCTGAGGCTGCCAGCTGTGCGCGCCGACTGCGCCGGGGAGGCTGACGAAAGTCTTGCCGGTCTTTTCATAGCGCGCATCGGGATTGATGATCGGGCGGCCGGTCTCAGGATCTAGGCCCGTTGCCCAGTTGACGGGCACCCACGGCGTTCCCGAGATGAACTTGCCGGTCTTTACGTCGAGCACATAGACGTGCCCGTTCTTGGGCGCATGCATCGCGACATGGCGCTTTTCGCCGCCGATATTGACGTTTGCAATGGTGATCTGCTGGTCGGAATCGAAGTCCCAGCGATCTTCCGGGGTCTCCTGATAATGCCAGGCGTACTGGCCGGTATCGGCATTCACCGCGACGATCGAGGAGGTGTAGAGGCTGTCCCCCGCGCGCCCGTTGG
>CAILIO010000147.1 GCA_903834285.1 uncultured Sphingomonadales bacterium | reverse complement strand
CGTTCTCTTGCCTTACTTCTCGAGCAGGCGCGGCATCAGTTCGACGAAGTTGCAGGGTCGGTTACGGCTGTCGAGCTGCTCGGCGAGGATCCCGTCCCAACCGTCCTTCACTGCCCCATTGGAGCCGGGGAGGGCGAAGATATAGGTCCCTCGCGCTACCACCGCGCAGGCGCGCGATTGGATCGTACTGGTGCCGATGGTCTTGAAGCTCAGCCAGCGGAACAATTCCCCAAAACCCGGAATGTCGCGCGTCTTGACGCGATCCAGCGCTTCGGGGGTGACGTCACGCCCGGTGAGGCCTGTGCCGCCGGTGATCACCACCGCATCCACGCTGCGGTCGTCGATCCAGTTGTTGAGCCGGCTGGCAATGCGCACGGCATCGTCCTTCTCGATGGCGCGGACGGCGAGATGGTGACCGGCCGACTTGATCCGTTCGGCAAGGATATCGCCAGAAGTGTCATCCTCCGGCCCGCGCGTGTCCGAAACGGTCAGCAGCGCGATGTTGATCGGCTTGAAGGTGCGCGAAGTATCAATCGCCACGGGATGCCATCCTCACGCTTTCCGCGCCGGTTAGGCCCGGAAACTTCGGCCACATTCCCTGCGCAAGGCCGATGCGGCTTTCGGACGGGCCGCCTGCTTGACGCTCGTACATCCAGTAATTGCGCATCACGATCGAGACGTAACCGCGCGTTTCCCAATAGGGTATGGATTCCATCCAGAGCAGCGGATCGCCGTTGTCACGGATTTGGGTGTTCCAGCGCGCGATCGGCATCGGCCCGGCATTGTATGCGGCGATGACCTTGGGCAGGAGTCCACCCGTCGCGCCCGAATCGCGCAGTTGCACAAGGTAGCCCTGGCCGAACGCCATGTTGACGTCTGGCAGGTCGAGCTGCTTCTCGCGGCCCACCATGGCCGGTTCGTTACGGGTCAGGCCGCGCGCGGTACCGGGAAGGACTTGCATCAGCCCGCGCGCACCGGCGGGGCTGACGACCGCGGTCCGGAAGTTCGATTCCTGGAGCGAATGGGCAAACAGCAGCGCCGGATCGACCTTCCAGCCCGTCGCCGGAACCCAGCGCGGCGCGGGGAAGCGTGCCGCCGCATCGGGCCGCGCGCCTGACGGCGCATTGTAGGCCATCCACAGCTGTGTGGCGGGCAGGCCGAGATCGCGCGCGAGGCGCGAGAGCGGCGCATAGAGCGAAGGATCACCGATTCGCGCCTGATGGCGCAGCAGTTCGTCGGCGAGGCCATCCTCGCCGATTTCGGCAAGCTCCACCGCGAGGCGCACATTGCTCACCTGGCGCAGCTGCTGCCAATCATCGAGCGTGAAGTCCGGCGCTGATGCAACGCTCGTCTCCTTGATCCCGAGCGCTTCGCTCGCGATCATGCCATATAAGGTATCTCGCAGGCGCGCGGCGCCGCGCAGCGCGGTCGCAACCTTTTCGGGGGCCCGGCAGCGCATCCAGGCACGTCCGGCCCAGTAGTTGGCAGCTGCATTCAACTCGTCGTTCTGTGCAACGCCGGCAGCCTGCTCGAAACTTGCCGCCGCGTTTTGGCAATCACCCAGGCGCCATGCGGCGAGACCGGCGGTCCACAGCGCCTCGGCCACCCACGGTCCGCTCGCGCCTTGCAGCGCGCCGAGTGAGACATTGCGGGCATTTGTATCGTCGTTCTCGATATAGAAGGCCCAGCCCACGCGCTGGTGCCATTCGGCGCGCGCTTCGACTGAGAGGTTCGCCTCGATCCCGTCGAGCAGCACGCGCGCGCCCAGCGGATCGTCATTCTTGATGCGGACCTGGATGGCTAGCGCAATGCTGTCGGGCATCGTGCCATCGGCGACGGGACGCGGCTTGATGCGCTTGGGCAGGCCGGGCAGAGCAACCATCGACTGTCCGCTGGGGAGGGCGGGAAGTTCGGTTGCGCCGCGCTTGAGCGCGAGGCGGCCAAGTTGCTCCGCCCACGGCATGTCAGGCGCCGAAGAAATAACCTGCGTCAGCGGCGCAAGTTCGGCGCGCGGGGAGCTTGCGGCGAGATAATATTGCGCGCGCGCCACGGCATGAAGCGGACCGTCGGTGCGCTGGGTGAGCAGCGTCTGCACCGTGGCCCAATCCTCGCGCTCGATCGCGCCGAACATCTGCTTGTAGTAAGCGCGGTCTTCCTGGGTGAGCAGCGCGGGAACTGAAGTGCGGTCGGCACGAGAGCGGAAATACTCGGCGGCCGCGCTGTTGGCAGCCGCCGGCGCGGCGGTGCTGATCGCAAGCATGGCGGCCACGGCAAGCAAGGCGGTCCTGCGCATTTTCACGAACGATTGGCCCCGCAAGAACATACCACTTTGGATCTCTTCCCGTTTCAGCCTGGCAGCGTTCAAGGTCATTCGGAACCAGCCGTGGCGGCTGCCCCATCCAACCAGCGCTGCCAAACCCCCGCTTTCCAGCCCGGTTTTGCCAGCAGCGTTTCAAGGTCATACTCGAAACCTGCCGGAACACTGCCATTCTCATGGTTAAGTGCGCGTAAATGGTGAGCATTATGCGCCAAGTCGTGCCCCAATAGCGCCGAGATGTCGCCTCGTCCGAACACCAGCAGCTTCTTGGGCGCAGCCAGCGCGACGTGCAGTTTCAGCACGGCGCCGAGCCCCGCCGCCCCCAGTCCTGCCCAATCGGGTAGGGCGACTCGCGCCGGCAGGGCTGAAGCGCGGTAAACCGCAGCCGGTTCCAGCCCCATTGCGCCGAGCATTGCATCGAGGAGCTTGCCGGTGCGGCCGGAGAGCAAGGTCTCGCCGTCGTCCTCCGCAGGCATCGGCACCAGCACCATGAGCTGCGCGCGCGACGGGCCATGCGGTGCGAGGCGCTTCGCCCCGCGCGGTGCGAGCGACTGTTCGCTCAGCCACCAGAGCGCAAAATCCTCGAATTTCTGAGGCCATGCACGGCGGTCTTCAGCCACGGGGAGAGGTACTGCCGGCTGTGCGGAAATCCGCGGCACCTTCTGCTCCATGGGCGGCAAGACCGGAGCCGCCCTGCCGGCCGGGGCAGTGGACTCGGCTGCGAGCCAGTCCTGCGGTTCGTCGACAAAGGCCACGTCGACCCCGGCCCCGGCCCACCAGGCCAGCGCGGCTTCGAGGGCTCCGCCCAGCGAGTGGCCCAACGACCTGTCATTTGTGTCTAGCTGTCCCATTGCCAAGCGGTCTTGACCTTGCTTGTCGCAGCTTTCAAGGCAATCACTTGGAATTCGGGGCACAGCGTGCCCGATCTGGGGTCGGAGCGAGAGAGAATGAGCGAACGGGAGTCGATGCCGTATGACGTCGTGATTGTCGGCGGCGGGCCAGCGGGCCTTGCAGCGGCGATCCGCCTCAAGCAGGTCAATTCCGAGATATCGGTCTGTATCCTCGAAAAAGGCTCGGAAATCGGCGCCCATATCCTCTCGGGCGCGGTGGTCGATCCCAAGTCGCTCGACGAACTGCTGCCCGAATGGCGCGAGCAGGGCTGCCCGATGGCGGAAACGCCTGTAACCGACAACTGGCACTGGGTGCTCACGCGCGGCGGCAAGACGGCCCTGCCGCACCTGATGATGCCGCCGTTCCTCTCGAACCACGGCAACTACACCGGCAGCCTCGGCAACCTCTGCCGCTGGCTCGCCGAACAGGCCACCGAACTGGGCGTGGAGATCTTCCCGGGCTTCCCTGCCGCAGAAATTCTTTACGATGACAAGGGCGCGGTGCGCGGCGTCGCCACCGGTGACATGGGCGTTGCCAAGGATGGCAGCCACAAGCCGGACTACCAGCCTGGCATGGAACTGCTCGCAAAATATACCCTGTTTGCAGAGGGTGCGCGCGGACACCTCACAAAGCAGCTCAAGTCTAAGTACGACCTCGAGCGCGATTGCCAGCCACAGGTTTATGGCATCGGCATCAAGGAATTATGGGATATCGATCCCGACAAGCACGTGCCGGGCCGCGTCATCCACACGCAGGGCTGGCCGCTTTCGGAAAGCAACACCTGGGGCGGCGGGTTCCTGTACCATCAGGCGAACAACCAGGTCGCCCTGGGCTTCGTCACCGCGCTCGATTACGCGAATCCCTACGTCTACCCTTACGAGGAGTTCCAGCGCTGGAAGCAGCATCCGGCGATCCGCGAGATTCTCGAGGGCGGTCGCCGCGTGTCTTACGGCGCCCGTGCGATCAACGAAGGTGGCTGGCAGTCGGTGCCCAAGCTCGCCTTCCCGGGAGGCGCGCTGATCGGCTGCTCGGCCGGTTTCGTCAACGTGCCGCGCATCAAGGGCAGCCACACCGCGATGAAGAGCGGGATGCTGGCCGCAGAGGCCATTGCCGCTGCCATGGCCAACGGCCGCGAACAGGATGAGCTCGGCGAATATGACACCGCCGTCCGCGAAAGCTGGATCGCCAAAGAGCTAAAGCTCGTTCAGAACGCGCAGCCGCTGGTTGCCAAGTTCGGCGGCGCGCTCGGCACCGCGCTGGCCGGGGCAGACATGTGGGCGCGCGTGCTGAAGATCAACCCGCTGAAGGGCATGAAGCACCACAAGGACAGCGACGCCACGATGCGCGCCGACCTGTTCCAGCCGATCGAATATCCCAAGCCTGATGGCGTGATCAGCTTCGACCGGCTGACGTCGGTGGCGTTCTCCTACACCAACCACGAGGAGGACCAGCCTTGCCACCTCGTGCTCAAGGATCCGAGCGTCCCGACCGCGATCAACCTGCCGCTCTACGCCGGGCCCGAAGCGCGGTTCTGCCCGGCCGGAGTCTATGAATTCCTCACCGGCGAGGACGGCGCCCCGCGCCTCCAGATCAACGCCCAGAACTGCGTCCACTGCAAGACTTGCGATATCAAGGACACGACGCAGAACATCGAATGGGTGACGCCCGAAGGCGGCGGCGGCCCCAACTACCCGAACATGTGAGGAAGAGCCCGCCCCGAAACGGGGCGGGCACAAGCGATGCGCGAAACCGCCTACGCCAAGATCAACCTCGCGCTCCACGTCCGGCGGCGGCGGGAGGATGGCTATCATGCGCTTGAAACGCTGTTCGCCTTCGTCGATGCGGGCGATGAACTGGCCGCGGAGCCTGCGGGCGTAGACAGCCTCCATGTCATGGGCGAGTTCGCCACCGGCCTTTCCGACCCCTTCGGCAATATCGTCGCCAAATCTCTGAATTCCTTGCCACATGGCAAGGGCTGGGCGGTCTCGCTCGAAAAGCGGCTCCCTGTTGCGGCAGGCCTCGGTGGCGGTTCGGCCGATGCCGGGGCGGTGTTCCGCATGGTCGAGCGCGCGCAGGGGCTTCCCGAGGATTGGCAGGCCCGGGCCGCAAAACTAGGGGCAGATGTTCCCGCCTGCGTGCTCAGCCAGGCTTGCATCGGGCGCGGCACCGGGACCGAACTCGAACCCGTCACCAATGATCTGGCGGGAACCCCCGTCCTCCTCGTCAACCCACGTATACCGCTCGCCACGGGCCCCGTGTTCAAGGGTTGGGACGGGATCGACCGTGGCCCCATGCCGTCAGGCGATCTGCGCACCATCGCGCTGGAAGGCCGCAACGATCTCGAACCGAGCGCGCTCGCGATTGTCCCGCAGATCGCTGACGTCATCGCCGCGCTCGCGGCCAGCGGCGCTTGGCTCGCCCGCATGTCGGGCTCGGGCGCGACCTGCTTTGCGCTCTACGACGGCACCGAAGCACGCGATGCTGCTGCAGAAGCACTGCCGGCGTCATGGTGGCGCCTCGCTGGTGCCCTCAGATGAGCGAAGCCTTCCAGATCCTCGGCACCCCTCGCTTCGGCGGCATTCTGGTTGTCTCCGATCATGCCTCGAACCATGTGCCCGCGGATATCGAGCTCGGCATCGATCCGGCGCTGCTCGATGAGCATATCGCCGTCGATATCGGCGTCGCGGGCGTTGCCGCGCACATGGCCCAGCGCCCCGGCGTGGCGGCTTTCCTCGGCGGGGTCAGCCGCCTCGTCTGCGATTTCAACCGCGACGAGCATGGCCCCACTGTCTGCCCCATCGCCAGTGACGGCCACGCCATCCCCGGCAACGCGCTCGATCACGCCGGCCACGAAGCCCGGCTCGCGCGCTTCTACAGGCCCTACCACGAAGGCCTTGCCGCCCTGCTGGACGCGGCGCCGCCCGCGTTGATTGTCTCGCTCCACAGCTTCACACCGCAGCTTGGCAGCGATCCGGCGCAGCAGCGCCCCTGGCAGGTTGGTGTGCTCTACAACGAGGACGACCGCGCCGCGCGTCTCGCCATTCCGCTGCTCGAAGCTGAAGGCCTCGTCGTCGGCGATCAGGAGCCTTATTCGGGCCGCCTGCTCAATGCGACGATGAACCGCCATGCCGAAGCCGAAGGGCGGCCCTACTTCGGCATCGAGGTGCGGCAGGACCAGATTGCCGATCCCGCGAACCATGCGCGCTGGGCCGAGCGGCTTGCCCGAATCGCCAATCAGGTAGCCATAGCCTTCGGCGGCTGACCGGATATCGCAGGATGGTTGCGGAGATTACTTTCGACCGGAAAGCCTGCTTGCGGTAGGTGCGCTACATTGTCGCCGCAAAGGCGAATCCTGACTCTGCAAGAGAGAATGCCAATGCCGGTCTATCGTTCCAGAACCACCACCCACGGCCGCAACATGGCGGGTGCGCGCGGACTTTGGCGCGCCACGGGCATGAAGGACAGCGACTTCGGCAAGCCGATCATCGCCGTCGTCAACAGCTTTACCCAGTTCGTGCCCGGCCACGTGCACCTCAAGGACCTCGGCCAGCTCGTCGCGCGCGAGATCGAGGCGGCGGGAGGTGTTGCCAAGGAATTCAACACCATCGCGGTTGATGACGGCATCGCCATGGGCCACGACGGGATGCTCTATTCGCTCCCCAGCCGCGATCTCATCGCCGACAGCGTCGAGTACATGGTCAACGCACATTGCGCCGATGCCATGGTCTGCATCTCGAACTGCGACAAGATCACCCCCGGCATGCTGATGGCGGCGATGCGCATCAACGTGCCCGTGGTGTTCGTCTCTGGCGGTCCGATGGAAGCGGGCAAGGTCGTGCTCCATGGCAAGGAAGTCGCGCTCGATCTCGTCGATGCGATGGTTGCCGCGGCGGACGAGAAGTACACCGACGAGGAAGTCACGGCGATCGAGCGCTCTGCCTGCCCGACTTGCGGCTCCTGCTCGGGCATGTTCACCGCCAACTCGATGAACTGCCTCACCGAGGCGCTGGGCCTGTCGCTCCCCGGCAACGGCTCGGTGCTGGCCACCCATTCCGACCGCGAGCGGCTGTTCCGCGAGGCGGGCCGTCTCGCCGTTTCGCTCTGCCGCCAATATTATGAGGAAGGCAACGAGAGCGTCCTTCCGCGCCAGATCGCCAATTTCCGCGCGTTCGAGAACGCGATGAGCCTCGATATCGCGATGGGCGGTTCGACCAACACGGTGCTCCATTTGCTCGCCGCCGCGCATGAGGCCGGGGTGGATTTCACCATGACTGATATCGACCGCCTGTCGCGCCGCGTGCCGTGTCTTTCGAAAGTCGCGCCGGCCAAGTCCGACGTCCACATGGAAGACGTCCACCGCGCGGGCGGCATCATGGCGATCCTGGGCGAGCTTGCGAACGCGGGGCTGCTCCACACCGATCTGCCCACCGTCCACAGCGCGACTATGGCCGATGCGATCAACAAGTGGGACATTTCCCGCAGCAACGACCCGGCAGTGCACGAATTCTACAAGGCTGCCCCCGGCGGCGTGCCCACGCAAGTTGCCTTCAGCCAGTCGCGCCGGTGGAAGGAATTGGATCTCGACCGCGAGAACGGCGTGATCCGCTCGGCCACCCACGCTTTCAGCCAGGATGGTGGCCTCGCGGTCCTGTTCGGCAATCTCGCCGCCGATGGCTGCATCGTGAAGACCGCCGGCGTCGACGAGAAGATCCTCACGTTCAGCGGACCGGCCAAGGTCTTCGAGAGCCAGGACGCCGCCGTCACCGCAATCCTCACCGGGCAGGTTGAGGCGGGTGACGTCGTCCTGATCCGCTACGAAGGTCCGCGCGGTGGCCCTGGCATGCAGGAAATGCTTTATCCCACGAGCTACCTCAAGTCGAAGGGCCTTGGTGCGGCCTGCGCGCTCGTCACCGACGGGCGCTTTTCGGGCGGCACTTCGGGCCTTTCGATCGGCCACTGCTCGCCCGAAGCGGCGGAGGGCGGCACGATCGGTCTGGTCGAGACTGGCGACCGCATCG
>CAILIO010000146.1 GCA_903834285.1 uncultured Sphingomonadales bacterium | reverse complement strand
GATCCCCACGGCGCAAAACTTCCCTCATTCGCCCGCAGGGTCAAGCCGAATCTGATATAAATTCGGATTTTTATCCGAAACTGGCTTGAACCGCGAGGAATGCGTGCTAGCCTGAAAGCATGGTGACCATCCTGCCACGGCCTGCCGACACGATCCGCCGCCCGCGCCAGAAGCGCAGCCAGCAGCGGTTCGAGGCGATCCTCGATTCCGCCGACCGGCTGCTCGAAACGCTCGAACCGGCGCAGATCAGCATCTACACGCTGGCCGAGGAAGCAGGGCTCTCCGCCCCCTCGATCTACCATTTCTTCCCCGATGCAGGCCAGGTCTTCGTCGCGCTCGCCGAACGCTACGTCCGGCAATTCGTTGATCTGCTCGACAAACCGCTGCCCCCCGGCACCACAACATGGCAGCACTATGTCGCCGCCCGCTACGCCCACGGCCGCGATCACTACAACGCGCATGGCGCCGCCCGCCGCCTCCTGCTCGGCTCAGGCCTCTCTGCCTCGATCCGCGCCCGCGATATCGAAAACGACAGCATACTCGCGGAGCGCAGCATGGCCGAATTCTGCCAATTGTTCGAGATCGCGCCGAGCGCTGATCTGATCGAACGCTTCACCGAACTGCTCGTGATAAACGATGCGATGTGGGCGCTTTCGGTCCACCGCCACGGCACGATCACCGATGCCTATGAAGCGCAGGCCAGCATCGCGCGCGAAGCCTATAGCAGCACGTTCCTGCCCGAATACCTGCCGCTGCGCGCAGCAGCGGACCAAGCCGCCTGAACCAGAATAGGGAGAGCCCGATGACCAGCCCGCACCTTGGCAACGCCGCCGACCAGTCCCTCCGCCAGCGCGCGATGAAAGTCGTGCCGAACGGCATGTACGGCCACGAATCGACCCAGCTCCTGCCTGACAGTTACCCCCAGTTCTTCAGCAAGGGCGAAGGCGCCTACATCTGGGACGCCGATGGCAACCGCTACCTCGATTTCATGTGCGCCTATGGCCCCAACCTCTTGGGCTACAACAACCGTCAGGTGAACGATGTTGCCGTGGCGCAGCTCGCACTCGGCGACACCATGACCGGCCCCAGCGCCCATTTCGTCGAACTCGCCGAAACGCTGGTCGGCATGGTCAGCCACGCCGACTGGGCGATGTTCTGCAAGAACGGCACCGATGCCACCACCATGGCGATGACCACCGCCCGCGCGCAGACCGGCAAGCGCCGCATTCTCGTGGCAGACGGCGCCTATCACGGCGCGGCCCCGTGGTGCACGCCGATGCCCGCCGGGATCGTGCCGGAAGAGCGCGCGTTCATTTCCAAATACCAGTATAACGATATCGCCAGCCTCGAAGCCGCCGTCGCCGCTGCGGGGGATGATCTCGCCGCGATCTTTGCCTCGCCCTTCAAGCACGACGCATTCGTCGATCAGGCGCTGCCCGATCCGGCCTATGCAAAGCGCGCGCGCGAACTCTGCGACGAAACCGGCGCGATGCTCATTGTCGACGACGTGCGCGCAGGATTCCGCCTGATCCGCGATTGCAGCTGGGAACTCGTCGGCGTGCGGCCCGACATGAGCTGCTGGGGCAAGTCCTTCGCCAACGGCCACCCGATTTCCGCCCTGCTCGGCAACGACCGATGCCGCGAGGGCGCCGCCCACATCTACGTGACGGGCTCGTTCTGGTTCGCCGCCGTACCGATGGCCGCCGGCGTCGAGACGCTGAAGATCCTGCGTGAGAGCGACTACCTCGAAAACTCGATCCGCCTCGGCAAAATGTGGCGCGAAGGCCTCGATGCCCTTGCCGCCAAGCACGGCTTCGCCCTGCGCCAGACCGGCCCTGTCCAGATGCCGCAAATCCTCTTCGACAACGATCCCGACTACCGCGTGGGCTTCGCGTGGGGCGAGGCGATGCTCAAGCGCGGGGTCTACGTCCACCCCTGGCACAACATGTTCTTCTGCGCCGCGATGACCGAGGCCGATATCGCGTTCGCGCTCGAGGCCGCCGACGATGCCTTTGCAGCCGTGAAGGCGCAAATGGCGACGATCGAGCCGCATCCCGTCGTCCTGATGTTCCTCACTGCCATGGCCGGAGCGCACTGACGTCTTTGCCCTCCCCATTTTCAAGAAGTGCCAATGGGAAAGTGGCCCGCCGCTGGCGGGTCGGAGGGGCTATTTCAAGGCTTGGCAAACCCCGTCAATTCCGTCTTATACGGCGTCAAAGCAAACAATCTAAGAGGACGCCCCCATGAGCCAGACCACCTATCCGGTCCCCGAGAACTGGGCTTCCTCCGCCCTGATCGACGATGCGCGCTATCAGGCAATGTACGCCCGCTCGCTCGCGGAGCCTGATGCGTTCTGGCGCGAAGAGGCCAAGCGCCTTAATTGGATCAAGCCCTTCACGACGGTCAGCACCACGAGCTTCCACGAGGCCGATTTCGGCATCAAGTGGTTCGAGGACGGCACGCTCAATCTCGCCGCCAATTGCCTTGATCGCCATCTCGCCGAGCGCGGCGAACAGGCCGCCATCCTGTGGGAACCGGATTCGCCCGATACGCCGGATCGCCGCCTCACCTACCGCGAGCTCCACGAGGCCGTCTGCCGCTTCGCCAATCTCCTCAAATCGCGCGGCGTCGAGCGCGGCTCGCGCGTCACCATTTACCTGCCGATGGTCCCCGAAGCTGCCGTCGCAATGCTCGCCTGCGCGCGGATTGGCGCGATCCATTCGATCGTTTTTGCGGGCTTCTCGCCCGATGCGCTCGCCGGCCGGATCACCGATTGCGACAGCCGCCTTGTCGTCACTGCCGATGAAGGCCTACGCGGCGGGCGCAAGGTGCCGCTTAAAGCCAATGTCGATGAAGCGCTGCAGCAGTGCCCCGGCGTCGATACTGTCATCGTCTTCGCGCACACTGGCGCCGATGTGCCGCATGTCGAGGGCCGCGACGTCGACTGGGCCAGCGCCGTCGCGGCGCAGAGCGCCGATTGCCCGCCTGAGGAGATGAGCGCCGAAGACCCGCTGTTCATCCTTTATACCTCCGGCTCGACCGGCAAGCCCAAGGGTGTGCTCCACACCACCGGCGGCTATTCGGTCTGGGTCTCGATGACGCACGAGTATGTCTTCGATTATCGCCCCAAATCTGATGGTTCCGCCCAGATCTACTGGTGCGCGGCCGATGTGGGCTGGGTGACCGGCCACAGCTACGTCGTTTACGGCCCGCTCCTCAACGGCGCGACCACCGTCATGTTCGAGGGCGTGCCCAACTTCCCTGATCCCGGCCGCTTCTGGCAGGTCGTCGACAAGTTCGGCGTAGAAATCTTCTACGGCGCCCCCACCGCGCTGCGCGCCCTGATGCGCGAGGGCGACGAGTGGGTAAGGAAGACCAGCCGCAATTCGCTGCGCCTCCTCGGCTCGGTGGGCGAGCCGATCAATCCCGAAGCCTGGGAGTGGTATCACAAGGTCGTGGGCGAAGGCCGCTGCCCGATCGTCGACACATGGTGGCAGACCGAAACCGGCGGCGCGATGATCACCCCGCTCCCCGGCGCGACCGCCCTGAAACCCGGCTCCGCCACCCGCCCGATGTTTGGCGTGGCGCCAGCGCTCCTCACCGCCGAAGGCCAGCTGCTCGAAGGCGCGGCGGACGGCTGCCTTGTCATCACGCAAAGCTGGCCCGGCCAAATGCGCACCGTCTGGGGCGATCACGAGCGCTTCTTCCAGACTTACTTCACCACCTTCCCCGGCACCTACTTCACCGGCGACGGCTGCCGCCGCGACGAGGACGGATACTACTGGATCACCGGCCGCATCGATGACGTGATCAACGTTTCGGGCCACCGCATGGGCACCGCCGAGATCGAGAGCGCGCTCGTCGCCCACCCCAAGGTCGCCGAAGCCGCAGTCGTGGGCATGCCGCACGAGATCAAGGGCCAGGGCATCTACGCCTTCGTCACGACCAATGCCGATGTCGAACCCGACGAAGCGCTGCGCAAGGAGCTCGTCCAGTGGGTCCGCCACGAAATCGGCCCCATCGCCACCCCCGACGTGATCCAGTTCGCCCCCGGCCTGCCCAAGACCCGCTCGGGCAAGATCATGCGCCGCATTTTGCGCAAGATCGGCGAGAACGATGTCGGCAACCTCGGCGATACTTCGACGCTGGCGGATCCTTCCGTGGTGGACAACCTGCTGGCCAACCGCCCCAAGACCTAAGGTCGCAAGGGCAACGGTGCGACCGACGGAATTGGCAGCACCGGCGCAGATTTCCGCCCGGTGTCATCAAAATCGAATGATGTTGGAAGCAAAACACAATCTGGACACCCGGCGCGGTGCAATTTTTTACGCATCCTCTCCCAAGGCCGCGCCGGGTGAACGACTTGTGTTGTGATCGGGCAATTACCGCATTGGCGAGGCGGAGTCATCATGAAATTGCGTTGTAACACGTATCCACGCACGAAATGATGCCCCGCCGCCACACGCAGCCGCGCGCAAAACCCTACACGAATGCTGCAAGGATGCTGCGCCTTTTCCCTGATCGCGGTGAAGCACGATCTTATCCGCAGCGGTTCTACCGCGCCTGACCATGCGCCGGAACCTCCGCCTAGCCCTTGCCGCGCTCACGCTTGCCGCGACAGTCCTTGCCACGCCTGCCCCGGCAGCAGCACAGTCGGTGGTCGATTTTGGCGCATCCTACACGGCAGACGCGCTGTCCGCTGTCCGCGGCAGCTCCGACCCCGGCACCGACTTCGTCGGCCGCGCCGATGCATGGATGGACTTCCATGGCCCTGCCGCCGGGCTCGACGCGCTCACCGCTCATGTCGATCTCATCGCGGTGCATGGCCCCGATTTCACAGGCCGCCGCGTCGGTGCCTACCAGACGGTGAGCAGCCTCGAGGCCGATACCCTGCCCCACGTCTACGAAGCCTGGGCCCAATGGAAGCCCAGCTCCTTTGTCTCGGCCAAGGCTGGCCTCGTCGATCTCAATGCCGAATTCGATATCCAGAACACCGGCGCGCTCTTCGTGAACAGCTCTTTCGGCATCGCCCCCGATATCTCGCAAAGCGGCCTCAACGGCCCTTCGATCTTCCCGATGACCAGCGCTGCCCTCGTGCTGCGCCTGCAGCATGGCCGCAAGGTGTTGGCGCTGGGCGCCTTCGATGCGCTGGCCGGCGCGCGGCATGATCCGCGCCAGCTTGCGGTGCGGTTTCCCGGCACCACCGGAGCCCTGCTGATCGCCGAAGCCCGCATGCCGGTCCGCAGCTGGCTGCTGCAATTCGGCGGCTGGCACTACACCACGCGGTTCGATGCGCTCGATCCCGCCCGGCCACCGGCCATCTCGCGCGGTGCCTATGGCATGCTGGAGGGCGCCGTGACGCGCAAGGTCAGCGCGTGGATCAGGCTCGGCATTGCCGATGCCCGCGCCAATCCGATTGCGGCCTATGCCGGCGGCGGCGCGGTCGCCACGCTCGGCACCTGGCGCATCGGCATTGCCGCCGCGCACGCCCGGTTGGGGCAGACAGCGCGCCGGACGCTCCTCGCACCAGACCGCGCGCGCCGCGCCGAAACCGTGATTGAACTGACCGCACAGCGCCCGCTCGCCCGCTGGCTCGCGATCCAGCCCGATCTCCAGTACGTGATCCATCCCGGCTGGGCGCCCGGCGCCCGCGATACGCTCGTCGCCGGCCTGCGCTTCAGCCTGGCCCTCCCGATCAGCTGAGCGTGCCGACAATAGCCAGTCTCTCCCGCTGCCAGGTTTTTCATTCTTGCAAACGGGTCACGCGCCGTGATCTTCACCCATGCGCCATCCCCGGCGCAGAGGTCCATAAGTCATGCAGCAATACCCGTTCCAGCTTGTCGACGTCTTTGGCGAAACCTCGTTTTCCGGCAATCCGCTGGCGGTGATCGCACTCGAAGAAGACCGCGATACGGCAGAGCTTCAGGCGATCACGCGCTGGCTGAATCTGTCGGAAACGGCCTTCCTCCTTCCGCCGACCAGCGATGCTGCAGACTACCGCGTTCGTATCTTCACGCTCGATCGCGAGTTGCCTTTCGCCGGCCATCCCACGCTGGGATCGGCGCATGCATGGCTCGCACTCGGCGGCACGCCGCGCCACGAAGGCAAGGTCGTGCAGGAATGCGGCGCCGGGCTCATCGATGTGCGCCGCGGCGCAGATGGCCTTGCCTTCGCTGCACCGCCGCTCCTGCGCGCGGGCCCGGTCGATGCGGAAAAGCTGGCCGAGGCCTGCGGAGTCCTAGGGATTGCGGAAAGCGATGTCGTCGCCGCCGAATGGATCGACAACGGTCCCGGCTGGCTCGGCATCCAGCTGCGCGATGCGGCGGCAGTGATCGCGATCGAACCTGCCCGCTCGCATTCGGCGCGCATCGACATCGGCCTTGTCGGCCTGCACCCTGCTGGCAGCCCCTTCGCCTACGAAGTGCGCGCGATCTTCAGCGATCCCTATGGCGGCCTGCTCGAGGACCCGGTGACCGGCAGCCTCAATGCCTCAGCCGCCGCATGGATGCTCCGCGCGGGACACGTCACTACGCCTTACACCGCGACGCAGGGCATCAGGCTGGGCCGTTCGGGCCGCATCCGCATCGAGCAGGAAGCAGGCGGCCCGATCTGGGTCGGCGGCAAGACCGAGACGCTGTTTTCCGGCACGACGGGCGAGGCCGCCTTCATCGCCGGCTGACGCAAATCAGGGCTTGGCGGGTTCGTCCTTTCGCATCTCAAGCCCCAGCGCCCAGCGCCGCTGAAAACCGCGCCAGAAGCCCGCTTGTTCCGAAGATGCGGGCTTGCCGCCGACGTTCTGGAATGGCGCCAGCGGCCACTGCCCGTCGCCCGCAACTAGCGGCGTGACATCGAGATAAGCGCGCTTGGCCTCATCGCCCTTGAGATGGAGGTCGAGGAAGGCGGTGATGAAGTGCTGGTTGATCGCGTTGATCCGCTCGGTGCGCCACACCGGCTCGGCAAAGTATTCGCGGGTGGAGAAATCCGCATCGGCCTCGGGCGGCGGCGGATTGCCGCCGATATTGTGCCGCGCGTTCTGGTAGAGCAGGAAATGGCGCTCGTTGCCTGCCATATGCGCGAAGATCCAGCTCACACCCCCGGGAGCATCGACGATATCGTCGTGATCGCCGTCGATCATCAGCACGGGCTTGGCAAAGGCGGCGAGCGCGGCTTCGGACCACACGCGCACCGCCGGGCTGCCGCCGAAGGGGGCAAGCGCCACCACGGCCCTGATCCGCGCGGCGAGTGGCTTGCCTGCCGCCTGGCTTTCGAGCAGCTGGTCGCGCGCAGACGGTGGCAGCTGGGTCAGCACCGGGCTTGTCGGCGAATAATCGAGGCCGGCGGCGCCGAGCACGCCGAACCCGCCCATCGAATAGCCGACAAGGCCGATCTGATCTGCGTCGATCTCCTGCCCTAGCGGATCGCCCGCCTGTCCGGCCCGCCGCGTCAGCGCATCGATCATGAAGCGGATGTCGCGCGCGCGGTGGACGAGCACATTGCCGAAGGAGACCGGAAACTCGGCCGGGTTCACGACGCGCTGGTCGGCATGGTCGATCGCGACAACGATATAGCCCTTCGTGGCGAGGTTCTCGGTCAGCCACGTCATGAACGTATCCCAGCCGTTGTAACCATGCGAGACGACGACGAGCGGGAAGTGGCGCCCCTTGACCGGCGCCGCCCCCTCCACAGCAAGGCTGGGGATGACAAAGGGCGCGCCCGTGCCATCGGGCTTCGGCAGCCCATGCGCGAAGGAGGTCCGTGCGGCGTTCGGTGCCACTTCGGCGGGATACCAGATCCGTGCCTTGATGGTCCGCGTGTTGCGCGAAATGCCGGTGGCCGAAAGCACCACGCTATCCGGCGCATCCACGGCCAGCGTCTGCGTGCCGATCGCATAGGACCCCAGTGCGGCGAGTTCCGGCGCATCGGGCGGTGGCATCGCATAGGCCTGCCGCACCGGTTGGGCGGACGGCAGCGGCTTGGCATGCAGGGCGGGCTGAGCTGCCCCCGCAAGGAGCAGGCCGGATACGAAGACGTGCCGCAGAAATGTCATCACAGCTCTTTCCGATTCTTCAGATCAGCAGGGTTCGCCCCCAAATGAAAACGCGCCCACGCAGACACTCTGCATGGGCGCGCCTTCACGTCCGGAGGGGTTGGACGGTCAGAAGTTCAGGCGCACGCCGGCGGCCCAGCGGGCTCCGGTATCGACATAGTCGAGCACCTGATTGTTGAAGCGACCCGTTGTAATGTTGTTCGAGTTGGTGACGTTGGTCCCCTCCGCGAAGACCTGCGCGAACTTCTTGATGTCGTAGCTGACGCGCACGTCGATCTGGCTGAACGGACGGCGGAACACCGGATCACCACCCTGGCCTGGGGTAACGAGGTATTCGAGGAACCGGCCGCGACGGTTGTAGGCGATGCGGGCGGCGAAGCCGTCCTTTTCGTAGAAGCCCGTCACGTTGTAGCTGTTGCCGAGGCCTTCCAGCGCGAACGAGGTCGTCGTGCTGGTCACGTCGAAGGCAGCGCTGCTGTCCACGAACGTGGCGTTGGCCGAAGCCCCCAGGCCATCGAACGGCGCGGGCAGGTAATCGAACGTGTGGACCAAGTTGAGTTCGATGCCGCGCACCGAAGCGTTCTCGGCGTTGCGCGGACGGCGCACATTGAACGTAGCGGTGTTGGGACCGGTGATGCCATTGCCGATCGGCAGTTTGCTCGCATTGGCGATGGTGAACTGTTCTGCCGAACGCGTCTGCACGATGAAGTCATCAATGCTCTTGTAGTACGCGGCCACCGACAGCGTCGTGGTCGAGGTCGGGTACCATTCGAGACTGATGTCGAAGTTGTTCGAAGTGTAGGGCTTCAGGTTCGGATTGCCGCCGCTTGCGTCGAGGCTGGCCGGACGCGTGACGTCGAAGTTGGTGCGCGGGGCGAGGTCGCGGATCTGCGGACGAGTCAGCGTGCGCGACGCGGAGAAGCGCGCGATGACCTTGTCCGTGATGTTCACCTTCACGTTGATGTTGGGCAGGAAGTAATCGTAGCTCGAACGTTGCGCCGTCGCGACCGGTGCGCCGCCATTGGCGAACACCGCCTGATAGATCGTCGGATCGTTGGGAACCGAGAGCAGGTCGGTCAGCGCCAGCTGGCGGCCGTTCGCGGTCAGCTCGGTATGCACGTAGCGCGCGCCGAGGTTGACCGTCCACGGCAGTGCGCCGAGGTTGCCCTTGAAATCGGCTTCAAGGTAGCCGGCGTAGACCTTCTCCGACACCGCGAACGAGTTCGGCTGGACCGAGGCGGCAAAGCCATTGGTCGCCTTCAGCAGCGCGGCAGTGGTCCCGGGAGCAAGGCCGCGCGCCGTATCGCGCGTCGCGGCCTGCCCAGCACTCTCGAGGAACGCGAAGTAGGCGTTCGGATCGTAGCTGAGGATCTTCGTCGGAACGCTGCCCGAGCCGCCCGGCGCCTTCAGCGTGAGCGCGCTCAGCAGCGCAGCCGACGCAGGCTCGTTGTAGCCGCAATAAAGGCACAGCGTGTTGGGATCGGTCGCAATGCTCTGGCTGTTCTTGCTGCGGTTGGTGTTGACGAGGCCGAAGCGGACCGCATCGAGCACGCCGCCGTCAGACTTCCATTCGGTGTCGAGCTTGTATTCGAGCACGCGCTCGGCCTCGCTGTTGCCCTGGCGCAGCGCGATGTGCGAGCGGCCCAGTGCGGCGTTGGTGAGATCGGCCGAATAGTTCACCGTCGAGGGGAAGCCATTGCCGGTCGCTTCCTGGAAGCTGTAGCGGCTCGGAATGCCGATCACGGTGAAGTAGTTGCGGCCGCCCGCCGAATCCTTGGCGCGCGACCACGAAACGTCGGCCTTCACGGTCAGCTGGCTGTTCGGCTTCCACTCGATATTGCCGCCGACCGCGTAAGTCTTCACGTAGCGGTTGTTCGAGGTCTGGATGAGGTCCGCGTTGCCGTTGGTCGTGAGCGAGGTGACCGTGCGGTTCGAATCGATCGAAGCGGCGGTGTAGCTCGAAGGCTCGAACCAGCTGCCGAGCGCCTGAACGCGCGAATCGACGTTGAACTGGTTGTAGAGGCCGTCGACCGTGAAAGTCACCTTGTCGTTCGGGCGATACTGGGCAGTGCCGGTGATGCCGATGCGCTCGCGCGACTGGTCATCCTGGCCGACGTCCTGGTTGCGCGGGGCAAATACGTTGGTGAACAGCGGATTGGCCGCCGGGCCGACTGTCGAGCCGGGCAGATAACCGCGGTCCTGGATATAGCGGGTCTGCGCATCGCGCTTCTGGTACGAAACCGAAGCGAGCACGCCGAACGTGCCGTCAGCAAAGGTGTCGCTGATCAGGCCGAAGGCCTGCGGCGTCACCTTGTCGCTGTTGCGCTCGTACTGGCCCTTGGCCGAAAGGACGGCCTTGAAGCCGCCAAGATCGAGCGGACGCGGCGTCTTGACGTTGAGCGTCGCGCCGATGCCGCCATCCTGCAGGCGGGCCTGCGAGCTCTTGTAAACTTCGGCGCCGCTGATCAGTTCTGCCGCCAGCAGGTCGAAGCTGAATTCGCGGCCCTGGTTGTCGCTGGCGAACGTGCGGCCGTTGACGAGCACCGTGTTGAACGCCGGACCGAAGCCGCGAACCGTGACGAAGCGACCTTCGCCGTTGCTGCGGTCGATCGCCACGCCGGGAATGCGCTGGAGCGATTCCGCCACGTTGGTATCGGGGAACTTGCCGAGGTCTTCAGAGCTGATCGCATCGACGATGCTGAGCGAATTCTTCTTGATGCTGGCAGCGCTGCGCAAGCTGCTGCGGATACCGGTGACGATGATCGCTTCGGGCTCCGAAGCGGCGCCGGCGGGCGATTCCTGCGCGAAAGCGGGGGCAGCGCCGCCGACGATCGCTAGCGCGCTGCAGCAGGCAAGTGCCTGGATACGCATGCGCGACATAGCGGATAAACTATTGAATTGAGACATGTTTGGCTCTCCCCTTGCTGACGCCAACCGTGTCCGGTCGGAACGTGCCAAGTGCTTCGACGTGGGTCCCCGCGCCGTTAGGGGGTTTGACTGATATGTTTTATCAGATAAATCAAATGAAAGTTTTCGGGCTATCAGAAATGCCTAGCTAGTGGTGCTTATTTGCTGCACCGGCCAGCACGCTGATACCCGTTGGGCAGGCCTTGCCAAGCCCGGCAGACGAGCGGCAATAAGGGCTCAGGGAGCAGGATATGAACGACAGGGTTCGGCAGGTGGTGATCGTGGGCGGCGGCTCGGCGGGCTGGATCGCCGCTGCGCGCATTGCTGCAGCACATCGCCCGGAAGGGGACTGCGGGGTGCAAGTTACCCTGATCGAATCCGTCACCATCGGCACGATCGGTGTCGGCGAAGGCACTTGGCCAACTATGCGCAACACCTTGCGCAAGATTGGAATTTCGGAAACCGACTTCCTCCGCTCGTGTGATGGTGCCTTCAAGCAGGGCGCCCGCTTCACCGGCTGGGTGACCGGCGAACCCGGCGACAGCTACTACCACCCGCTCAACCCGCCGCAGGCCGCCACGCAGATCAACTTGTCCGCGCATTGGCTGCGCAGGCAAGACGGCGCCGGGACCGATTTTGCCCATGCGGTCGATTTCCAGTCCGCGCTCTGCGATGCCGGCCTCGCGCCCAAGTCGATCAGCACCGCCGAGTATGTTGGCCTAGCCAATTATGCTTATCATCTCGATGCAGTGAAGTTTGCCGCGCTCCTCAAGACGCATTGCGTTGAGCAGCTCGGCGTGCACCACGTCATTGATGACGTGACCGACGTGAAAGTCGACGAGGCCGGCTTCGTGACCGGCGTCGAAGCACGCGAGACGGGCCTGATCGCGGGCGACTTCTTCGTCGATTGCACCGGCTTTGCCGCACTGCTGATCGGCCAGACTTATGGCGTGCCCTTTGTCGAATGCGGCGATGTCCTGCTCGCCGATCACGCGGTCGCGCTGCAGGTGCCCTACGCGCATGAGGACGATCCCGTCGCCAGCCAGACCAATGCGACGGCGCAAGGCGCCGGGTGGATCTGGGACATCGGCCTGCCCACCCGGCGTGGCACCGGCTATGTCTATTCGAGCCGCCACACCAGCCACGACGAGGCCGAGGCCACGCTGCGTGCCTATCTCGGGCCGATTGCCGATGGCCTCAACATCCGGCGCATTCCGATCCGCTCCGGCCACCGCCAGCGCTTCTGGGAAAAGAACTGCGTCGCGGTCGGCCTCGCCAATGGCTTCCTCGAACCGCTGGAAGCCTCGGCCCTGATGCTGATCGAAACCGCGGTCGATTTCATCGTTGACCGCCTTCCGCGCAACCGCGCGGTGATGGCCCCGCTCGCCCGCCAGTTCAACGCGGCCTTCGAGCACCACTGGGCACGGATCATCGATTTCCTCAAGTTGCACTATGTGCTGACCAAGCGCGAGGACACGGCCTTCTGGCGCGATAACCGCGATTCCGCGACGGTGCCCGAGCGCCTGCGCGAACAGCTCGAACTCTGGCGCCACCACCCGCCCGGCCCGCAGGATTTCCCGCATCAGCCCGAAGTCTTTTCATGGCCGAGCTACCAGTACGTGCTCCATGGGATGGGCTTCGCCAGCGATCTCGCCGAAGGCAGCCAGATCGTGGCTGAAGCGGCGCTGGCGCAGCGCTGCTTCATGGCGACGCAGCGCCAGCAGGAGCAGGCGCTCGCTGCCCTGCCTTCGCACCGGGCGCTGCTCGATGCGGTGCGCGTCCACGGTTTCCAGCCGGTATGAGCGGGGAGGCCACCATCGCCGCGGTGAACCACGCACGCCACCGCGAGGTCACCATCGGCAGCGGCACCGATCTTGTCGCTGCGGCAGGGCTCGGCCACGTGCCGCTGGGGCTCAGCGAAGTGCCGCTCGCCTTGTGCGACTACCCGGTCGTGCTCATCAAGGACGGTGCGACCGGCGTATTCCGGCTCGTTGCCTTGCTGGGCTTCGCGGCGGACAGGAACCTCTAT
>CAILIO010000145.1 GCA_903834285.1 uncultured Sphingomonadales bacterium | reverse complement strand
GGCTTCCAGCGCGGCGCGGGTCTCGGCGCTGAGGGCGTTGGGCTCCATGAAGATCACGTCGGGCAGCCACTGCGCATGGATGCGCGAGGCATCGGTCGCCTCGGTCACTGTCATGCCGTGGTCGATCACATTGAGCATGACCTGCAGCACGCCGGTCGGGATATGGCTGCCGCCGGGCGTGCCGACGACCATGGCGAGCTGGCCGTCCGTGGTGACGATCGTCGGCGTCATCGAGGAGAGCGGCCGCTTGCCCGGCGCGATGGCATTGTTGGCGCCTTCGACAAGGCCGTACATGTTAGGTACGCCGGGCTTCGACGAGAAATCGTCCATTTCGTCGTTGAGCAGGATGCCGGTGCCATCTGCCGTCACCCGCGCGCCGAACCAGTCGTTGAGCGTGTAGGTAAGCGAGACGGCGTTGCCTTGCGCATCGACGATCGAGAAATGCGTGGTGCTCGCGCCCTCATGGCTCTGCCCGGGCACGCCGAGCGAGACCGATGGGGTGGCCTTGTCCGCGCTGATTCCGGTGCGCAGCTGCGCGGCATAGTCCGTCGAGATCAGCTTGGCGACGTCTGCCTTGACGAAGCCTGGGTCGCCGAGGTTCACGTTGCGATCGTGGAACGCGCGGCGCAGCGCTTCGGTGAGGTAGTGGATATTCTGCGCCGAATGCCAGCCGAGCTCGCCCATCGGATAGGCGGAAAGGATGTTGAGCGTCTCGCACACCACCACGCCGCCCGAGCTTGGCGGCGGGGCGGAAATCACGTGATAGCCGCGGTAATCGCATTCGAGCGGGGCGCGTTCGATGGCGCGATAGGCGGCAAAATCAGCCTTGGTCAGGATCCCGCCGTGGGCCTTGCTCGATGCCGCGATCTTCTCGGCGATCTCACCCTTGTAGAAGGCGTCCGCCCCCTTGTCGGCGATCAGCTGGAGCATGCGGCCAAGGTCGGCCTGCACCAGCTTGTGACCCTTTTCGAAAGGCTTGCCGGCATCGAGGAAGATCGCCGCGCTCGCCGGATCCTTTGCGAAATCATCGGCGCCCATGGCGAGGAACGTGGCATCGCCCTGATCCATGACGAAGCCGTCGCGGGCAAGGCTGATGGCGGATGCCATGAGCCGCGCGCGGGGTAGCGTGCCGAACTTTTCGCGCGCCAGTTCAAGGCCCGCGACCGTACCTGGCACGCCGACCGCCTTGTGGCCGCGCGTCGAAAGCAGCGGGATCACCTTGCCCGCCTTGTCGAGATACATCGTCGGCGTGGCGGCGCCTGGCGCGGTTTCGCGGAAGTCGATGAAGGTCTGGCGCCCATCGTGGAAGCGCACGGTCATGAAGCCGCCGCCACCGATATTGCCAGCCTCGGGGAAGGTCACTGCCAGCGCATAGGCCACCGCGATGGCCGCATCGACCGCATTGCCGCCCTCTTTCAGCACTTCGATCCCGGCACCGCTCGCCAGCCGGTGCGCCGAGACGACCATGCCGTGCTCGGCGCCCACCGGCACTGGCGAGGCGGCCTGCAAGCTGCTTGCGGTGGTAAGGGCGAAGGCCGCGACGGCGGCGATGGCGGACTTGCGCAGGGTCATCTTGTTTATCCTCTCGCCCGCACCTCTGCCCCCCGCGCACCCAAAAGAAAAGGGGCGGGGAAGCCGAAACTTCCCCGCCCCATATCGTTTGGCTCCGTCCTGACGGACAGGGCAGCCGAACTCAGTACTTCACGCTCGCGCGGACGTACCAGAAGCCGCCATTGAAGCCGAACGGACCGCCGTTACGCGGATAGATCTGGCCGTCGCCGGTGCTGTTCGTCAGCGTGTAGATCGGGTTCGAGGTCGAAGCCTTGATCCGGTCGGGCTTGGTGTTGAAGATGTTGTTGCCGCCCACGGTAAGCTTGAAGTTGTCCATGAAGGTGTAGCTCACGTCCATGTCGGCCGTGACCTTCGCGCCGAACTCCTGGCCCGGGTAGTCGGTCTCGGCGCGCCACTTGCCGAAGTAGCGGCCCGCAGCACCGATCGAGAAGTTGCCCATCGTCCAGTTGCCCTGGAGGTTGAGGCGGTGCTTCGGTGCCAGGTTCTCGGCGTCCGTGATCTGCGAGGCGCCGATCGCGGCTGCGTCGAACTTCGTCACCTTGTTCTTGTTGTAGTTGTAGGCGAGCGTCAGGTTCAGCTTGCCGCCGGCCATATCGGTCCGGTAGCTGCCCACCACGTCGACGCCGCGGGTGCGGGTGTCGAGCGCGTTGGTGAAGTACTGAACGTTGCCGCCCACGCCCACCGAGGCGAGCTCGCCCAGCTTGGCGATATCCGACGCACCCACCACGAAGGACTTCGAGATGAAGATGCGGTCGCTTACCTTGATCTGGTAGGCGTCAACCGTCAGCGTCAGCGCGCTGTTCGGCTGGAACACGAAGCCGAAGCCGAAGTTGGTCGACTTCTCAGGCTTGAGCGCCTTCGAGCCGAAGTACTTCGCCACATCGCTGGTCACCGGGAAGGTGCCGACCTGCACCGAGTTGCCGGCGAGGAAGTTGGTGGTGAGCACGGCGGTGTTGTTCTGGCCGGGGGTCGGGGCGTGGAAGCCCGAACCAACCGTACCGCGCAGCGCGAACTCGTCGGTCACGTGGTAGATGCCGTTGAACTTGTAAACGAAGCGGCCACCGAACGAATCGTAGTGCTCGTAGCGCCCGGCAGCGCCGAGGGTCAGCTGCTTGGTGACGTCGGTTTCGGCGCCCACATAGAAGCCGTAGCTCTTCTGGTGGTTGGTGCCCGCATACTTCGGCGATGTGCCGCCGTAGCCGCTCGCCGCCGGATCATACGATGCGGTCTTCTCGCCGGTGGCGGTGAACACGCCCGGCGTCGTCTCGGTATAGAGGTCGTGCGCGATGGCGTAGGGGCCCGCACCGTAGGACTGGAAGTCGCCTTCGGTCGAGGTGTAGGTCTCGCGGCGGTATTCGGCGCCGCCCGACAGCGTGATCGGGCTGGCGAGGCCAGCGTCGACTGCGTAAGTCAGGTCGAGGTTGGCGTCGAATTCCTTCTGGATCAGCTTGCCGAACTCGAAGCTGGTCTGCGAAGCCTTGCCGAACGAGGGGCTGATCGAGTTGTACATCGACAGGTCGAGCGAGTTGCGGCTCAGCGAGGCCGAGAGGTCGTACGTGAAGCCGCCGTCGGTCTTGCCCTTGTAGCCGGCCGTGCCATAGGCTTCATCGGTTTTGCCGACGAAGATCGGCGTGAAGCCGCCCGGATAGAGCGAGGTCAGGTTGAAGACATTGCCGTCCTTGACGTAACCGCCTGCGGGGCAGGTGACGTTACCGGCCGGGCACTGCGTCTGGTAGTACGGGGCCTGGAAGAACGAGCGACCACCGATCGTGCCGGTCTGCAGCTTGCCGCTGCCATCGTCGTATTCGAAGCTGCTCGAGCCCTGGTACGAGGAGCGATAGTTGAAGCTCTGCTCGGCCTTGCTGTGCGCGAAGTTGCCGAACACGTAAACCTTGCTGTTGTCGGTCACGTCGTAAGCGGCGTTGACGACAGCCTTCCAGCCCTTGCTCGGCGAGTTGCCCCAAATCTGGGCAGGCAGCGGGGCGAACGGAATCTTGTCGGCCAGCGAGGGGTTCTCCGCGGCGAGGCGCGCGGCGATCGGGCGGGTCACGCCGCGGCTGGTGCGGCCATCGTCGTTGTATTCAGCCGAAACGTTGATGAAGCCGCGGTCCGACTTGAGGCCGGCGTTGCCTGCGATCTGGTAGCTCTTGCCGTCACCGGCGTAGAACTGCCCGTAGCGGCCGACGAGCTCGAAGCCGGCGTTGTCGCGCAGGCCGTAGTTGAGCACGCCCGCGATGGCGTCCGAACCGTACTGGGCGGTCGCGCCGTCACGCAGCACTTCGAGGCCCTTGATCGCGATCGCCGGGATCGCCGAAATGTCGGGGCCCTGCGAGCCGAACGACAGGCCGGTGTCGCCGCCGTTGTAGACCTGGACGAGCGCCGAACGGTTGTAGCGCTTGCCATTGAGCATGACGAGCAGCTGATCGCCCGGCAGGCCGCGCAGCGAAGGCGCGCGCACGAAGGTCGAGGCGTCCGAGATCGAGTTCTGGCCGACGAAGAACGACGGAACGAGGTTGCGGACCGAGTCCAGCAGGTTCGCGGTCGGCTGGGTGGTGATGTCGGCAGCGCTGATCACGTCGATCGGCGAGGCCGAGTCAGCGACGGTACGGTCGGTACGGCGGGTGCCGATGACGACGATGCTCTGCGCAGCAGCGGCATCGTCAGCAGGCGCAGCAGTTTCCTGCGCGAACGCGGCCTGAGGAGCGGCGACGCCGCCAAAGGCAGCGGCAGACGCAAGCAGAACGCCGCGCAGCGCGAGGTTGGAAAGATTTCGCACGGATTGAGTACCCCCTGATGTGAGCAGCCGGGCATGGGAAGCCCCCCGGTCTGCCTCCGGTTGATGGCGCCGTGGATATTCTTTCGTTGGAAAGTGTAAACAGCTTTGCAGGGCAATCCCTATGCCGCAGATGCGAAATCGCGCGCTGTGTGACATTTTTGCTATTGTCGGTGCGGGCCTGCCACAGGCTCTTTTGCTAGGGTTTTGGGCGACCTGGCGTCACTCGCGCAGCGCTTCCTGCGAGATGCGGATCAGCGGGCCGAGCACGTAGTTGAGGATCGTCTGGCGGCCCGAACGGATCGCCACTTCGCCTGTCATGCCCGGGATCACCGGCATGCCCGCGCCGAAGCTCGCGCGCCCGGCATCAAGCCGCACCCGGTAGTACAGCCCTCCGCGCGGATCCTGGATCGCATCGGGCGAAACATCGACCACTTTGGCCTCCAGCGAGCCGTACACGGTGGAATCATAAGCCGAGATCTTGATCCGCGCGGGCAGGCCGGGCCAGATATTGCTGCGGTCCTTGGGCGCGATCCGCGCCTCTATGATCACCTGGCTCGCGGCTGGCACGATCTCGGCCACGGGCTCCCCGCCGCGGATCACGCCGCCGGCGGTGCGCACGTTGAGCCGGTTGATCACCCCGTCGACCGGCGCGCGGATTTCCTCGCGCGCCACGCGGTCCTGCACCGCGCCGAACTGTTCGTCGGCCTTGGCCAGCTCCAGCCTAAGCTGTGCTGCCTGCGCGCGCATCTGCTCCATGTCGCTCGCCCAGACCTCGCCGCGCCGCGCGGCGGATTCGCCGAGACCTGCGGAGGATTGCGGGATCTGGTTGGCGACGTCGGCCATGCGCGTGCGCAGTGAAAGCAGCGCCGCGCGCTTGTCGAGGACGTCGCGCTCCGAAACCGCATCTTCGGCATAGGCGCGTTCTAGCTTGGAGAGCTGCTCCATGGCCAACCGTTCCTCGCTGCGCAGATTGCTGAGCCGCGCCTGGAGCGAGCCGACTTCGGCTGACTTCGCCCGCGCCTGTTCGTTGATTACGCCGACCTGGCTCATCCGCTGCGCGCGGCGTGAGGCGAACAGGCCGGCTTCGCTCGCGGCGATCTCGGGCGCCTGCGCGGCCAGCTCGGCCGGCGGCACGAAGCTGCCCGCGCCTGAAATCTCGGCATCGAGCCGCGCCAGCATGATCCGCTTGGCAACCAGATCGGTGCGTGCGCTTTCGATCGCCGCGCCGGTCGAGGCGTTGCTGATGCGCATCAGCACTTGCCCGCGCGCCACGCGCTGACCTTCCTGGACGAGGATTTCCTTCACGATCCCGCCTTCGAGGTGCTGCACCAATTGGTTCTGCGTGGAAGGCAGCACGCGCCCCGCGCCGCGTGTCACCTTGTCGACGGTGAACAGCGCCATCCACAGCACAACCAGCCCGAAGGTGATCGCCAGAGCCTTGAGCAGGCGCGACGGCGCGCCAATCCCGATCCGCGCGCTCCATGGCAGCGCCGCGCCGATCGGCTGGCTGGCAAGCGCGAGCCTGCCGCCGAGCACCGCCTCGGCTTCGCCGGGCCGCAAGTCCTCGAACAGGCTCGCCCCGCCGAGTGAGACGATGAGCGATTGGCGAAGGCGCGTGAGGCGCATGGCAAGATCCCCGGTTGGATGGACGTGTTGCCAGGCATTTACCGTTCATTATCCTTGTTTCGCCTTGCGCCCCCCATACGCGTATTCCCGTAAGTCCCACTTCACCGCGCATTTTCCATAAACTGGCACTCCCGGCTGGAAAGCAGGGTATTCACCATGATCCGATCGCCATCCACTCGGCCCGATGCCCGCTCTGCAGGCTTCCTCGGCCAGATATTCCGCCGCGCCTCGCCGCCTCTTGCACCTTGCGCGGATGACCTGCCCACGGTCACCCCGATGCCGATGCTCGCCGCGCTCGAGGCGCTGGCCGCCGCGCGCGGGATCGCGCAAGCGAGCGCGGCGCTTGGCGCGGCGCTGCCGATGACGCAGGAGGCCCTCGCCACCAAGCTTGCCCCGCTGGCACTGGCGCGCATCGGGCTGGAGGCGCACTGGCGCCCGCTCGGCCACCGCGCGCCCGATGCGGCCGATCTGCCGCTGGTCGTGCCGCTCGCCAGCGGCGGCGCGGTGCTCATGACCGGCGTGCCCGGCGAAGGCCAGGTTGCGGTCCGCGATGCCGCGGGCGAGCACGCGTTGCCCTTCGCCGCCTTGCGCCCGCTGCTGGGCGGAGAGGCGCTGCACAGCGGGCCGGTCGATCCGGTCAACGGCGCGAGCGACGCGCATGAGCGCGACCTTATCCGCCGCAATCCCCGCGCCTGGCTGCTCGGCGCATATCTCGCCGAACGCCGTGCGCTGGGGCAGATGCTGCTGGCGAGCGGCCTACTCAATCTCTGCGCGCTCGCGATCCCGCTCTACATGCGCGCGATCTACGACCGGGTGGTGCCCAATCTCGCGATCGAGAGCCTCTGGGCGCTCTCCATCGGCGTGACGCTCGTGCTGGTGTTCGAGCTGTTGCTCAAGAAGATCAAGGCGCGCTTCGTCGACGCTGTGGCGACCCGCGTCGGGCAGGCCGTGCAGCACCGCGCCGTCGTCACCGTGCTGCGCGCCCGTGCGCCCACGCCAGGCATGGGCTTCGGCGCGATGCTCACGGCCCTGCGCGATCTCGAACAGCTCTCGCTTCTTGTGCCCAATGCCATCGCCACGTTCTGCATTGATCTGCCCTTCGTCGTCCTGCTTTTCGCGCTGATCGCCGCCATCGGCGGGTTCAGCGTGCTGGGGCCGATCCTCGGCGCAGTCGGGCTGATCCTCGTCGGCATGGTCTGCAACTATGCGTTGAAGCTCGCGAGCCGGCGTGCGTCCAAGCTCATTCAGGCGCGCAGCGACCTTACTGCCGAACTCACCAGCGGCTGGACCACGATCAAGGCCAACCACGCCGAAGGCCTGTTCGAAGGGCGCTGGGATGTCATTTCGGATCATCTCGCCACCGGCAACAAGGAAGTCCGGCACTGGTCCGAACTGCCCGGCTCCGCCTCGGGCCTGCTTGTCCAGCTGGTCACCGTGATGGTCGTCGTGATCGGCGTGCTGCAAATCAAGGCGGGGGCGATGACCACCGGCGCGCTGATTGCCGTCGTCCTCCTCACCGGCCGCGCGATGGTCCCCGTCGCCGCCACAGTCAGCATGTTCGCCCGCGCCTACCAGAGCCTTGCACAGTTCCAGGCGCTCGCCGGCCTGCTCCAGACCGAGCCCGAGCGCGATGTCTCCGATCCGGCGGTCGGCCTCGCCCCGGTGCACGGCGCACTTGGCGTCTCGGGCCTCTCGCACACTTTCACCGGCAGCAGCGCGCCGAGCCTCTCGGGCCTCACCTTCAGCTTGCGCGAGGGCGAGCGCGTGGCGCTGATCGGCAAGTCGGGTTCGGGCAAATCGACCCTGCTCCAGCTCCTTGCCGGGCTCGTGCCGGTGCAGGACGGGCTCATCACGCTCGATGGCCATGCACTCGAGCGGTTCGCCATCCCGCATCTGCGCCGCCATGTGATCTACAGCGCGCAGGATGCGATGATCTTCGAAGGCACCGTCTGGCACAATATCCTGCTCGGAATGCCCGAACCGGCGGCCGAAGTGGTCGAGCGCGCGATCCGCTGCTCGGGGCTCGACACATTCATCGCGCGGACGGCGGAGGGCTATATGCGCCAGGTCGGCCCGCGCGGCGCCGCGCTCTCGGGCGGCCAGCGCCAGTCGCTCCTGCTCGCCCGCGCGCTGGTGCGCGATCCCGCCGTACTGCTGCTCGATGAGCCCACCGCCTCGCTCGATATCGGCAGCGAACAAGCGGTCATCGCCGGTCTCGCCGAGGCGACCCGCGGCAAGACGCTGGTCGTGGCGACACACCGCCTTGCCTTGCTCGAGATCGTCGACCGGGTGATCTGGCTCGAGGAGGGCCGCATCATCGCCGACCGGCCCAAGGCCGAGGTGCTCGCACAGCTCGCCAGCCAGAGCGCGCCGGCCAATGGTAAACGGACCCCTAGGGAAGCTGCCTGAACGGCGCGGCCCAGACCCCTTAAACACGATGGCTTATGGCCGGTTAAGCATAGCGCCGCGGATGGCCGCGCCGCGACCCAGAGGAGCATCACGTGGCAGGCGCATCCGCCGATGGCGAAGTCAATCACTGGCCGGCCTTCGTGGACGTGCTCACCACCGTGATCATGGTGGTCACCTTCCTGCTCGTGATCATGAGCGCGGCGGTCATGCAGCTCTCGCAGCGCGTGATTGCCAATTTCAAGCAGCAGATGATCCAGCAGGAGCAGAAGCAGGCGAAGATCGGCAAGGACGGCAAGCCCATGATCTGCGCACCCGGCGCCGCTCCGGTGCTCTCGCCCCGCGATGCCGATGCCGGCACTTCGGTCTCCGAACTCGGCGCCGTGCTGCGCTCCCCCACCGTGACCGACGGGGCCGAACGCCTCTCGATCCGTACGCGCGAGACCCCCGATACACTCAAACTCCAGGTCAAGGCGGAAGAACAGCCGGACGATGCCAAGGGCGTCGAGGTCAAGACCGCCGATACCCTGCTCGCGATCGGTTTCGCCGCCAATGCCGCGACGTATGACGATGCCAATGCCGCCCGCGTCATCGGCTTTATCAAGAGCAAGGCGCGCCCGGGCACCAAGTACGAGATCTGGTCCTTCGCGCCGCAGACGCGCTCGGTTTCAGAGGCCCAGCGCGTGGCGTTCTACCGAGCTGCAATGACCCGCAACCTCCTCCTGCGCGCCGGCCTCGCGCCGACCGATGTCACCACCCAGATCCGCGTCACCGACGCGACCTCGACCGATGGGCACATGGTGCGCGTGGTGATCAAGCCATGATCGCCGCGCCCCGCGCTGGCCATAGCACCGGCAACCGCCCCGCCACCGGACCCACAGCCATGGAAAAGAAGCTCCGCGCCGAACTCATCAAGATGACCGTCATCATGACGGTCCTCGTCGGACTCGGCATCTATGCCCACGAATTTGTCATCGACGGCATCAAGGCCAAGATGGCGCTCAACCTGTCGATCTTCGCGATCTTCGGGGTCGCGGCAGGGATCGCGTTCCGCAACGTGCTGTCGCTGCGCAACGAAGTCGTCGCCCTGCGCGCGCTCCAGGTCGATTATGGCGAGCGCGCCAAGCGCCCGCGCGATCCCTACGCGCAGCCAGCCGTGGTATTCCACGAACCCGAACTCCTGGGTCAGGGCTACCGCCTGATCGCCGAGGAGCTCGGCAAACAGGACCATCTCGAGATCAGCGCGGACACTGTCCAGACGCTGCTCCATGATGTCGACCAGCGCATCAACGACCGCAAGTCGACCATCCTCTACTTCTCCGGCCTGATGGTCTTCCTCGGCCTCCTCGGCGCCTTCATGGGCCTGATGAAGACCGTGCATTCGGTGTCCGATCTGATCGGCGCAATGGACCTTTCGGGCTCTGCCGGTGCCGACAGCTTCGGCAAGATGATCGAGGGCATGAAGGCGCCGCTCAACGGCATGTCGGTGGGCTTCTCCTCGTCGCTGTTCGGCCTGATGACCTCGATGGTCCTCGGCGCGCTTGAGCGCTGCATGACGAGCGCTATGAAGACGCTCCGCAACGAATTCGAGCACTGGCTGTCAAACCTTGCGCAGCTCGAATCCGGCCAGGGTGAAACCGCCGCCAGCCCCAGCCGCGATTTTGGCTCGGTGCGCCGCGCGATCGAGGCGGGCGCTGCCGAACTCGCCGAGCTGCGCGCCGCGATCATCGGGCTGACGCATGATGCCGAGGCGAGCAAAGCCGAGATCGCCGGGCTGACGGGGGCGGTCGGCGGTCTCGCCGATGTGGTTGCAGGGCTTTCCGATCCGCGCCAGATCATGCGCCCGGTAGCCGATGCGGTGGCAGAGCTTGCGCACAACCAGTCGGCCATGCTCGCCCAGCTCACCGCGCTCCACGAGGACGCAGCCGCCGACCGCGCGCATATCCGCGCCACGCTCGCCGCGCTTGGCGCGGTCGCGGAACGGTCCGCCGCGCTCGATGGCGACGAGATCCACCGCCAGCTCGACACCCTCATCACGCTCACCGGCGAAGCGCCGCGCTTTGCGCCGGAGCCCTCCATGCCCCTGCAGCCCCCTTCGGTGCTGGCACGTTTTGCCGCATGGCTCGGGCTCTCGCCCCGCGGCGCGGCGCGCCGCCAGCTTGCCGAGGCGCGCCGCTTGCGCCGTGACATGCAGGGCGGCCTTGCCGCCAACCGCCGCGCGATGCGTGAACTTGGCGCGCGGCTTGATCGGCGGCTGGAGCGGCTCGCGGTCGCCTCCGCCCATCACCGCGATGCGATCACCCGGCTCGGCATGCACAGCGCTGCGCACCGCGCTTCCTTCGAAACCTTCACCGCCGCGTTCGAGGCCAGGCCGGAGCCCGGCGCCGAAGCCATCGGCCTCGGCGATGCGCGCACCGAGATGGAGCGTCTGCGCCGCCGCCTCGGCATGCGGTTCGAGGACCCCGCGCCCGAACCGCCCGCTGGCGATGAAGCCACGCCCACCCCCCAGCGCGGAGCGATGTGATGGCCCTGCTCTCCAACCCCTTCAGCCGGCGGAAGATGTTTGCCCGCGCCGATGCGCGCCACGATTGCCGCATCGATGGCGAGATCGTGCTGACCGAGAAAATGGTGAGCTACGAGGGCCGGCTGATCAATCTGTCGCGCGGCGGCGCCATGTTCCGCCCGCGCCTCGCCTACCTGATGAACCGGCGCGGCGATGCGGTGCAGGTTTCGGCGGCCGGCCTCGCGCTGGTCGGCGAGATCGTGGCGACAACCCCGCTCGGCTTCGGTGTGCGCTTCGAACGGCCGCTGAGCGATGCCGAACTGGCGCACCTGCTCGCGCACACTGCGGTGGCAGCCGCCGCCTGACCCGGCACTCCCGCGCGTCTGCAAGGGGTAACCCCTAGGGCCTGCTTGCCCGGCAATTAACCATGTTTGCTGCACATCGGGGGGGCGATCCAAGCGATCATAAAGGAAGCCCAGGTGCCGCATTTTCCAGCCCGATTGTCGCTCACCGCGCTCGCTGCCGGCCTGGCCGCCGGCGCGGCAGTGGCCGTTTCCGCGGCCCGCGCGGCAGAGCCTGCAGCTTTCCCCTCCGGCGCAGCAGGCCCTCCGCCGCTGACCTATGTGCTCGATGGGCTCGACGGGCCCGATCTCGTCACGCATTCCGGCGCGGGGATGGGCCATGCCGCCGCCGCCGCAGCCGAAACGCCTGCGCCCGCCGTGCCGCCCGAAGCCCCAGCAGTGATCCGCTTCGCCATGGCTCGGGAGCTGCTCCCGGCCCCGTTTGCGCCCGCGATCCTCACCGACATCGTCCCGCCGCTACCGGTTGAGCGATCGCTTCCGCGACGCGCGCCGGTGATGCCGCAGGGCCCGATGCCCGATGGCTCGACCCTCGCGGCGCGCCTCGGGCCCGATGTCGGGCCCCCGGCAACCCGATCGGGCCCGGATACCGAGACCGAACTCCCCCCGCTCGATCCGGAGCAGCCCGGCGTGGCCGCCGCGCCGCCCCCGCCGCGCATGGTGCTCTCACGGCTTGACGGCCTCGGCCCGCTCCCCGCGCCCGCCGCCGATCCCACCCCCCCCGATGCCACACCCCCCGATCCCATGGCTGCCGATGCCGAGGACCTCGGCGCGCCTGCGCCGGTCTCCCCCGCAACGCCGGGCGAGGCGGAATCGCTTACCGACGCGATCGTCGCCTCACTGCGGGGCAATCCCGAAATCCAGATCTCGCTCGCCCAGCAGGACGACGCGCGCTACGGCGTCAACGAAGCGCGCGCGAACTACCTGCCGCACGTCGATGTGTCGGGCGCATGGGGCCGCGAGTTTGCGCGCACTATTCCGCAGGCCCCCACCCAGCGCTACCGCAGCGAGGCGACGATCTCGCTCAACCAAAACCTCTGGGATTTCGGCGTCACCATCAACGATATCAAGCGCGCGCGCGCCAGCTACCGCTCTGCGCAATGGGGCACGCGTGAACGGATCGAGGCGATTTCCTACGATATCGCCAATGCCTACCTCGGCGTGCTGCTGCAGCAGAACCTTGTCACGCTTGCGGATGGCGAGATCGCCTCGGTCCGCAAGATCCTGCGCATCGTCACCGTGCAGAAAGACCTTGGCCTCACCACCTCGGCGGATGTCGAACGCGCGCAGACCCGGCTCGACAACGTGCGCTCGCAGCTGCTCGACCGCCAAAGCGCGCTCGAACAGGCGCGCAATGCCTACAAGCGCCTCACCAATCATATGCCGCTGCGCGCTGCCGAGGTGCCCGCCGCCGGCTCTGCGCTGCCCGAAAGCGCTGATGTCGCAGTCGATCTGATCGACACGCGCAGCCCGCGCCTCGCGCAGGCGGTCGAGGATCGCCGTTCGCTCGACAAGCAATACGACAGCCAGGCCGATAGCGCGCTCCCGCGCCTCGGCCTCACCATTGCCAGCGATTACCGGCAGGACGTGCTCGGCTCGACCGGCCGCGCGGTCGATGCGCGTGCGATGGTGACGTTCTCCTACCGACTCTACAACGGCGGCGCGGCCACCGCGATCAAGCACCGCATCGCCGCACGTCTGCGCCAGGCGGATTACGAGCTCGACCGCCGCCGCCGCGAGGTCGAGCAGGACATCCGCATCGATTATTCCAGCCTCGGTGCCGCGCGCGAGAAGATCGCTACGATCGAGGCGGAAATCGCCTCCGCCGAACGCGTCGCCGATCTCTACAAGCAGCAGTTCCGCGGCGGACGGCGCACTGTGTTCGATCTGCTCGATGCCGAACAGCTGCTGTTCGCCGCCAAGGCCAAGCAGGCCGCCAATCTGATCGCGCTGCGCGCCGCCGAATACCGTGTGTTGCAGAAGCTCGGTGGCCTGTTCGATCTCGTCAGCGGCGGACAGGCTTTGCCCGAACTCGCGCAGCCCGCGCCCGGCAGCGACGACTGACGTGCGCGCATACGGGAAATCCCGGAGGCCGCTGCGGCCCAAGCCCTAATCACGCGGCGCTAGGATCCAGCGCCCAGCATTCGAGGTTCTATGGTCAACAAGGTTCGCGCCAAATCGGGTTCCACCGGCAAGCTCAGGGGGAGCAAGGCCTCCGCTGAGCTCACGCCCGATGCGCATGGAGCCACCATCGGTGAGGGCGCGCAGGCGGCCATCCAGAAGCAGGACCACGGTGCGGCCAAAGTCGTCCAGCTCGATGCCGATGACAAGGCGCGGCTCGGCATCAAGTACGCGCCGTTCAAGGTCGAAATTGCCGACGTCGACGTCGTGCTGGTCTTCACCGATGGCTCGCGGATCATCATCCCGGGCATGGCGCTGGCCGCCTTTTCGGGCCGCAAGCCGATCATCCTGTTTGCCGACAAGGAGTTTTCCGCCGAGCAGGCTGTCGGCACGGTCGGCGAGATCAATCCGCAGAACCCCAGCCTCGAACTTCACCTCAGCAGCGCCGATGCGGAAAAGCCCGCCGAAGCGGGCAAGCCACCCGCCGCGGTGCAGCCCGAGGATTCGGCGCAGGTCCAGGCCGCAGCCGCCGCCAAGGAACAGCAGCAGCACAAGTCCGACGAGGTCGGCAAGGCGCTGACGGCGAAGATCAGCGATTCCCTGCCGCAGACCGCTACCTCGCCGGGTGTCCAGTCCCCCCGCGCCGCGACCCCGGCGCCTGATGACGCCCTCGGGCCCGCCGGCATCGGCAAGCTCGTCCCCAAGCTGACCTTCGAGCTCTTCAACTCCGAAGGCCTGACGCGCAGCACCGAGAACGGCGCGACGGTGATCAAGGGC
>CAILIO010000144.1 GCA_903834285.1 uncultured Sphingomonadales bacterium | reverse complement strand
GCCTTTTCAAGGTTTCTCGTCTCTCAATTTCATGTCACGAATAATTAAGTGACTTCGATAATCGCCATAAATCTAACATTAAACCACCCGCTCGCCCAGGAATTTGGCGGAGTTGAAAGCGTTCGCTTGCGTTCGCTGCCGCTCGCTGGCACGGCGGTGTTCCTCGACCTCGCCGATGCGCATGCGCGCGCGGGCAAAATCGTCGGCACCCCAGAGCATTAGCGCCACGGCATCATCGCCGTCGCGCCCGGCGCGGCCGGTTTCCTGGTAGTATCCCTCGATGGATTTGGGCAGCGCGGCATGGGCGACAAAGCGCACGTCGGGCTTGTCGATGCCCATGCCGAAAGCGATCGTCGCGACCATCACCATATCTTCGCTGGCGACAAAGGCGGCCTGATTGGCCGCGCGCACATCAGCTGGCAACCCGGCGTGATAGGGCAGGACGCGGCGGCCGCCAGCGGATAGCTGCTCAGCGAGCTTTTCCACGCCGTTGCGCGTAGGCGCATAGACGATCCCCGGGCCAGGCTGCTCGGCCAGCAAGGCCTTGATCTGGCGCTGCGCGTTGTCACGAGGGGTTATGCGGTAGCGGATATTGGGCCGATCAAACCCGGCGATGATCAGGCCATCATCCGGTATGCCGAGCTGCGCGAGGATATCGGCGCGGGTGTGCCGGTCTGCCGTGGCGGTGAGCGCGAGGCGCGGGACGTGCGCGAAGCTATCGAGCAGCGGGCGCAGCAGGCGGTAGTCCGGCCGGAAATCGTGCCCCCATTCGGACACGCAGTGCGCCTCGTCGATGGCGAAGAGCGTGAGGGGGGCGCGGGTAAGAAGTTCGCGGAAATGCGGCTGGCTGGCGCGTTCGGGGGCGACGTAAAGCAGATCGAGCTCGCCATTGCGGAAGCGTTCGATCGTTTGTTCGCGGTCCTGATCGACGCTGGTCAGCGCGGCAGCGGCAAGGCCATTGGCATTGGCTGCGCGCAGCTGATCGTGCATAAGCGCAATGAGCGGAGAGACCACCACGCACGTGCCTGGCAGCATGACGGCGGGAAGTTGGTAGGTGAGCGACTTGCCTGCCCCGGTGGGCATGACCGCCAGCGTCGACTGCCCGGCCAGCACGCGGCTGACGACTTGCTCCTGCACACCGCGAAACGCGCTGAAGCCAAACACCCGCGAAAGCGCCGCCAGCGCGGCCTCACGGGCAGGGGGATCGAGGGAAAGGGCGTCGGCAATCACACTCCGCCATGGCAGATCGCGCGGCTGGAGGAAAAGCCCTATTGCCTCCACAGCGGGTTTTCCCCCGGTTTGCGCGCCGGGTTTGCCGGTCAGCCGAAAACCTCGCTGACCCGGTCACCCTTGAGCTCGGTCAGTTCGCCATAGATCGCGACGAGCAGCGCCGTGTTTCCAAGCGCGAACACGGCGCCCAACAGGCCCAGCACGATCTGCAGCCCGATCGAAGTGGACGTTGCTGCTGCCATGCTGCCGAACTGGAAGCCGACCCCGGCAAGAACCACGCCGAACACGGCGTAGACGGCAACGACGGTCAGCAACAGAAGCAGGAAGATCTTCCAGCGCGAACCCTTGGTGAGCGCCCGACTGCGACCGAATGCACCGATCACGCCGACATCTTCGGCAATCAGCGCCGGAAAAGAGACGCTCCACATTGCGACCAGAATGCAGCCGGGCACGAAAAGCAGGATGAACCCGGCATAGATGCCTAGAACCCACAGAATGACGAGGCCGATCGCAGGCAGCGCCTTGCCGAGCCCGCTGGTGAAGCAATCCGCGATCGTGACCACCTCGCCGCGGTCAGCCTTGATCATCCCGGCGGTCGCTCCGGCAAAGACGATCGCGCCCCCCACAAGCGACACGAGGATCGTGGCCCAGTACCAGCCTGACAGGAAAATCGCCGTTGGCGCCATCGCTCCGGCCGCGATCGCGCCAGTCATTTGCATCCGAAACACGGCGTTTAAGCCGCCCATCACGATCTGGAAGACGATGATGAACAGACCCGCGCTCCCCAAGGTCGCTCCGATCAGGCCGCTTGCGCGCGAAATCGTCTGGCCGAAATTCAGTGATCCCATGACACCCCCGCTTCTTGTCATTGCATGGTTTTTCGCGGGCAGCATGGCAGATTCGGGAAGCGCGTGAAGCGAAATCGCCTCCACTGCGGTGCTTGGCAGCTATCGTTCGCGCACCCGCGCCAGCACGCCTTCCTCCGCAGCGGTGAAGGCACTGGCGCCCTTGGCGGCATCGTCGGGCACGGCGGTGGTGAAGAAGGCCACGCCCAGCCCCGTCTTGGGATCAAGCCAAAGGCCGGAACGCAGGCCATAAGCTTCGCCGGGGTGGCCGAGGCGCGCGATGCCATCGCCGAAGGGATCATCGTTGCAGCCTTGGGTCTGGTTCGCGATCAGCTGGACGCCGAGGCCATAGGCGCAGAAGAACCCATCGGGCTCGCCGTTTTCGCCCACCCCGTTGTGCCCGTTGAAGCGCCACTGCGGTGTGGTAAGAGCGGCAAAGCTGGAGGGCGAAAGGAAACCGTGTCCCCGGCGCGCGAACATCTGGCCGATGCGCGCAAGGTCGTTCATCGAAATGCGCAGGCCCCCTTGCGGCGAGAACAGCGCGCCGTTCCAGCCCGGCGTATAAGTGGCCAGATCGCAAGGCTTGCCATCCGGCACTGCGACGGGACAAACGGGCAGCACGCCGCGGAGATCATCGCGCGCAACGCTGCCATCGGCACGGTAGAGCACCACCGCGCGCAGCGCCGCTGCGCCGTTGCAGCCGGACCAGTTGTAGCAGGCGGAAAGCCCGAGCGGCGCCAGTACCAGCTCGCGCATCAGGCGGTCGAAGCGCTGACCGGTGGCGGCTTCCATCACGGATGCGACCACGGGGAAATTGAGGTTGGTGTAGTGGAACCAGTCATCGCCCCGATTGTCACTGGGCCCGTGGGCGGTGTCCCATGCTCGCGGGTCAGCAAGGCGCTGGCGCAGCGTTTCGCCGAGCGGGATGATGTAGTCCGCCCTGTCGGTGAGGCCGGAGCGGTGCGAGAGGAGCAGGCGCAGCGTGATCGGACGGTCCGGGAACGCGGGATGGCGCAGCTGCCAGCCGAGATAATCGGACACATCGCGGTCCAGATCGAGCACGCCGGCATCGATCAGCCGCATCACGCCGAGCGCGGTGACCAGCTTGGAGATCGAGGCAATGCGCACCGGATCATCGGCCGTGACCGGGCGGCCGGTTGTGCGGTCGGCCGTGCCCTCGGCCAGCGCCGGGCGGATACCCTCGCGATCGAAAGTGACCGCGACGGTGGCGGGAAACATCACCGGGGCTTCAGCGCGAACCGCCGTGGCGGCAAGCAGCAGCAGCGCCGCAATCAGGCGCAGGATGCCCCTCACCCCTGGCCTTGCCCGAGGCCCAATTTGGCGAGGCGGGGCCTCACGTTGGGCACCGTCAGCATCGTGCTCCCCACGGCCATGAGCAGCATCGCGGTGAAGGTTTCCGCGGTGATGATCTGCTTGTCGAGCAGGACGTTGACAAAGATGATCATGATGAGCGCTTTGGTCTGGAGCATCCAGCCGATCACCGCCGCCTCGCCCTTGCTCCAGCCAAGAATACGGCCTGCCAGATGGACGCCCGCCAGCTTGCCGATCACGGCGGCGGCAAGGAACAGCGCCGCCGCGCCGAACACGGCAGCACCGCCGACGCCCCAGTTGGTGCGCAGGCCCGTCGAAAGGAAGAACACCGGCATGACCGCGAGCAGCAGGAATTCGCGGAAGCCATCGAGGCGTTCGCGGCTGAACCACTTGGCATCGAGCACCGCGCCCGCAAGGAACGCGCCGACCATGAAGTGGAGGCCGGACCAGTCTGCCGCAAAGCCGCAGGCGGCGAGCCAGACAAGGCTGACATACCAGCGATCGTTCTCGCCGATCCGCGACATCAGCTGTCGAACCGCCCAGGCCGCAGCCGCGAAGCCCACGAGGAACAGCCCCTGCCGCCCGACGCGCTCCCAATCCAGCAGGATGAGCGCGAGTACGCCCCAGATCAGCACGTCATCAAGGCTGGCATAACGTAGCAGGCGCTGGCCGAAGGATGTGCGGAAAATTTCCAGCTTTTCCATCAGCAGCACGAGGATCGGCAGCGCGGTGACCGCGCAGGCCATGCCGATGCCGAGCACGGCCTGCGCATAGCCGCCCTTGGGACCGATCCAGCCCGGCTGCTGCAGCAGCACCGCCGCTGCCGCTGCGCCGAGCAGCAGTGGGGCGAGCAGCGCGCAGCCGGCGGTGATCGCCGTCTCGCGCCGGTTCTCCCACGCGTCGCTGAGATCAAGCTCAAGCCCTGCGGCAAAGACGAACATCATCACCGCCCACCATGCGACGCCGTTGAGCGCGCCGATGACCTGCGGGTTGAACACGAAGCTGTAGTAGCCGGGAAACGCTGCGCCAAGCACACCGGGGCCGAGAATGATCCCGCCGACAATCTGCACCACGACCAGCGGCGCATAATGATCGGTCCGCAGCAGGCGCCAGAACGCATAGGGCACGGCAAGGATGATTGTCAGCGCGATCAGGAAGATTTCGGAAGTGCTCATTGTGGGCATGGTGCGGGTGTTCAGGCCTTTGGCGGGGGGGACAAGGCCCCGGCGTTCGTGCGAAACATGGCGGGTTGAGGGTTACACAAGTTACACTGGTGTCACCTACAAAGCGGCGATTTAAATATTTGAATTATCATGATAAAATCGGAATCGGGCGACAGAGTGACACGCATCGAGCAACAACGAGATCTGTCACCCCGTGCGCTTTGCAGGACATAGTGATCCTGCGCGGCGGTCTATGCCATGTTTCAGCCGTGTAGGAAACACGGCGGACGGAGTCCTTGCGGTCCGCCTTCACGTCCCCGGTGCGAGGGCTTTCGTGCAGCTCAGTCCAGATTGGGCCGCAGCCAGCGCTCCGTCGTTGCCAGATCGAAGCCGCGGCGGACGGCATAGTCCTCGACCTGATCGCGGCCGATGCGGGCAACGCCGAAGTACTCGCTTTCGGGGTGGGCGAAGTAGAAGCCCGAGACGGCGGCGGTGGGGAGCATGGCCTGCGATTCGGTCAACGTGATGCCGGTGTTTTCGGTGGCATTCAGGAGATCGAACAGGATCGGCTTGAGCGTGTGATCCGGGCAGGCCGGATAGCCCGGCGCGGGGCGGATGCCGCGGAACTGTTCCTTGATCAGCGCCTCGGTGGTGAGCTGCTCGCCGGGTGCGTAGGCCCAGAGCGTGGTGCGCACGTGCTGGTGGAGCCGCTCGGCAAAGGCTTCGGCGAAGCGATCGGCGAGCGCTTTCAGCAGGATGTCGTTGTAATCGTCGTGCGCGGCCTGGAAGCGGGCGAGGAGCGGTTCGATGCCGTGGATGCCGACCGCGAAGCCGCCGAGCCAATCGCCTTGTGGATCGATGAAATCGGCAAGGCACATGTTCTTCCGCTCGCGGCTCTTGCGGATCTGTTGCCGCAGGAACGGGAGGCGGACGTGGCGCTCCTCGGCCTCAAGGTAGAGCAGGACATCGTCTTCCTCGCGGTGGCAAGGCCAGAACCCGGCGACGCCCTTCGCGGTGAACCACTTTTCGGCGATGATCTGCCCCAGCATTGTCTGCGCATCGGCGAACAGCGAACGGGCGCTTTCGCCGACGATCTCGTCATCGAGGATAGCGGGGTAGTTGCCGGCAAGTTCCCAGGCGCGGAAGAACGGGGTCCAGTCGATGCACTCGGCAAGGTCCGCAAGGTCCCATTCGGGGAAGACGTGGATGCCGGGCAGTTCGGGCGGCGGGGCCTTTTCGGAGAGATCGGGGAGAAAGGCATTGGCGCGCGCGTCGGCGAGGCTGAGCAGGACGGAAGGCTCCTTGCCCGCACGCAGATCGCGCACGTGCTGGTATTCATGCGCCGTCGCCTCGACGAAGCCATCGCGCTGGGTGTCCGACAGGAGCTGGCTGGCGACGCCGACGGCGCGGCTGGCATCGAGCACATGGACGACGGGGCCCTTATAGGCCGGATCGATCCGCAGCGCGGTGTGGACCTTGCTGGTGGTCGCGCCGCCGATGAGGAGCGGAATGGTGAAGCCGGCGCGTTGCATTTCCTCCGCGACGGTGACCATTTCGTCGAGCGAGGGGGTGATCAGGCCGGAGAGGCCGATCATGTCGACATCTTCGGCCTTGGCAACTTCGAGGATCTTCGACCACGGCACCATGACGCCAAGATCGATCACTTCGTAGCCGTTGCACTGGAGCACGACGCCGACGATGTTCTTGCCGATATCGTGGACGTCGCCCTTCACAGTGGCCATGATGATCCGGCCCTTGGGGCGCGCACCGGCCTGCTTTTCCGCCTCGATAAACGGGATGAGGTGCGCGACCGCCTTCTTCATCACGCGCGCGGACTTCACCACTTGCGGCAGGAACATCTTGCCCGATCCGAACAGATCGCCGACGGTGTTCATGCCCTGCATCAGCGGGCCTTCGATCACCTCGATCGGGCGGCCGCCGCGCGCGAAGATTGCGGCGCGGGCTTCCTCGGTGTCCTCGACCACGTACATGTCGATGCCCTTGACGAGGGCATGTTCGAGACGGCGGACGACGTCCCAACCGCGCCATTCCTCGGCGGCCTTTTCGGCGACGGCGTCCTTGCCCTTGTAGCTTTCGGCAAGTTCGATGAGGCGTTCGGTGGCGGTCTGTTCACCGCCAGCGGCGGGCACGCGGTTGAGCACCACATCCTCGCAGGCTTCGCGCAGCACCGGATCGATCTGGTCGTAGATATCGAGCTGGCCGGCGTTGACGATCGCCATGTCCATACCGGCAGGAATCGCGTGGTAGAGGAACACGGAGTGCATAGCGCGGCGCACCGTCTCGTTGCCGCGGAACGAGAACGAGAGGTTGGAAAGCCCGCCCGAGATGTGGACGTGGGGGCAGCGCTCGCGAATCTCGCGCGCGGCTTCGATGAAATCGAGCGCGTAGCGGTCGTGCTCCTCGATCCCGGTGGCGACGGCGAACACGTTGGGATCGAAGATCACGTCCTCGGCCGGGAAGCCGATGCCCAGCAGCAGATCATAGGCGCGCGCGCAGATCTCGACCTTGCGCACTTTCGTATCCGCTTGGCCCTTCTCGTCGAACGCCATGACGACGACGGCGGCGCCATAGGCCATGCACTTGCGCGCGGCGGCAAGGAAGGCTTCCTCGCCCTCCTTCATCGAGATCGAATTGACGATGGGCTTGCCCGAAACGCACTTGAGGCCCGCTTCGATCACCTCCCACTTCGAGCTGTCGATCATCACCGGGACGCGGGCGATATCGGGCTCGGCCGCAATCAGCTTGAGGAACGTGGTCATGGCGTGGACCGCATCGAGCAGGCCCTCATCCATGTTGACGTCGATGATCTGCGCACCGTTTTCGACCTGCTGGCGCGCGACTTCGACAGCCTTGGGATAGTCGCCCGCAAGGATCAGCTTCTTGAACGCGGCTGAGCCGGTGACATTGGTGCGCTCGCCGACGTTGACGAAGGAAGAACCGGTGGGGCGGGTTTCGGTGTCGGTGGTCATCTGGTGTTCCAATTCCCCTCCCGCTGGCGGAGAAGGGCTAGGGGAGGGTCTGTTTGGGTTGGGTGGTGGGCGGCAAACACGCCCTCCCCCGGCCCCTCCCGCGAGCGGGAGGGGAGGCGGTCATGCCATCACGAACGGTTCGAGGCCGGCCAGCGCGGTTGCCGTTTTGTGGGCAGGCAGCACGCGCGGCGGCAGGCCCTGCACGGAGCGGGCGATGGCGGCGATATGTTCGGGGGTGGAACCGCAGCAGCCGCCCAGCACGTTGACCTGCCCGTGCTCGGCCCATTCGTGAACGAGGCCCGCGGTCGTGGCGGGCATCTCGTCATACTGGCCGAGTTCGTTGGGGAGGCCGGCGTTCGGGTAGACCATGATCAGCGTATCGGCGATCTGCGAGAGCGCGCGGACGTGGGGGCGCAGCTGCGAGGCGCCGAACGAGCAATTGAGCCCCACGGTGACCGGGCGCGCGTGGCGCACCGCATACCAGAAAGCCTCGACCGTGTGGCCGGAGAGGTTGCGGCCGGAGAGGTCGGTCAGCGTCATCGAGAGCATGATCGGCACTTCGCGGCCCAGCTGTTCTTCGAGCAGGCGGACGGCCATGATCGCGGCCTTGGCGTTCAATGTGTCGAACACCGTCTCGACGAGGATGAAATCCGCGCCGCCTTCGACGAGGGCTTCGGCCTGCTCGCGGTAGACCTCGACGAGGAAGTCCCAGTCGATTTCGCGGAACCCCGGATCGTTGACGTCGGGCGAGAGCGAGAGGGTCTTGTTGGTCGGGCCGATCGCGCCGGCAACGAAGCGGGGCCTGATTATTCCATTTTCGGCATCATCGG
>CAILIO010000143.1 GCA_903834285.1 uncultured Sphingomonadales bacterium | reverse complement strand
CGCTATCCTTCCTAATCCGGTCATGTCGCCAACCTTGGCCCAACCTCTCGGCGAACCTGCGGCGCAGCGGACACGCCTCTGGGACAAACTCGCCGCCTTGTCCAGCATGCACCGCACCATGGAGGCGTTCCTCGCCGCCCGGCCGTTCGAGCGCGGACCATGGCTGGCGGTGGGCTTTGCGCTTGGAATCGCTTGCTGGGCGGTGTTGCCGGGGCCGTGGCAGTGGTCCGGCTTCCTCGCATTGTGCGGTGCGGTGGTGATGGGCGGCCTGTTGATCGACGCCGAGGGGGATCTGGGTCACTTGCGCGCCGCCCTGATCGGCATGGCGTTGATGCTGGGCGCGGGCTGCGCATCGATCTGGATCAAGTCCGCGCTGGTCGGAGAACCCGGCATTGCGCGGCCCGAAGTGGTGATGATGCAGGGCCGCGTGCTCGACCGGCAAGTCGAAGGTGCGGAGGGCCGAGTGCGCTTGCTGGTCCTTGCCCGAGTGGATGGCCATCAGGAGCCGCTGCAGGTGCGGCTCAACTTGCCCGATGCAAACGATTCGCCGAGCCTTGTTGAGGGCGCCGAAGTGCGGCTGCGCGCAAGGCTCATGCCGCCCGCGCCGCCGATGCTGCCGGGCTCCTACGACTTTGCCCGCGCCGCCTGGTTCCAGGGCCTTGCTGCCACCGGCAACGTGGTCGGTCCGGTTACCCTGGTCGCCCCGGCGCAGGAAGGCTGGTCATTGCGGCAATGGCAGCAACGGCTGGCAGACCATGTCCGCGCGCAGCTCTCGGGCTCACCAGGCACGATCGCGGCGGCCTTCGCCAGCGGCGACCGCGGCGCGATTGCGCAGACCGACGAGGAGGCCATGCGCGATGCGGGCCTCACGCACCTCCTTTCGATCAGCGGCCTGCATGTGAGCGCGGTGATTGCGGGCGCCTATTTCCTGACGATCCGGTTGCTTGCGCTCATCCCGTTCATTGCGCTGCGCGTGCGTTTGCCGCTCTTGGCGGCAGGCATCGGGGCGGGAGTCGGCCTTTTCTATACCGTGCTGACCGGCGCCGAAGTGCCGACGGTCCGTTCGGTCGCGGGCTCGCTGCTGGTACTGACTGCGCTGGCGCTGGGGCGTGATCCGCTGTCGCTGCGCCTGCTGGCGACGGCGGCGATCACCGTCATGCTGCTCTGGCCGGAAGCCGTACTCGGTCCGAGCTTCCAGATGAGCTTTGCCTCGGTTATCGCGATCATTTCGTTCAGCACCGCAGCGCCTGCCAAGGCGTTCCTTGCGCATCGTGACGAGGGCCAGTTGGTGCGGACGGGGCGGCATCTGGCGATGCTGCTCATGACCGGCCTCGTGATCGAGCTCTCGCTGATGCCGATCAGCCTGTTCCACTTTCACCGCGCTGGCATCTACGGCGCGGCGGCCAATGTCATCGCAATCCCGCTGACGACGGTGTTGACGATGCCGCTGATCGCGCTGGGGCTGGCACTCGATCTGTGCGGGATCGGCGCTCCCGCGTGGTGGGCGGTGGGCAAGTCGCTCGCACTGCTGCTGTGGCTCGCCCACGTGGTAGCAGCGCAGCCGGGCGCGGTGACGATGATGCCGGGCATGAACGGCGCGACGTTTGGCCTGTTCGTCGCGGGTCTGCTGTGGCTGGCGCTGTGGAGCGGGCGGGTGCGGTTGTGGGGCTTTGCGCCGATTGCGCTGGGTGTTGTTGTGCTGCTGCTGACCCGGACGCCTGATGTCTTGATCTCGGGCGACGGGCATCATGTCGGCATCACCGGAGAGGGCCCCGACCTGCTCGTGCTGCGCGCGGTGCGCGAGGAGAGCTATACCCGCACAGCGCTCCTCGAAAACGCAGGGATGACGGGCGATGCGGTGGCGCTGGAGGACTGGAAAGGTGCGCAGTGCAACCCTGACTTCTGCGCGATCTCGTTGGTGCGCGGCGGGCGGCGGTTCAATCTGCTGATGGCGCGGGGCAAGGACCTTGTCGCGGTGCCAGTGCTGGCGGCCGCTTGTGCGCGCGCCGATATCGTGGTGGCGGATCGGCGACTGCCCTCAGCCTGCAAGCCCCGCCTCCTGAAGGCCGACCGCGCGCTGCTGGGGCAGACGGGTGGCCTTGCCATTGATCTCGTTTCAGGCCGGGTGCGGAGCGTGGCGGAGACGCAGGGCGAGCACGGCTGGTTCCGCCGCTCTCCGCCCTTCAAGCCCCGCGCCCGGCGAGCCGGTCCGACGCCCGCCGCGAGCGGAGCGCCGAACCCTTCAACCGATCAGTGATAGCGGCGGAGCAGGCCGGCGAGTTTGCCCTGAACCTGGACTTCGTGCGGCTGGTAGTACTGCGGATCGTAGGCCGCGTTGGCGGGATCGAGGCGCACCATGCCCTTCTCGCGCCGGAGGTACTTGAGCGTCGCTTCCTCGCCGCGCACCAGCGCAACGACGATCTCGCCGTCGCGCGCGGTTTCGGTGCGGCGCACGAGTGCGTAGTCGCCATCGAGGATACCGGCCTCGACCATCGAGTCACCCGAGACCTCGAGCGCGTAGTGTTCACCCGAGCCGAGCAGCGCAGCTGGAACGGGCAGCATGGCGGTGCCTTCGAGTGCCTCGATCGGCACGCCGGCAGCGATGCGGCCGTGGAGCGGGATCTCGATCACGTCATTGGCAGGTTCGCGCGCGGGGGCGGGGTTGCGCAATGGGGCGAGCGCGCTTGGCGCGCTGGCGGCCGCGCGGCTGGCGGGCTTGGCGCCGCCGGCGTCGCTTTCGCGGATCACTTCCAATGCGCGTGCGCGGTTGGGCAGGCGGCGGATGAAGCCGCGCTCTTCCAGCGCCGAAATCAGGCGGTGAACGCCGGACTTGGACTTGAGGTCGAGCGCTTCCTTCATTTCCTCGAACGAGGGGGAGATGCCGGAATCTTCAAGGCGGGTCTGGATGAAGGTCAGCAATTCGTGCTGCTTGCGCGTAAGCATCCCTGCGCACTCCCCAATTGGTGAACGAATGCGGAACGAATAAGCAACGGAATTTCACCCGTCAAGCAATTCCGTGCATTTACAGGAGGTATACCGGAACAAACGTACCCGCCGCCGCTTCGGGCGCATGGGCCGGGCGCACCACCAGCGCATTGGCGCGGGCGAGCGAGGAGAGTGCGCCCGAATCCTGCAGGCCATCGAGCGAGACTTCGCCCGCATCCCACACAGCGCGCAGGAATTCCATCCGGCTGCCGCCAGCGGGCATGGCTTCGCGTAGGGCGGCCGGGATGGGCCGCGGCATGGCATCGCCAGCGCCGAGCGCGGCGCGGATGAGCGGCAGGAGGAACAGGAAGCCGGTGACGAATGCCGCGGCCGGATTGCCCGGGAGGCCGAGGATCACCTGACGCCCGCGCCGCGCGACCAGGAGCGGCTTGCCCGGCTTGATTGCGACGCGCCAGAAGGCAAGTTCTGCGCCCAGTTCGGCCAGCGCCGGGCGGACAAGATCATGATCGCCGACCGAAGCACCGCCGCTGGTGACGATGACGTCCGCATCGCGCGCGGCATCGAAGGCGGCCGTGAGCGCTTCGAGCCGATCGGGCACCGGTCCGATCCGGGTGATCTGCACGGCAGGCTGGCTGGCGAGCGCGGCGAGCATTGCGCTGTTGCTGGCGGGAAGCTGGTGCAACGCAAGGTCAGCGCCGGGCGCGGCGAGTTCATCGCCGCCGTCGACTACGGCGAGTTGGAGTGTGCGGCGGACAGGCAGGTGTGCGTGTCCGGCGGTGAGCGCTAGGGCGATCTGTGCGGCGCCGATGCGGGTGCCGGAGGCCATCAGTGTGTCGCCGGAGCGGAAATCCATACCGGCGGGGCGGATGTGGCGCCCCCTTGGTTCGGGCGGGGTGCCGGTGAGCGTGAGCGTGTCGCGCTCGCGCGAAGCGTCTTCCTGAATTAGCACCATATCCGCGCCGGCGGGCACCAGCGCGCCCGTGCTGATGCGCGCCGCCTCGTCCGGGCCAACGATGCCAGCGAAGGGGCGGCCGGCCGCGCTTTCACCGATCACGCGCCAGGGGCCTGGGAGATCGGCGGCGCGCAGGGCGTAGCCGTCCATCGCCGAGACATCGGCGGCCGGCTGGGTGCGCAGCGCGGTGAGCGGCTGCGCGAGATGGAAGCCTAGGCAATCGGCAGTAGCACGGTGCTCGATTGGCAGCAGCGAAGCGAGCCCCATCAGGCGGTGCTGCGCTTCTTCGAGCGGCAAAGGCGGATTGGGGCGTTGCGGGGTCTGGGGTTCGCTCACGGTGTCGGTCACGGGGCGCGCCAGTCGCCCGATTTGCCGCCGCGCTTTTCGATGAGGCGCACGTCGCTGATCACCATGCCCTTGTCGATGGCCTTGGCCATGTCATAGACCGTGAGGAGTGCGACCGAGACGGCAGTGAGCGCTTCCATCTCGACCCCGGTGCGGCCGGTGAGCGAGGCGGTGGCGCGGGCCTCGACGCCATCCTCGACGAAGGCGAACTCGACGCTCACGGCATCAAGCGCGAGCGGGTGGCACAGCGGGATGAGCTCGGCGGTGCGTTTGGCCGCCATGATCCCGGCGATGCGGGCGACGGCGAGGACATCGCCCTTTGGCGTGGTGCCATCTCGCAGCGCGGCGAGCGTGGCAGCGGTCATGCGGATCCGCCCGAGCGCAATGGCGACACGCTGCGTCTCTGCCTTGCCGCCGACATCGACCATGCGCGCACGGCCCTGCGAGTCGAGATGGGTGAGCCCGCTCATGCCCTGAAATCCATCAAAGTTGACACAGTTGACACAGTCCTGAGAGCAAGCTCGGGGGCAGGCCTGCAGGTCCGGTCAAACGGCCTCAGGACAAGAGAAAAGCGCGGTTTCATGGCGGCGTGATGCCACAAGGCCGGGCAGTAGGACAGATGGCAATGCTGATAGCCGTGGCGGTTCAGGCGAGTGCGGCGGCGACGGCGGCTTCGGCATGGAGACGGGTGGTATCGTAGAGCGGCGCCGCGCTATCCTCCTGCCCGATCAGCAGCATGATTTCGGTGCAGCCGAGGATGATCGCGGTGGCGCCCTGTTCGACGAGGCGGGTGATAACGGCGCGGTAGGCCTCACGCGAGGCGGGTTCGATGCGGCCCGCGACCAGCTCCTCGTAGATCACGCGGTGGACTTCGGCGCGGTCCGCGGCATCTGGGATCAGGACTTCGAGCCCGTGCTGCTGTTCCAGGCGCCCACGGTAGAAGCTTTGTTCCATGGTGAACGCCGTACCGAGGAGGCCGACCTTGGTGTGTCCATCGGCCTTGAGCGCCGCAGCGCAAGGATCGACGATATGGAGCAGCGGCAGCGCGCTTGCGGCCTCGATGGCGGGTGCGGACTTGTGGACCGAATTGGTGCAGATCAGGATGAGTTCGGCGCCAGCCGCTTCGAGACGGCGGGTGGCATCGACCATCAGCGCATCAAGCGCGGACCAATCACCGGCTGCCTGCAACTCCGCAATCTCGGCGAAATCGAACGACCACAGCACCAGCCGCGCGGAGGCCTTGGGACCCAGCCTTTCGCGGACGCCCTGATTGATCAGGCGGTAGTATTCGGACGTGCTTTCCCAGCTCATTCCGCCGATCAGGCCCAAAGTTTTCAAGCGCTTTTTCATCGGGGCCATCCTTTCGCAAGGGCAATGCCGGCAAGGTTTTGCGCGCGGGCGATCCGGCGGATGCGGACGCGGGTGAAGGTGTTGGCCAGCGCGGTATAGCGGGCGTGAAAGGCGGCAAAGGCGGGGCGCGGCTTCAGCGTGCCCTTGGCCTGCGCGATGACGAACGCCGAATCGCCGAGCAGAACGATATCAGGTGCGCCGAGTTCTTTGGCGACGGCGAGTGCATCGAGCAGAGCCTGCCATTCTGCCTCGTCGTTGGTGCCGTAGCCGATGGCGGGGCGGTGCCAGACTTTCCCGCGCGTCGCGACGGCGGTTTCCATGCATCCGGGATTGGGGCGGCAGCCGCCGTCGAAGAACAGCTTGAGCGGCTGCTCAACCATTTAAGAGCGCGCGGGTGGCGGCATTGACGTCGGCGTGGCGCATCAGGCTTTCGCCAACGAGGAAGGCCTTGGCGCCGGAGGCCGCAAGGGTGAGCACATCTTCGTGCCCACCGATGCCGCTTTCGGCGACGAGCAGGGTGCCTTCAGGCGCGAGCGGGGCGAGGCGCGCGGTGGTGCCGAGATCGGTGACGAAGCGCTTGAGATCGCGGTTGTTGACCCCGATGAGGCGCGAGCTGAGGCGCGCGGCGCGCTCCATTTCGGCTTCGTTGTGGACTTCGACGAGCACGTCCATGCCCTGTTCGCGCGCGGCGGCCTCGATTTCGGCCATCTGGCCATCATCGAGCGCGGCAACGATGATGAGAATGGCATCGGCCCCGATGGCGCGGGCTTCGGCGCACTGCCACGGATCGACCATGAAGTCCTTGCGCAGCACCGGCAGGGTGCAGGCGGCGCGGGCGGCGATGAGGTAGTCCTCGTGGCCCTGAAAATAGGGCGCGTCGGTGAGGATCGAGAGGCAGGTGGCGCCGCCCGCTTCATAGGCGCGGGCATGAGCCGGGGGATCGAAATCGGCGCGGATCAGGCCCTTGGAGGGGCTGGCCTTCTTGATTTCGGCGATGAGGGCGAAACCGGTCGCGGCGCGGGCACGCAGGGCGGCTTCGAAGCCGCGCGGGACGGTCTGCTCGGCGGCAAGCGCGGCGAGATCGGCGAGCGTGGAGGCGGTCTTGCGGGCGGCGACTTCCTCGCGCTTGGTGTCGCAGATCGTGGTGAGCGTGTCGGTCATGTGAGGGCCGCGATCCAGCAGTTGAGGAGCGCGTTGGCAAGCCCCTTGTCGATGGCTTCCGCCGCTTCTTCAACGCCTTCGTGCCAATCGGCCGCTTCGCCCGCGACGATCAGCGCGGCGGCGGCGTTGAGGAGGACAGCGTCGCGATAGGCTCCGGGTTCGCCCTGGAGGAGGGCGCGCAGGGCGGCGGCGTTGAAGGCTGCATCACCGCCGCGCAGGGCATCGACGGGGGCGGCGGCAAGGCCCGCGTCGGCGGCGGTGAGGCGGCGCATGACGACGGAGCCATCCTTGACTTGCGCGAGCTCGTTTCCACCTGCGAGGCTGAGTTCGTCGAGGCCCTCGTCGCCTGAGATGACGAGGCTGTGATCGGTGCCGAGGCGGCGGATCGCTTCGGCGTATATCGCCACATAGGCGGGGCGCGCTATGCCGACGAGCTGGCGGCGCACGCTGGCCGGGTTGGCGAGCGGGCCCATCAGGTTGAAGATCGTGCGACGTCCCAGTGCCTTGCGGATCGGGGCGATCCGCGCGAGCGCGGGGTGATGGCGCTGGGCGAAGAGGAAGCAGATGCCGAGATCGCCGAGCGTCATCTCGGCAGTTTCGGCGGCGCGGTCCAGATTGAGGCCGAGGGCTTCCAAGGTATCCGCCGCGCCCGCCTTGCTGCTGGCGGCACGGTTGCCATGCTTGGCGACCGGCACGCCGCAGGCCGCGACGACGATGCTGACCGCGGTCGAGACGTTGAGGCTGTGCTGCCCGTCGCCGCCCGTGCCGCAGACGTCTATCGCGCCCTCGGGGGCGGTTATGGGGATCATGCGGGCGCGCATCGCGCGGGCGGCACCGGCGATTTCAGAGGCCGACTCGCCGCGCTCGGCGAGCGCGATCAGGAAGGGTGCGATGCTCTCGTCTGGCACCGTACCATCGAGCATCGCGGCGAAGGCGGCCTGCGCCTCCGCTTCATCGAGCGGGGCTTCGGTGACTTCGGGAAGCGCGCTCATGCCGCGAGGTGGGTGGGCATCTTTGCGGTGATGCCGCACATCTTCAGAAAGTTGGCGAGGAGCGCGTGGCCATGCTCGGTTGCGATCGATTCGGGGTGGAACTGCACGCCGTGGATCGGGAGCGAGGCGTGGCGGAAGCCCATGGCGTGGCCGTCGTCGGACGTGGCGTTGATGGTAAGGTTTTCGGGCACGTTCTCGACCACGAGGCTGTGATAGCGGGTGGCGGTGAAGGGCGAGGGGAGGCCGGCGAAGAGGCCAGAGCCATCGTGCGTGACGGGCGAGGTCTTGCCGTGCATCAACCCGCCGCGCACGACCTGGCCGCCGAAATACTGACCGATCGACTGGTGGCCGAGGCATACGCCGAGCAAGGGCACCCCCGCATCAGCCGCCGCGCCAACGAGATCGAGGCTGATCCCCGCCTCGTTGGGTGTGCAAGGGCCGGGCGAGATCAGGAACCCTTGCGCGCCGCTGGAGATCGCTTGGCCTGCGGACATTGCATCATTGCGCACGACTTCGACCTTCGCGCCCATTTCCATGAGGTAGTGGACGAGGTTCCAGGTGAAGCTGTCGTAGTTGTCGATGACGAGGATCATGGGAAGGGCCTAACGGATTGGCACTTTGGCGGCAACCAAAGCGGCGCGAAGATCGACAAGTGCGGCGTGATCGAGCTGCGCCTTGGGAAATAGATACATTTGCTTCCAAGAATGCGTAAGCAAAATCAGAAATTGAGTATTTTCTAAAGCTTGTACAATAATTGGCCAATCATATTTGGCTGTAACGCGGTCGTTTTTTATTGAAATGCCGTCGTTTGTGAGCGCGTAAGTCGTAGAAAGTTTAATAGTTTGACTTACCTTGTATGACTTGCGGAGCGTTCTTGGCAGGCTGATCGCCTGGCCTAGGGCGCGAATGCCAAACCAGACTGCGGTAATTATCAGGCTTGAACAGAGCCACGCCCAAGGTGCAAATTCGGCAAATCCAGCACCCCTAAAGCCATATATTAGCAACTGCATTGCTAGAATAAATGCAAAAAATGTTGCGATGTATTTGCTCGCACTTGCGGACAACCACCTCTTGCGAAAAATGAGCCAGTGGGCCGCAAGGTAGTCGTCAAAACTTGGGAGGACAGTGATCTCGGCCGTCACTGCCCGAACCTCGGTTCACTCGCGACCCTTAGCGCCTCGCGCGCCGCCGCGAAGAGCGCCCCGGACTTGGCTTCGCATTCGCGCTGTTCGTATTCGGGGTTGCTGTCCGCCACGATGCCTGCGCCCGCCTGCACGTGGAGCACGCCGTCCTTGAGTACGCCGGTGCGCAGGACGATGCAGCTGTCGACCGAGCCGTCGGGGGCGAAATAGCCGACGCCGCCGGCGTTGGCCCCGCGCGTTTCAGGCTCGTGTTCGGCGATCACTTCGCAGGCGCGCACCTTGGGCGCGCCGCTGACGGTGCCGGCGGGGAAGCCTGCGAAGAGGGCGTCAACCGAATCGGCGCGGGCCGTGTCCAGTTGGCCGACCACGTTCGAGACGATGTGCATCACGTGGCTGTAGCGTTCGACCGTGTAGCTCTCGGTGACCTTGACCGTTCCCGCCGCCGCTACGCGGCCGACGTCGTTGCGCCCCAGATCGAGCAGCATGAGGTGCTCGGCGCGTTCTTTGGGATCGGCGAGGAGGCTCGCGGCGTTCTCGCGGTCCTCGGCCTCGGTTGCCCCGCGCGGGCGGGTGCCCGCGATGGGGCGGATGGTGACTTCGCCATCGCGGATGCGCACGAGGATCTCGGGGCTTGAGCCGATGAGGGCGAAGCCGGG
>CAILIO010000142.1 GCA_903834285.1 uncultured Sphingomonadales bacterium | reverse complement strand
GATGGACAAGTTCCGCTTCCGCGGCGAGAACGAGCGGCTGGCCAGTTCGCTCAAGATCATCGATCCGGGCGACACCGAGTTCCTCGAAGGTGAAGTAATCTCTCGGGAAAAGGTCGAACAGGCCAATGCCGAGGGTGTTGCGCCTCTGGCGATGTGCGCGCGGTTTTCGGATGCGGAGGCCGTGCGCGCCTTGCTGACGAAAGGGGCCGCCACCGAAAGCACCGATCTGCACGGGCAGACGCCGCTGATGTGGGCGGCTTCGGCGGGGCAGCTCGATGCGGTTTCCACGCTGCTGGCGGCGGGTGCGCAAGTGAACCGGGAGACGCCGGGCGGCTTCACGCCGCTCTTTTTTGCGCTGGCGAGCGGGAAGGCCAATGTCGCCTCGGCGCTGATCGCGGCAGGCGCCGACGTCAAGCATCGTGGGCCGGAAAACACCAGCGCACTGCAGATGGCGCTCTACCAGAAGAACTGGGCGGCGGCCGAGGAACTGGTGCGACTGGGCGCCGATGTGTCGGAGCTCGACCGCGAGGGGCGGCGACCGCTGCATGTGGCGGCTGCAGCGGGGCAAGGCTCGCTGGTGACGGCGTTGCTGGAAAAGGGCGCGGAGCCCGATGCGCTGTCCGGCCCGTCGAAGATCACATGGGTAACCGAGGCCAATTTCGGCCTGCCGCCCCCGCCTGTGCAGCCGACGACCGCGCTGATGGCGGCGGCCAAGGCCGGGCAGGCGGACGTGATGTGGCAGCTTGAGCGGGCCGGGGCGGACGAGCATTTTGTCGATGGCGCAGGGGTCAACCTCCTGCTCGCGGCCGTGCAGGGGCGTAATGCGACCGCGCTGGGGCTTGCGCTAGACCTAACCGGGGATGCCAACGTGGCGGACAAGGACAAGACCACCGCGTTGCACATGCTGGCGGGTGGGCCGTTTTTCCCCGAGCTTCCGGCGATGCTGCGTGTGCTGGCCGCGAAGGGTGCGCGGGCCGACATTCCCAACGCCAAGGGCAAGACCGCGCTGCAAGTGCTGACCGATGGGCTTGCCACGGTGCAGGCCGCGTTTCATGAAGTGTATACAGACAAGGTGTCTGCCAGCCCGGCGCCGACGCGCTGATTTTCTGAGCAGGAGGACCACTGCCGATGACCCGAACCAAACCGATGTTCCTGAGCCTTCTCGCCGCCGCGCTGGTGGCCGGAGGAGCGATTGCGAGCGCTGCCTCACCTGCTGATACGATCGCCACGCGGCAGGCCAATTTCAAGAAGATGGGCGGCGCGATGAAGGCGCTGAAGGAAGAACTGGGCGGCGGGGCGGACAAGGCCAAGTTGCTCGCCGCCGCGCGCACGCTGGCGGCAACCGCAAAGCTGCAGGGCCCGCTGTTTCCGCGCGGCACCGGGCCGGAGTCGGGCGTGAAGACCGATGCTCTGCTTGCGATCTGGACGCAGAAGCCCGTCTTCGATGCCGCCGCGGGCAAGCTGGTGGCCGAGACGGACAAGCTGGCCGGGATCGCTGGTTCGGGCAATACCGCAGCGGTGCTGGCGCAGTTCAAGGTCGTTGGCGGCACGTGCGCTGCCTGCCACAAGCAGTTTCGCGCCGAGGAATAAACCGCGATGAGCACTGAGGACGAAACGGTCAAGGTGTGGGACCCGTTCGTGCGGGTGTTCCACTGGAGCCTGATCACGCTGTTCGGGATTGCCTGGTGGAGCGGCGAGAACCACGACATGGATCGTCACCGGCAGGCGGGCTACGCCATTTTCGCGCTGGTGGTGTTCCGCATGTTCTGGGGCTTTGCCGGATCGCGCACGGCGCGCTTTGCGCAGTTCCTGAAAGGGCCGAGCGCGATCATGGCGTACCTGAAGACGCATGACGGCGAGACGCCTTCGGACGGCCACAATCCGCTCGGCGGCTGGAGCGTGGGGGCGCTCCTAGCGGTGATCTTCGCGATCACGCTGGCGGGGCTGTTTGCGGTCGATGTCGACGGGATCGAATCCGGGCCGCTGGCGGACTGGGTGAGCTTTGATCAGGGCCGCGTGGCCTCCGAATGGCACGAGGGCGTGTTCAAGGCGGCGCTGGCGGTGATCGGCCTGCACATTCTGGCGATCGCCTATTATCAGGTGCTCAATGCGCACAATCTGATCGGGCCGATGATCACCGGAAGGCGCGATCGGGCCAAGGGTGAGCGTGTTGAGGACGTGAAGTGGTCACCCGTCATGGCGCTGGTCGGCATGACCGGGGTGGGCGCGCTGACCTGGGCGGTGATGACGGGCTTCCGGTTCGCCGGTTAGCCCAGCCGCTCCGGCACGGCCTGGGCTTCTTCGGCAAGCGTTTCGGCGGTCATCACCGCTTCCCACGGGAAGACGAACCAGCGCTTGTCCTCGGCGCGGTCGATCACTTCGGCGGTGTAGTCGACCCGCGCCTTCGAGCGACAATTGTCCTTGAGCACGGCGAAGCGCAGGTTGTCTGGGTTGCAGCCGTTTTCCGCGAGCAGGTTGCGGATGTAGGCGATGGTGCCGCCGCTGTCGTTGATATCATCGACGAAAAGGAGCCGCGTTCCGGTGGTGGACTTGTCTGCCACCTTGCCAAGCAGTTCGTCCGCGAAGCCCGGAACTTTCGAGGAATGGTCGATCGAGAGCATCGGCACTTGCAGTTCGTGGCTGATGTAGACTGCGGGGACGAGACCGCCGCGGCCGATACCGATGATAAAGTCGGGCTTCCATGCATCCGCTGCCAGCAGCCGCGAGAGCCTGCGCACGCTGCCGAGGAACTCCTCGTAGGGGATGTAGTTCAGCACAGGGGCGGCAGCTTCGGTCATGTCCGTTCGGGTCCGTTCGTCGGGCAGCAAAGGAGAGCGGTTACCGATTCCCGGCACGCGGGGCAATTGCGGCAGGGTCACGTTTTCAACCGGTATTGCGGGGGCCGGGTTCCGAGTGCGGGCTTGGCCATGCCAGATCGCCGAACGCGGTCTGGATCTCGCCCAGCACGATATCGGCCGCATAACTCGGCGGACGGGCAGCTGCGGTGCACAGCGCGAGCGTCATCGGGCGCAGCACAGGGTCGGAAATGCGGGTGAAGGCAAGGTGGCCTGCGCGCACTTCGGTCACAACGTCGAGCGATGTCAGGATACCGATGCCGATGCCCTGCAGCACGAGGCTGGTGATCATCTGGATGTTGTTGCTGGTCGCCTTGCGATCGAGCGCGATGCGCGTAGTGCCTTCGAGCACGGCGATCTGCTGGTGGACCGCGAGCGGGCTCGAGGGCACCACCACAGGCGAGCCGACGCAGGCCGAAAAGCGCGCTTCGGCCTGCTCGCCAAAGGGGTGGCCCGCGGGTGTGATGAAGCCGAGGTGGACATCGACAAAAGCGCGCACGGTGATGTCGCGGTAGGATTCGGGGCCGAAGAACACGCCGAAATCGACCTCGCCGCTGGCGATCATCCGGCGCACCTGATCGTTTGCGGCGACCTTCAGTTCGATGGTGATGCCGGGATAGCGTGCCTGCAGCGACTGGATCGCGGCGGGGATCACGCCCTTTGCGAGCGCATCGATGACCGCGATTTCGACATGGCCGCGCTTGAGGCCGCGCAAGTCCTCGATCTGGGCGCGCACTTCAGCAAGGCTTTTCTGCCAGCGGCCGCCTGCGGCCATCAGAATCTCGCCCGCAGCGGTGAGGCGAAGGCCGGTGGGTAGGCGCTCGAACAGCGGCATGCCGATCTCGGCCTCGACGTTGAGGATCTGGCGGTCGATTGCCGAGGCAGAGACGTTGAGCTCGTCTGCGGCCTTGCGGATCGAGCCGAGGCGGCCGACCGCGAGAAAATAGCGCAGGAAGCGGGAGAATGCCGGCACCGGATTTTGCCCTACCTAATTTATGCAACGCCTTGCGCGATTCATTGCATTTGCGTGAAACAGGTCAAGGACATAATCACGCTGCAACGCAGCATACGGGATCGCGACTTGGGCCAGATGGCAGGGGGCAATTGGGCAAAGGCAGGGCGCGCGCTGGGCGCGGCGCTGCTGTTTGCTTCACCTGCGCCGGCGCTGGCGCAGCTTGCTCTGAATGACCCCGCGCGCGAGGCGTCCGTCGCGAAACTGATCGAAGACGCGCGCGAAAGCCCGCCGACCTTGCGCGTGTTTCTGCGCGGCATGCCCAAGGGCGGCGACCTCCACAATCATCTCGCCGGGGCGATCTATGCCGAAGATTATCTGACCTGGGCGGGGGCCAAGGGCTTCTGTGTCGATGCGAGCGGGCTTGGCGTCGAGCCGCCGCCGTGCCCGACCGAGCGCACGATCGAGCGCTTTGCCGCGACCAGCGAATTCGGCATGGACCGGTTGATCGACGCGATGTCGACGCGCGGTTTCCAGCGCGGGGTGGGGCAGAACGACGTTTCCGGCCACACCCAGTTCTTCCGCTCGTTCGAGCGCTTCGGGAAGATGGGCGGCGAAACCGCGAAGATGCTGACCGCGACGCGGCGCATCGCGGCGGGGGACAATGTTTCGTATCTCGAGCTTGATCACAACACGGTGACGTTGGCTTCGGTGGTGCGCGCGGCAGGTGACGAGGCGATTGCCGAAGCCGACCTCGCCGCGGTCCATGCGAGCGAGGCCCGGCAGTTCGCGCCGCTCGTGCCAAAGGCGCGCGCCGAGCTTGATGCGGACGAAGCGGCGTCGGCCCAAGCCATGGCTTGCGGCACGCCCGCGGCTGAACCTGCGTGCAAGGTGGCGGTGCACTATCTGTTCCAGGCGCTGCGCGCGTTGTCGCCGCGGCAGGTCTACCGCTCGTTGATCCTCGGTTTCATGATGGCCGATGCCGATCCGCGTTTTGTCGGCGTCAACATCGTGATGCCCGAGGATGCGTGGCTGGCGCGGCGCGATTATGCGCTGCACATGGCGATGATCCGCTTCCTCAGCGCCAAATATCCGCGCGTGAAGCTGACGCTCCATGCCGGTGAAGTGACGCTGGGGCAGGTGCCGCCAGCCGACCTCAAGGACCATATTGCCGAGGCCGTGGCGGCAGGCGCGAAGCGAATTGGGCACGGCACCGGCATCGCCTTCGAGGACAAGGCCGAGGACACAATGGCGCGCATGGCGCGCGAGGGCATCGCAGTCGAGATCAACCTCACCAGCAACGCCGTGATCCTCGGCGTGAAGGGTGCGGATCATCCCTTGCGCCTCTACCGCGCGCATGGCGTGCCGGTGGTGCTTTCGACCGATGACGAGGGCGTGTTGCGGTCGGACATGACCAACGAATATGTCCGCGCGGTGCGCGAGCAGGGGCTGACCTACCCGGAGCTCAAGCAGATCGCGCGGTCGGGGCTCGCCTATTCGTTCGTGCCCGGCGGGGCGTTGTGGGCCGATCCGGCAAGGCTGGTGCCGGTAGCCGCCTGTGCTGATTTTGCCACACCTTCTTGTGCCAAGTATTTGACGGGTAACGAGAAGGCGCGGCTGCAGATGGATCTTGAACAGCGTTTTGCAACATTTGAGGCTGAGCGTCTGGCGCGTGCCGGAAAGGTGACATAAGACCGTAATACGAATTGCCACGGACGTGGCACCATACCAGAAAAACAGGTGCGCCCAGCCTCGGGGATGTCGTGAACGGCGACATGGCGGCGGGGAAGATGCCTGATGGTTTGCGGGAGAGGCGCGGTTCAACCACGCGCATTGCGGTCTTCACGACAGGTGGGGGCGGTGCGCCTTTTGCATTCCAGGGGGTTTCTCGATGCTTTACCCGAATAGTTCCGCGCAGTTTTCTGCGCCGCGCCGCCTTGTGAAAGGTCTTGTGGCGCTGCTTGGTTGCACTGCACTGACAGCACCCGCCTTCGCGCAGGAAGCACCGGCGGACGAGCCGCCGGCCAAGGACGAGATCGTCGTTGTCGGCTCGCTCGGCGCGCTGCCGGTCAAGGGCGTGGGTTCGGTCCTTGGCTTCGACAAGACGCTGGTGGAAACGCCGCGTTCGGCCTCGACCGTCTCCAAGGAGCAGATCGACCGCTTCGGCATCACCGATATCCACGATCTCGTGTCGCAAGCACCCGGCACGTTCACCAACTCATTCTTCGGCGTCAGCGGCTCGCTCGATATTCGCGGAACCCCCGGCGAAGTCTATTTCCGCGGCATGCGCCGTCTCGACAACCCCGGCAACTATCCGACCCCGATCGGCGCGGCAGACCGCATCGATATCGTCCGTGGTCCGGCATCGCCGATCATGGGTCCTTCGAAGACCGGCGGCTACATCAACTTTGTGCCCAAGAGCGCGCGCGCGGGCAAAGGCGCCTACCTCGCCGAGCCCAAGGCTGAATTCGAGTATACCCGCAGCAGCTGGGACGGCAACGTGCTCTCGGCCAGCGTGGTCGGGCCAGGCAAGATCGGCGGGCACGAATTCGGCTATAGCCTCTATGGCTCGATCACCGATGCGGGCAGCTATTATCGCAACATCTTCACCCGCCAGACTTTGCTGCAGGCCTCGTTCGTCACCGATCTGACCAACGACCTGCGGCTTGAATTCGGCGGCATGTACCAGAATTTCAAGGGCGTGCAGAACGGCGGCTGGAACCGCGTGACGCAGGAACTGATCGACAAGGGCACTTACACCACCGGGCAGGCCAAGCCGCTCGATACCGATGGTGACGGGAAGATCTCGCAGGACGAGGCGCGGGCAGCCAACGGCGGTCTTGGGCTTGGCACCTTCGGCGGCGCATTCTGCACAACGCCGCCGTTCGCGGATCCTTTTGCGAGCGGCCTGAAAGACTGCACCGCCTATCCGGACTCGGCACTGACCAATGTCGGCACGGCGACGTTGAGCTTCCGCAACACGCTGACCGGCCCCAACGACAAGCTCAACAGCATCGTCAAGACCGCTTACGCGGACCTGATCTGGGGAGATCCCGACACGCTCGAGATCAAGAACCAGTTCTTCTATGATGGCTACAGCAACCTGAACGAAAATGCCTACGGCTTCTCGCAGTTTGCAGATTCCTATGTGATTGAAGACAAGATTGTTCTTTCGACGAAGTTCAAGACGGATGTCGGGACAATTTCGCTCCAGGCCTCGCCTGCCATCCGCTACACCAACTTCAAGCACGCGGACGATTTCGGCTATGAATTCTTCGGCCGCGTCGATCTGACCCAAGGGTACACGCCGCTTTCGACGCGTCTCCTCTCGACCCAGACCGACTCGGGCTATTCGAGCTATTTCCGCGGCCACTACACCGATGCCTCGTTCGGCGTGATTTCGGACTTCGACTTCAACTTCGGCCTCGATGTGACGGCGGGCGCGCGCTACGATCACCTGAGCGTCAGCTCGACCGCGCAGCTCAACAAGATGGACCAGAGCTTCGGCACGTTCGTGCTGGTCAATCTGCCAACGCCGGAACTGCGCACGCCGGAACAGCTCGCCCGGGGCTACTCGACCGCCACCGACAGCCAGGGTGCATGGTCGTGGAGCGTTTCAGCCAACTACAAGCTGCCCTTCGGCCTGATCCCTTATGGAACGATCGCGCGCCAATCGGTGATTCTGGTCGGTCAAGGGGCCGAGGTCGATCCCAACAACGTCTTCAACGGCTCGTGGGTGACGGCTTCGAAGCTCTATGAAGGCGGCATCAAGGGCAGCTGGCTGGACAACCGCCTCTACGCCGCGCTGTCGATCTACAAGCAAGACCGCGTGGACTATGCGACGGGGGGCTCCTTGACGGTCAATCAGGCGGTCAAGACCACCGGTATCGAAGGCGAAGTGCGCTGGTCGGTTGACAAGCACCTGCTCGTCACGGGTGCTTACACGCACACGAAGGTGCTCTACCCGTCGTTCCTCGCAGGTGGTGCGTTCTTCTACTATTACGGCGCCGACCTGCTGAAGGCCGCCGGGGTCAATCCGGCGCAGTTCTATGGCGGTGCGCCCAATGGCCTGGTGCCGTTGACCCCCGCGCGCGATGGCACCCGCCCCGGTATCCCGCGGAACCTGTTCTCGGGCACCGCGACTTATGCGTTCAACAATGGCATCGCGCTGAGCGTCAGCGCTTCGCACGTGCCTTCGGTCTGGGCGGACTATCCGCACACGGTGAAGCTGCCTGCCTACACATTGGTGGACCTTGGTCTGTCGTATGACACCGACCATTGGGGCTTCCGCGTCAACGTGAAGAATGCACTGAACGAGCGCTATTTCCGCGCCAACTTCGTCGAGCTTTATGCCTCGCAGAACGTCCTGCCCGAGCTGCCGCGCAGCTTCCAGGCTTCGGTGAAGTACAAGTTCTGATGACCTGACTTGAGCGGGGGCGGCGCTGCATGCGCCGCCCCTTGGCTCCCCGATTTTTCCCTCAAGGCTGCCCCGACCATGTCCGTTTTCGCGCGCCTTGTTTCCTTTGCAGCTGCGCTGTTCGCTTTGGCATCGCCCGCGCTCGCAGCGCCGGTGGCCGATGCCGCGACGGTGGCTGCGGTGAAGGCCTGCGCACCTGCGCGGCCCTGCGCGGCCAAGTTGCCGGTGCGCGTGGTGGTCGTCACCATGTTCGAGATCGGCAAGGACACCGGCGACAAGCCCGGCGAGTTCCAGCTCTGGAAGGAGCGCCGCCACCTCACCGAAACGCTTCCGTTCCCGCAAGGGTGGCACAACCTTGCCTACGATCCCGAGACCGGTGTGCTCGCCATCGTAACCGGCATGGGCTCGATCAAATCGGCCACCGCGGCGCTGGCGCTGGGGCTGGATGACCGGCTCGATCTGTCCAAGGCTTACTGGCTGGTGGCCGGGATTGCCGGGATCGACCCTGAAGACGCCTCGGTCGGCTCGGCCGCTTGGGCGCACTACCTGATCGACGGCGACATTGCGCACGAGATCGATTCGCGCGAGATCCCCAAGGACTGGAAGAGCGGCTATTTCGCGCTGCACAGCAAAGGGCCGCAGGATCCGACGCCGCTGGAGCCGGTCAACGGCGAGATGTTCGAGCTCAATCCGGCGCTGCAGGACTGGGCCTTTGCGCTGACCAAGGATGCAGCGCTGCCCGATAATCCGCGGATGGCCGAGGCGCGCAAGGCCTTCACGGGCTATCCCAATGCGCAGAAGCCGCCGTTCGTTCTGAAGGGCGACAATCTTGCGGCAATGACCTTCTGGCACGGCGCGAAGATGACGCAGTGGGCGAACGACTGGACGAAGTTCTGGACGCGCGGGAAGGGCGAGTTCGTCACGTCCGCGATGGAGGAAACGGGGACGTTCCAGTCGATAGAGTATCTCACGAAAGTCGGCCGGGCGGACCGCGACCGGGTTTTGGTGCTGCGCGCCGGGAGCAATTTCACGATGCCGCCGCCGGGGATCGATACGGCGACCTATCTCCTCAGCGAGAACCAGGGTTATGCCGGGATGACCGCGGCGCTAGAGAGCCTTTACATGGTTGGCGGCAAAGTCGTGGACGAGATTGTCACGCATTGGGACCGCTATGAAATGAGCCCGCCGAAGTGAGCG
>CAILIO010000141.1 GCA_903834285.1 uncultured Sphingomonadales bacterium | reverse complement strand
GCCGACGCTGCCCGTCCCGGTCGCCCGCACCGTGCAGGATCAGGTCGCAACCACCCGCGTCTATCGCATGTGGGCGATCCCCGGGTTCGACAATCCGGATTACTTGCCCCTCCAGGTCGCCGGCCTGATTCTCGGCGGCCTTGCCAGCTCCCGGCTTGACGATGCCTTGGTGCGCGGCACGCAGACCGCTGTGTCGGCCTCCGCCCATGCGGATATCTTCGCGCAGGGCGGCCAGTTCGTCATGGAAGCGGATGTGAAACCCGGTGCGGATCCGGCCAAAGTCGGCGCCGCGCTGGATGCCGAACTCACCCGCCTGTTCACCGAGGGCCCGACACAAGACGAACTCGCCCGCGCCGCAACCACCTTTGCCGCTGGCGAAATCCGCTCGCTCGAATCGGTCGGCGGCGGCGGCAAGGCGTCGACGCTGGCCGAAGGCCTGCTCTTTTCGGGAGACCCTGCCCATTACCGCCGCGAGCTGGAAGCAACCGCCAAGCTCACGCCTGCCGCTGTGCGCGATACGCTGGCGCGCTGGCTCAAGCGCCCGGTCTTTGCACTCACCGTCGTGCCCGGGAACCGCACTGGTGGCGGCGAGGCGCGCGGCGGTGATGCGGCGCTTCCCCCTGCCGTCGCGGCTCCGGCGGCGCCCACCACTCTCGTGGCAGTCGGCGCCGATGCCGACCGCAGCAAGATCCCACCCGCCGGCAATGTCCCCACGCTCGATTTCCCCGCCATCGAGCGGACCCGCCTCAAGAACGGCATCAAGGTCGTCTTCGCCCGCCGCAGCGCGGTGCCGATCGTCTCGGTCCGCGTCTCGTTCGATGCAGGCTACGCTGCCGATCCCAGGGACGCGCGCGGCACCACTGCGCTCCTTCTGCGTTTAATGAACGAGGGTACGACCAGCCTCACATCCTCCGCGCTCGCCCGCACCAAGGAAACGCTCGGCGCCTCGATCAACGGCATCGGCCTCCCGGATTCGACAGCGTTCGAACTCGGCGCGCTGGTGCCCAACCTCGCCCCCTCGCTTGATCTTCTTGCCGAATACGTGCGCCGCCCTGCGCTCGATCCGGCCGAGCTCGAACGCGTCCGCGCCCAGCAGCTGAGCACGATCCAGTCCGAGCGCACCGATCCCTATTCGCTTGCCAGCCGCGTACTCTATCCCGCGATCTACGGCCCGGCGCACCCCTATGGCTATGCCCCCAGCGGTACGGGCGAGCCGGACGTGGTCAAGAAGCTCACGCGCGCGAACCTGGCCGCCTTCCACGCCCGCTGGCTGCGGCCGGACCGCGCGACGATCTATGTCGTGGGCGATACCACGCTCGCCGCTGTCGTCCCGCTGCTCGAGAAGAGCTTCGGCAATTGGCCTGAGAACCGCATGGCCCCGCCGGTCAAGGATTTCTCGGCCCCGATCCCGACGCCGCAGCCCCGCATCGTCCTCCTCGACCGCCCCGGCTCGCCGCAATCGATGATCCTCGGCGGCGCGGTCATCCCCGCCAGGGGCACCGACGATACCGTCACCCTGCGCACCGCCAACGATGTGCTCGGCGGCGATTTCCTCAGCCGCATGAACACCAATCTGCGCGAAACCAAGGGTTGGTCCTACGGCGTCGCGAGCCTCATCAACGACCGCGCCGACCGCCTGCTGTTCGCGGTTTACGCGCCGGTGCAGACCGACCAGACCGGCCCCTCGATCCGCGAGTTGCAGGGCGAGATGACGCGCTACCTCGGCGCGAAGGGCACCACGCCGGAGGAAGCAGCCCTCGCCACGCAAGGCAGCGCGCGCGAACTCCCCGGTGCGTTCGAAACCTCGGGCGCAGTGCTGGAAGGCATCGCCAAGATCGAAACCTACAAGCGGCCAGACAATTACTATGCCGCGCTGCCCGCCCGCTACCGCACGATGACCCCGGCCGATCTCGACGCCGCCGCGCGGCGGACGATCGATCCGTCCAAGCTGGTCTGGGTCGTCGTCGGCGATGCCGCCAAGGTCAAGCCGCAGCTCGAAGGGCTGGGGCTGCCGGTGGAGGTGCAGAAGGGGGAGTGAGTATCAATACCTACGCGTGGCTAGGGGGCGCCTGTTCGAACAGGTGAAACTCCAACGTCATTCTTTAGAATGATTTTGAGCAGCTTTCGCACTGACATTCCTAAAAGCAGATCAATTGGGGCAGGATCAGAACGTGGCAGGTCTAGCGTAATATCAGTGCTTGCTTGCCGCGCGCCTAATTGATTTTTGAACGACCAATCAAAATTTATTTTGACATTACCAGAGAGTGAAACACGGTCACCTTGTCCAAAAACTCCCCAAGATCTTGCACATAGCTTAGATTTAATGCTTACAAGACTAATATTAAGCATGGCACCGTTCATCAATACGGGTTCGCTATTTGGTTTTTCTGAAGAAATTACTTGATCCACCAATCCATGAAATGCGTTCTCATCGAAGACGAAATCGCGGACGCGGAAGGATCCATTAGGTAAGCACACCAATCCCGCCTGTCGATGACCAGCGTGATCCCCTAGTTTGGCAACAAGCTTCGTACTAAGTTGAGCTGGCAATAATATAGAGGCAGGTGGTGCAGGCGGTAGCAAACCTTGCGCTGACTGTGCAGATCGATGAACAGGCCTAGCCTCGACCCAATTCACCGTTCCAAATGATAGCACAATTGCAAAGCATGCGGGCAGCCGCCCGAACCCACGCTTGAAGCACACTT
>CAILIO010000140.1 GCA_903834285.1 uncultured Sphingomonadales bacterium | reverse complement strand
GGCCGTCTGCAGGTCCGCCGCCATGCCAGTCACGTAGTTGGCCTGCGCAGCGGGAGACTGGGGGGCGGGCAGGATGGGCGTCGGCGTGCCGGTGCTCGCCGGTGCGGGCGCGACCCTGGCGATGATCGGGCTGGTCGTGGCATTGAGGGCGCGCAACCCCTCGCGGTAAGTCGGATAGGCCAGCCGCCAGCCGAGCACGCGCTTGGCCTTGCCGTTCGCAACGCGCCGGTTCTCGGCATAGAACGCCAGCGCCATTGGCGAGAGCGCGGCTTCCTCCAGCGTCTGCAGCAGCGGCGGGGCGCCCCCCAAGAGCCGCGCCGCTTCCTCGATTACCGCGTTCTGGCTCGAAGGCTCGTCATCGCCGAGGTTGTAGACACCCGTCGGACCGTCCATCCCCGCGATCACGCCCGAAGCAATGTCCTCGACATGCACCCGGCTGAACACCTGACCCTCGAGCGCGATGCGTTTCGCCGCCCCGTCCCGCACCCGGTCAAGCGCGCTGCGCCCGGGGCCGTAGATCCCCGGCAGACGGAACACCCGAACGCGGGGGTCCAATGCCTGCCACGCCAGATCCGCCGCCGTCCTTGCTGAACGCCGCCCGGCACCGACCTCGGCGGTTTCATCCACCCATGCCCCACCGGTATCGCCATAGACCCCGGTGGAGGACAGGTACCCGATCCACTTGGACGGCGCGGCAGCCAGTGCTTCGCCATAGGTATCAAGCACCGGATCGCCGCCGTCACGCGCCGGAGGGACCGACGACAACACATGGCTCGCCCCGGTCAGCGCTGCCAGCACCGCCTCGCGGTCCTCGAAGCGCACCGTTCCCTCGCGGCCGGTGCCCGCCACCTCCCATCCCGCCGCGTGCAGCCGCGCCGCGATCACCTTGGAGGTATAGCCCATGCCGAAGATGAACAGCTTCACGGCTTCGAATCCAGAAGCGGCGGCGCCGCGGCTTCCGTCGCGCCCGGCACATGGTCCTTCTTCCACTGCATCGCCATGCGCACCCGCGTCTTGCCTGAAGGATGGTCGAAGAACAGCATTTCCTCAAGCGCCCCCGGCGCAATCTTGCGATAGGCCGAAAGCTTCATCGCTGCCCCGGCAAAGCCGTCCGGCTCCCGCGCGGCATCAAGCCCGAAGGCATCCGCCTCGCTCTCCTGAGCCCGCACAATCGTGTTGATCACGGGCGTCGCGAGCAGCACCAGCACGCTCATCACTCCGCTCAGCACCGGCAGCGAGGCGGGATCGCCCATGCCCCGAATACCCCACCGCTGCCCGCCATAGCGGATCAGCGACGGCGTGATCCGCGCGGCGAGCCACAGCAGCGAGCCAAACAAGAGCGTGAACAGCGCGATCCGCTGCCAGATATGGCCGAGCGCGTAGTGTCCGATCTCGTGCCCCATCACCGCCGCCGTCTCCGCAAGGCTGGTCTTGCGATAGAGGTTGTCGTTGAGTGAAATCCGCACCGTGGGGCCAATGCCGGAGACATTCGCGGAAATCCGGTCAGACTGGCGCGAGGCGTCGATCAGGTAGATATGCTCGGCCGGCACATGGCTCGCCTCAGCGATCTGGACGATCCGCGCGCGCACCGGCCCGCCCGGCAGTTCCGTGAAGGTGTTGAACAGCGGGAACAGGAAGATCGGCGAAATCAGCATGGTAACTGTCATCGAAGTGGCGACCACGCCGGTGCCGATAAGCCACCAGCGCACGGGGTACTTGCGGATCACCGCATAAATGATCAGCAGAAACAGGCTCCCGAACACCGCGCTCAGCACGAAGCCGATCGCCTGATCGCCCAGCCACGCTCCCAGCGACTGGTTCATCAGCCCATACTGCTTTTCGCGCCAGAAATCGGTGTAGACCGACCAGGGCAGGCTTAGCACTTCATCGGCGAGGAGGAACACCAGCGCGCAGGCCATGATGCCCAGCCAGGGTCGCCAGCCGCGCCGCTGCATCCCGTCGCGCACTTTGGGCAGCAGCCGCGTCCGCAGCAGCAACCAGCAGATCGCCACCGATAACGCTGTGTTCCACAGCGATATCCACAGGCGACCATCGAAATAGGCATCGGAGCGGGCGCGTGCCGGGCCGCTGAGCGTTGCCAGCCAGAGCTGCGTGGCATGGTCCACATCGAACCCGGCCGCATGGGCTAGTCCGGGCATAGCCGCCATGACCATCAGCGCGGCCATCGATATCCGCCTCACCCCGGCCATTGCGCGCATACCCATCATCCCGGCCCTCGTTTGGCGCGCATGGGTGCGGATCGACCGGCGCTTCGTCAAGCCAAGATGCCGCGAAGTTTCGCCCTCCCGGCGATTTTGCGTTTCCCGATGGAGCCGCGCTCCCTACATTGGGAACATGAACGATCTTTCCAGCCCCCCCGCCGTCCCCGCACCCGTTATCCAGCGCGCCGATTATCGCCCGCCGGAATGGCTGATTCCGGAAATCGCCCTGCGCTTCGAGCTGGGCCTGGATGACACCCGCGTTCACACCAAGCTGCACGTTACCCGCGCCGCCGGGCAGACGGACGCGCCGCTGCGCCTCAATGGCGACGGGATCGAGCCGGCCGGCGTATGGGTTGATGGCCAGGCCAGCAACAGCTGGCGGCGCGAGGGCGGCGACCTCGTGATCGACCTGCCGGGCGACGCGCATGAAGTGGGGATCGAGACCCGCATCAACCCCGCCGCCAACACCCAGCTCTCGGGCCTCTATGCCTCGAACGGCATGCTCTGCACCCAGTGCGAGGCCGAGGGCTTCCGCCGCATCACCTTCTTCCCCGACCGGCCCGACGTGCTCAGCCGCTACACCGTGCGCATGGCGGGCGACAAGGCGGCATTCCCGGTGCTGCTCTCCAACGGCAACCCGGTCGCCTCAGGCGAGAACGCAGACGGCACGCCCGAAGGCTGGCATTGGGCCGAATGGCACGATCCCTGGCCCAAGCCCTCATATCTCTTCGCGCTCGTCGCGGGCGATCTCGTCGCCTCGCGCGATAGCTTCACCACCCGCTCGGGCCGCAAGGTCGATCTTGCCATCTACGTCCGCGCCGGAGACGAAACGCGCACCGGCCACGCGATGAAAGCACTCATCGACTCGATGAAATGGGACGAGGACGTCTACGGGCGCGAGTACGATCTCGACTTGTTCAACATCGTCGCGGTGGCCGATTTCAACGCGGGCGCGATGGAGAACAAGGGCCTCAATGTCTTCAACACGCGCTACATCCTCGCCGATCCCGAAACCGCAACCGACGGCGACTATGACGGGGTTGAAGGCGTCGTCGCGCACGAGTATTTCCACAACTGGTCGGGCAACCGCGTCACCTGCCGCGACTGGTTCCAGCTGAGCCTCAAGGAAGGTTTCACCGTGCTGCGTGACCAGCAGTTCAGCGCGGATATGGGTTCGGCCCCGGTCAAGCGGATCGAGGACGTGCGCATCCTGCGCGCCGCCCAGTTCCCGGAGGATTCGGGCCCGCTCGCGCATCCGATCCGGCCCGATGCCTATCAGGAAATCAGCAACTTTTACACCGCGACCGTCTACAACAAGGGCGCCGAAGTCATCCGCATGATGACCGTCCTCGCCGGGCCCGAACGCTTCCGCAAGGGCACCGACCTCTATTTCGACCGCCATGACGGCGAGGCGGCAACCTGCGAGGACTTCGTCCGCGCCATCGAAGACGGTGCCGGGCTCGACCTCAAGCAGTTCCGCCGCTGGTACGAACAGGCCGGCACTCCGCGCGTCACCGCCCGGTTCACCCACGCGGGCGATACCGCAATGCTCACGCTCAGCCAGACCGTCCCCGCCACTCCCGGCCAGCCGGACAAGCAGCCGATGGTGATCCCGCTACGCACCGCGCTGTTCGACCGGAGCACGGGCAAACACCATGGCGAACAACTGCTTATCCTGACTGAAGCTGAACAAAGCTTCAGTTTTTCGGGTTTCACAGCGCTACCAGCCCTCTCGATCAACCGCGGGTTCTCGGCCCCCGTCGCCATCGACATGCCCATGCCCACCGGCGATCTCGTGTTCCTCGCCGCGCATGATGACGATCCCTTCGCCCGCTACGAAGCGATGCAGCAGCTCATGGTCCGCCACCTCGTCGCCGCCGTATCGGGCGAGCTGACCGACGAGGCCCGGGCCGAAGGCCTCGCCGCAATCCGCGATGTCTACGCGGCGGTGCTGGCGGACAAGGCGCTCGACGATCTGATGCGCGGCGAGCTCCTGATCCTTCCCGGCGAAGGCTACATCGCCGAGCAGCTTGCCACGGCGGACCCGTCGCGCATCCATGCCGAGCGCGAAACGCTCAAGCGCTGGCTGGGCAGCGAACTCGCCGCCCAATGGCATGCGCTGCACGATCGCTGCACCGCGGTGCCCTATAGCCTCGAAGCCGCCGCACGCGGCGCGCGCAAGTTGAAGACGCAGGCGCTGGTTTATCTCGCAGCCAGCGATCCGGTGGAAGCCGCGCGCCGCGCCAAGGCGCAGTATGACGCCGCGGACAACATGACCGACCGGCAGGGCGCACTTATGGTCCTCGCGGGGATCGGCACGGCGGATTGCGATGCCGCTCGCGAGGCCGCGCTCGCTGATTTCCACACGCGCTTTGCCGGCGATGCGCTGGTGATCGACAAGTGGTTCTCGATCCAGGCCGGCGCGCTCCACCCCGATACGCTGAAGCACGTCACCGCGCTCGCCCAACATCCCGATTTCACGATGACCAATCCCAACCGCGTGCGCGCGCTCTACATGGCCTTCGCCGCCAACCCGCAGGCCTTCCATGCGGCGAGCGGCGCGGGTTACCGCATGATCGCGGACCTGATTCTCAAGCTCGATCCGATCAACGGCAATGTCGCAGCGCGCTTCGTGCCGCCGCTCGGCCGCTGGCGCCGGATCGAACCGGCGCGCGCCGCGCTGATGCGCGCCGAACTCGAACGCATCGCCGCGCAGCCCGGCCTCTCGCGCGATGTGCGCGAGCAGGTCAGCAAGAGCCTGGAAGGATGATCGAGGCGGTCGAGGCGCTGACGCACCCGGCACTGGCTGGGGCGGCGCACGGCTTCCTCGGCCGGCGCGGCGGGGTGAGCACCGGCCTGCACGCCGGGCTCAACGTGAGCTACAGCGAAGACAATCCCGCGCACACCGCCGAAAACCGCCGCCGCGCAGGCGATGCCGTGCTGCCCGGCGCGCGGCTCCTCACCTGCTACCAGATTCATTCCCCCGATGTGGTGACTGTGACCGCACCCTGGGCCGATCCCGACCGACCCAGGGCCGATGCATTGGTGACGGACCGGCCAGGCCTCCTCCTCGGCGTGCTCACTGCCGATTGCGCGCCCGTTCTCTTTCACGATCCCGAAGCGGGGGTAATCGGCGCAGCCCATGCCGGGTGGAAAGGCGCCATCGGCGGCGTCACGGACCGCACGGTCGAGGCGATGGAAGCCTTGGGCGCGGACCGCAAGCGCATATCCGCCGTGGTCGGCCCCTGCATCGCGCAGAAAAGCTACGAAGTGGATGCGGGGTTCGAGGCGCGCTTCGCCGCCGACGACGCGGCGTGCGCCCGTTTCTTCAAGGCCGGCCGCGCCGGGCACAGCTGGTTCGATCTCGAAGGTTACGTCGCCGCCCGGCTTGCCACGTTTGGGGTGGGCACCGTCGCCATGCTGGGCGAGGACACCTATTCGCAAGCCGACCGCTTCTACTCGTTCCGCCGCTCCACCCATGCGGGCGAGACGGGCTATGGCCGGCAGATCTCGCTGATCGGCCTTGGCTAGAGCAGCCCCAGCGTGCGCAGGTCCGCTTCCAGCACCTCGGCACCCCGCGTGAAGTGATGCACCCGCCAGCCGAGCGCTTCGGCGCTGGCGATGTTTCGGGCGTTGTCGTCGATGAACAGCATCCGCTCCGGCGGATGGCCAAAGCGCTGCGCGGCGAGCTGGAAAATCGCCGGATCGGGCTTTATCAGCCGCTCCACGCCGCTCACCACCACATCGCCCATATGATCGAGCGCAGGAAAGGTAGGGCGGAACATCGCCCAGGTGTCCGCCCCGAAATTGGTGATCGCGAACTGCGGAACGCGCCGTGCCGCCAGCGCCTCGACCAGCGCGGGCGTGCCCTCGATCGGCCCGGGGATCGTCTCGAGCCAGCGCGGGCCATAGGCCTCGATCAACGCGCGGTGCTCGGGATACTGGGCCACCTTCTCGGCGATCAGGTCCGCGAGCGGCTCGCCCGCATCGTGCCGGAAGTGCCACGGCAGCGTGACCACGTGTTCGAGGAACCAGTCGAGCTCGGCCGGATCGGCGATCAGCTGCTCATAGAGCCCGCGGATCGACCACTGCACCAAGACATGGCCGATATCCCAGACAACGGCATCGACTTCAGTGCTCATGCAATGTGTTTCCTTCACCACAAACAAAAGCGCCCCCGCAATCGCGGAGGCCCCCTGCCGGTTCGACACCGTGCGATTGCAGGCCCTGCCGCAGCAGGGCAGGCAATCAGCCCTGACGCGCTTTGAAGCGCTTCTGGGTCTTGTTGATGACGTAAGTGCGGCCGCGGCGGCGGATCACGCGGTTATCCCGATGGCGATCCTTGAGCGACTTCAGGCTGTTGCGAATCTTCATGACGAATCCCTTTGCCCGAAGCGACCGGGCCGAAAATTGAACGCGGCGGTTATTCGCGGGGCGGGCGAAAGTCAACCTTCCCCTCTGATCTCGGTCAGTTTGCGCTCCCAGGCAAGTGCATGCTGCACGATCACATCAAGATCGGCATAGCGCGGCACCCACGGCAGGGTCGCCTTGATGCGGCGGTTGTCCGAAATCAGCGAATCGGGATCGCCCGCCCGGCGGCCTTCTAGCTTGCGCTCGATCATGTGGTTGGTCACCCGGTCCACCGCATCGAGCACCTGGAGCACCGAGAAGCCCTGCCCATAGCCGCAATTCATTGTCAGCGATCGCTGGGGCTCAGCGATCAACGCCTCCAGCGCCAGCACATGTGCGGCTGCCAGATCGGAAACGTGGATGTAGTCGCGCACCCCTGTGCCGTCGGGCGTATCGAAATCGGTGCCGAACACGCCGACATGGCTGCGCTTGCCGAGCGCGGCTTCCACCGCCACCTTGATCAGATGCGTCGCCCCCGCGGTCGATTGGCCCGTGCGGGCCAGCGGGTCCGCGCCCGCCACGTTGAAATAGCGCAGCGCGCAATAGTTGAGCGGATGCGCCCGCGCGGTATCTGCCAGCATCGTCTCGGTCATCAGCTTCGACATGCCGTAGGGATTGATCGGCTGCTTCGGACTATCCTCTGTGACCGGCGAGACCTCGGGAATGCCGTAGGTCGCTGCAGTCGAGGAGAAGATGAAATGCGATACCCCGGCCTCCACCGCCGCGGCGATCAGCGCGCGGCTCTTGGACGTGTTGTTGTGATAGTACTTGAGCGGGTTCTCGACCGATTCGGGCACGATGATCGATCCAGCGAAATGCATTACCGCCCCGATCTTCTGCTCGGCAAAGATCCGCGCCAAGAGCACGCCATCCTCGATATCGCCTTCGTAGAGCGGCACCTCATCCGGGATCGCGAAGCGAAAGCCCGTGGTCAGATTGTCGATCACCGTCACCGGCCAGCCCGCATCCTTCAGCGCGAGCACTGCGTGGCTGCCGATATACCCGGCGCCGCCGGTAACGAGTACGGGGACCTGGCCCATGCGAATCACTCCCTCACGTAAATGCTGCATTGCAGTAGCAGCCTCCTCTTGCGTTGGAATCGCCAAACGAACCATTGATGGCGAACCCGTTCATAGCAATGACAGGCCGCAGGACGTAGTTTCTCCGCCTACTGGTCCCCAAAGCGTCTGTCCCGAAAGGCATTCCATGAAGTTTACCTCGCCCCTGCTCGCCGCGCTTCTCGTCTGCTGCGCGGCGCCCGCGCTGGCGCAGGGCATTCCGGGAGAGGGTCGCTGGGGCGGTCCCGGCGGCTGGCACGGCGGTGAGGACGGCGATCCGCGCTACCCTTCCGCGCGCCAGAGCGCGCAGCCCTCGAAGAAGGTCGACGTCACCGCCTATCGCTCTGCCGATGCAGAGGCGCTGCTCGGCAAGGGCCGCATCGTGGTGAGCCGCATGGCCACGGACGACGGTGACAACGAAGACGGCAAGCTCCCGGTCTACGAAGCCGCGGTGATCGATGAGCTCGCGCGGCGCGGCTATGATACCGCCACGGCGATGGACCCGGGCCAGATCGCCGAAATCGGCGTAAGCCACAGTGTGGCCGTGCCCGAAGAGGCCCCGCGCAAGAAAATCAGCGGCGAGATGAGCACCACTATCAGCAATCGCGGCAGCGGCTTCGGTCTCGCACTCGCGGTCGATCTCACCAAGCCCGCCAAGGCGATCATCTCCACCCGGCTCGATTTGCGCATTCGCGACAAGGTGACGGGCCGGGTGCTGTGGGAGGGCCATGCCGAAGGCGAAGCGCGCGAGGAAGATGGCGGGATCAACAACAGCCAGATGGCCGCCCGCCTCGCCACCGCACTGCTCAAGCGCTTCCCCGAAGGCGAAGTCGTCCAGCCGCTCGCCGCGGTGACACCATGAGGGCCCGCGCGCTTCTCGCCGCGCTCGCGCTCGTCGCAAGTCCCGCCCTCGCCGCGCCGGTCGAGGTCACCCGCTTTCACACGCCCGAATCGATCACCACGCTGGGTCGCGGCGCGGTCGCGGTGGTCGCCGCCCCCGGCACCGACGGCAGCAGCCTCGAACAGCGCGTCTGGCTGCAAGCGGTCGAGGCCGAGCTTGCCGCGCTGAAATTTGGCAGCGCCACACCGGGTGCCGCCGATGCGGTGGCCGAAGTCCGCGCCGAGCGTGACGTTCAGCGCATCGAGCGCAAGCGGGGGCCGGTCTCGGTCGGCGTCGGCGGTTCGACCGGCGGGTGGAACAGCGGCGTCGGGCTCGGCGTGGGCTTCAGTCTCGGCGGGGGTCCGAAAGCGCGGGTCACCAGCCGCCTCGTCGTCACGATCCGCAGCCGCGCCACCGGGCTCTCGCTGTGGGAAGGCCGCGCGGAGAATGTCGAGAACGAGAAGGCGAAGGCCGCCGCCGTCGATCAGGCCGCACCGCGTCTCGCCCATGCGCTGTTCTCGGGCTTCCCCGGAACGTCGGGGGCGACTATCACGGTCAAATGACCACAGACTCCACCGGCAATCCGATCAGCGTCGACGCAGGCTTTGACAGCGGCAATATCGAAGTTCTCAGCGTAGACGGCGCCAGCGCCCGGCTCGCCATCCGGCGCGATGCCCATTCCGATTTCTTCCAGTGGTTCCATTTCCGCGTCAGCGGCTGCGCGGGCCGTTCGCTCGAACTCAGGATCACCGGGCTTGCCTCGGCCGCCTATCCCGATGGCTGGGTCGGCTACCGCGCCTGTGTCTCGGAAGACCGCGACACCTGGTACCGCACCGATACCGGCTATGAGGCGGCGGTTGATGGCGGCACCATGACGATCCGCTACACACCTGAGGCCGCGACCTGCTGGTTCGCCTATTTCGCGCCCTATTCGATGGAGCGGCACCACGATCTCGTCGCCGAGGTTGCCGCGGCGGAAGGCGTCACCCACCGCTTGCTTGGCACCAGCCTCGATGGCCAGCCGATCGACTGCCTCTCGCTGGGCGAGGGCGAGACACAGGTCTGGCTGATCGCGCGCCAGCATCCCGGCGAATCGATGGCCGAATGGTGGATCGAAGGCGCGCTCGACATGCTGACCGATCCGGCCGATCCGCATGCCCGCGCGCTGCGCCAGCGCTGCCGCTTTCACGTGGTGCCCAATTGCAATCCCGATGGCTCGCGCCGCGGGCACTTGCGCACGAATGCCGCAGGCGTGAACCTCAACCGCGAATGGCTCGAACCGAGCGCAGAACGCTCGCCCGAAGTCCTCGCGATCCGGAACGCGATGGACGCGACCGGCGCCCACTTCGCGATGGACGTACACGGCGACGAGGCGATCCCCGCGGTGTTCTTCGCCGGGTTCGAAGGCATCCCCGGCTGGACCGATGCGCAGGGCGAGGGCTATACCCGCTACCGCGCGATCCTTGATCGGCGCACGCCCGATTTCCAGACCCGGCGCGGCTATCCGGCGGCGCGGCCCGGCAAGGCCAACCTTTCTATGGCCACCAACCAGATCGCCGAGCGCTTCGGCGCTATCTCGATGACGCTCGAGATGCCGTTCAAGGACAACGACGACCTGCCTGATCCGGTGCAAGGCTGGAGCCCCGAACGCAGCAAGCTGCTCGCGCGCGAATGCCTCGCCTCGCTGCTTGAATGGCTGGGATGAGGACCGCCCATAGGTAACGGTTTGTTAGGCACTCGGGGCGCATGACCGCTCCATGATCCGCGCTATCGTCCTTGCTGCTGCTCCTGCCGCCTCGCTGGCGGAATTGCTGCGCTCGGCCATCGTGCTCGGCTCGGCGCTCGCGCTGATCCTCGCCGACCGCGCCTTCCCGCTGCTCTGAGGGCAGCAAACCCCCATTCCATCTGACACGCTGACCGGCGGCCATCGTGCCCGCCCGATAGCGTTTGGTTGCCCGACCCCAATCGCGAAAGATTCGCAATATCATTCTTGAAAGTGCGAATGACTCGCAATAGAGTGGTTCTTGAGAATGCGTCTCAAGAAGGAAATGCCCGTGAAAGCCATCGTTGCCCTGCTCCTCACCTCCAGCGCCCTCCTGCCGATCTCCGCGCAGGCCGAAACGGTGCCGTTGGCAGCAGATGCAGGCGATGATGGTGCCGATAACGCAGACCGCCACCCGATCGTGGTCACCGGCCGTGTCGACAGCTACCGCAGCGATACCGCCTCCGGCGTCAAGGCACCCACCCCGCTGCTCGATGTGCCGCAGTCGGTCACCGTGCTCTCGCGCGAGCAGCTCGATGATCAGGGCGTTACCCAGCTCGGTGATGCGTTGCGCTACGTGCCCGGCGTCGTCCTTGCGCAAGGCGAGGGCAACCGCGACCAAATCGTCATCCGCGGCCAGAACACCACCGCCGATTTCTTCCTCAATGGCCTGCGCGACGACACGCAGTACTACCGCTCGCTCTACAACATCGACCATGTCGAGGTGCTGCGCGGCGCCAACGCGCTGCTGTTCGGGCGCGGCGGCGGCGGCGGTGTGATCAACCGTGTGCGCAAGGCCCCCGCACTGTCCGGACAAAGCCTTGGCGCCTCGGCTGCGGTCGGCAGCTTCGGCGATTTTGCCCTCGCCGCTGATCTCAATGCGCCGCTCTCGCAGAGCCTGAGCGCGCGCCTCAATGGCACTTACGAGGAATTCGACAACCACCGGCAGGACTTCCACGGCCGCTTCATCGGCGTGAACCCCACGCTGGCCTTCGCGCCGTCCGCCGATACCCGTATCGACCTCTCCTACAACTACGACGATGACAGCCGCATCGCGGATCGCGGCGTGCCCTCGTTCAACGGCGCACCGCTCGAGGGTTACCGCGACACCTTCTTCGGCCGCAAGGACACCAATATCGCCGCGGTGAAGGCCCATATCGTCGAGGCCCGCCTCACCCAGCAGCTGGCCGAGAGCCTGACCCTCACCGTCGCCGGCCAGTACAGCCACACCGACAAATACTATGGGAACATCTTCGCCGGCGCTGCAGTCAATCCCGCCACCAACTCGGTCTCGCTCAGCTCCTACAACAGCACTTCGGTGCGCGGGAGCTGGATCGGGCAGGCAAACCTCACCTGGCTGGGCAAGACCGGCCCCATCGGCCACACCGTGATCGCCGGGATCGAAGGCGGTGATCAGACCACCGACGCCGCCCGCTCCGAAGGCATTTTCCCCGGCGGCAAGACTTCGGCGAAGGTCTCGCTGGCCGAACGCCTCGCCATTCCCGCAATCACATTCGGCGCGCCCAGCCGTTCGACCCATACCAAAGTGACCACCTTCTCGGCATATGTGCAGGACCAGATCGAGCTCGCGCCGTTCCTCCAGATCGTCGGCGGCGTGCGATACGACAGCTTCAAGATCAGCGCCGACAACCTGCTCACCAGCACCAGCGCCGGGCGCACCGATCACAAGTGGTCCCCCCGCGCAGGCGTGATCGTGAAGCCGCGCCGGAACGTCTCGCTCTACGGCAGCTACACCCGCAGCTTCCTCCCCCAGTCCGGCGACCAGTTCAGCGCGCTTGATGCAACGCAGGCCACCCTCGCGCCCGAGGAGTTTCGCAATCTCGAAGTGGGCGCCAAGTGGGACGTAACTCCCGCGCTCGCGCTCACGGCTGCCGCCTACCGGCTCGACCGGGAGAACTCACGCTTCAATGATCCCGTCACCGGCCTGCCTGTGCTTTCGGGGAGGACGCGCACGCGCGGGATCGAGCTCTCCGCCACCGGCAGGATCTTGCCCCAGTGGCAGGTCAGCCTCGGCTATGCGCTGCAGGACGGCAAGGTCCGCTCCGCCACCACCGCCGCCAAGGCCGGCCAGACCCTCGCGCTCCTGCCAGATAGCCAGATCTCGCTGTGGACCCGCTATGATGTAACGGAGAAACTCGGCCTCGGCCTCGGCGTGACGCACCAGTCTTCCGCTTACACCACCGTCAGCAACACCGTAACCCTGCCGCCATGGACCCGCGTCGACACCGCGGTGTTCTACAATCTCAGCAAGGCGGTCTCGGTCCAGCTCAACGTCAACAACCTGTTGAACGAGCAGTATTTCCCTACCGCGCATACCGACAACAACATCTCCACCGCCCAGCCCCGTAGCGCGCGTCTGACAGTACGGATGGAGTTCTGAAAACCAACCCTCGTCATTCCCGCGAAGGCGCAAATCCAGTGTAGCCCTAGTCATTGCGAGCGGAGCGAAGCAATGACGAATAGGGAGGTATCGGGCCGCAAGGCCGATGTCTCTTGCCCGCCAGCAGCCTTGCAGATTTTCCTACATCACCCGCTTCTGGCATAAGCGCGCGTCGGCCACATCGCCGCGCTCTTTCCCATCGTCAGCCATCGCCAGAAAAACAGGCAGGGCCGTGTAACCTGTCCGCGCACCGAAATACCCGCGTTATATCAATACTCTAAGACGAAATCCGAGGGTGACACCGTGTAACCCTGTGTAACCCTCAACCCCCGCCTATAACCCCGGCGTCGTCGCGGTCGCTGGCACGGGCAGCGGCACCCCGGGCTCAGCCCCGCGCGCGATCCGCCCGGCGCGCTGGATCGTGCGCACCAGCCGGGGATAGACCCCGCAGCGGCAGATATTGGTGATTGCAGCCTTGATATCGGCTTCGGTCGGATCGGTGTTATGGGTGAGCAGTGCCGCCGCCGCCATCACGAGGCCAGGTGTGCAAAACCCGCACTGCATCGCCTGCTCAGCCACAAAAGCCTGCTGCACCGGGTGATTGCGATCGGGCGAAAGGCCTTCGATCGTAGTCACAGTGCGCCCTTCCGCCTCGCCCAGCGAAAGCGTGCAGCTTGGCATGGCCTGCCCGTCGACGATCACCATGCAGGCCCCGCATTCGCCCGTGCCGCAGCCGTACTTGGTACCTGTCAGATTGGCGGCATCGCGCAGCGCCCAGAGCAGCGGCGTATCGCTCTCCAGCTTGATCTCGATCGGCTGGTTGTTGACGGTGAGGATGGCCATGGCGGGCTTGGCCTAGCGCGCCGCCCGGCCCGTCGGCAAGCCGCTCAATCCCGCCAGGAGCGGTCGATCTGGTCGATCCGCCGCGTCCAGGCGTTGAAATCGCCCACGCCGGGGCCGCCGCCCGGCGGGTTCGCCAGGCTGAGATCGCGCTGGTGGATATTGATCACGTCCTGCGAGATCATCACCGGCGGCCGGCCCATCGAGAGCGTCGCCATCTGGATCTCGCAGGCGCGCTGCAGCGCCCACATTTGCACGAACATCGCCTGCAGGCTCTTGGCCATGACCACCGGGCCATGGTTGCGCAGCATGAGGATGTTCTTGTCGGCGAGGTTCGCCAGCAGCCGCTCGCCTTCCTCGGCGCGGACGGTAATGCCCTCGAAATCGTGGTAGGCGAGCCGGCCCATGAAGTTGCAGGCATAGAAGTTGATCGGCATCAGCCCTTCCTCGAGGCTGCACACGGCCATCGATGCCGTCGTGTGGACGTGGCAGATGGCGTGGGCCCAATCGAGGTGGCGGTGGAAATAGCCGTGCTGGGTAAACCCGGCGAGGTTCACCGGGTGCGGGTTGTCATCGAGCTTGTTGCCGTCGATGTCGATCTTGACGAGATTGCTCGCGCAGACCTCCGAATAGAGCAGCCCGAACGGATTGATCAGGAAGGCGCCTTCCTCGTCCGGCACGCGCAGCGAGATGTGGTTGTAGACCGATTCGGACCAGCCCATCAGGTCGAAGATGCGGTAGCAGGCCGCCAGTTCCTGCCGGGCATGCCATTCGGCGTCGCTGCAGTTGATGTTGGGGCGGATCTGGGTGGCCATCGCGTACTCTCCCGCTATCATATTCTCGCTATGTGCAATCTCTATCGCATGACCAGCAACGCGCAAGCCATTGCGGAGCTTTTCCGGGCCGATGTCGGCGGGCGTAACCTCCCGGCGCTCGCCGAGATTTACCCGGACAGCCAAGCCCCCGTCATCGTCTCGGAAGGCGCGGGACGAAGCCTCACGATGATGCGCTGGGGCTGGCCCCCGTTCGGCGAGGTGAAGCGCCCGATCACCAACGTGCGCAACCTCGCCTCCCCGATGTGGCGCAGCGCGCTCGCCGATCCGGCGCGGCGCTGCCTCGTCCCTGTCACCGCCTTCTCCGAATGGTCTGCCGCGCCCGATCCGGTCACGGGCCGCAAGCGCAAGCACTGGTTCGATCTCCCCGGTGACCCGCTTTTCGCTTTCGCCGGCCTCTGGCGCCCGACGGAGGAAGGCCCGCGCTTCGCCTTCCTCACCTGCGCGCCCAACGAGACCGTGGGCCGCGTCCATCCCAAGGCCATGCCGGTGATCCTGCGCGCGGGCGAGGCCGTCGATCACTGGCTGAGCGCCGACGGCACAGGCGCGGCAGCCCTGCAGGCACCGCTGGCCGATGCGCTGATGCGCGAGATCACGGAACCGGAGCCGGGAGGACCGCAAGCCTCGCTGTTCTGACAAGTCGGCTGGACATTGGCGGTATCGCGCCACAAACTCGCAGCGGCAATTCAGACTGGAGGCAGGGGGGCACTATGGCACGGCGTTTGAAGGTCGGACTCGCAGGATTGGTCGTGCTGGCTGCCACCGCAGGCCATCCGGCCGCAGCGTCCGAAAAGGCAGACCGGGCCAAGGTCGGTGCGGCGATCAGCGCCGATCATGACGCCGCGGTCGAGCGCCTGCGCGCCTGGATCAAGCTGCCCACGATCGCGAACATGGGCGTGAATCACAAGGAAGGCGCCGAATACATGCGCCAGCTCGCGCTCGATGCGGGCTTTCAGATGGCCAAGGTCATTCCCACCGATGGCGTCCCCGGCGTCTTCGCTACGCTCGATGTCGGCGCGAAGACCACACTGGCGATCTACTTCATGTACGATGTAAAACACTACGATCCCAAGGAATGGTCGTCACCGCCGCTCGAAGGCCGGCTGGTCGACCGGCCCGGCGAGGGCAAAGTCCTGGTCGGGCGCGGAGCGGTCAACCAGAAGGGGCCGGAGACCGCGTTCCTCACCGCGCTGCGCGCGTTCAAGGCAGCGGGCGTGAAGCTTCCGGTGAACCTCGTGCTCGTGGCCGAGGGCGAGGAGGAAATCGCCTCTCCGCACTTCTCGCAGGTCGTCACCAATCCCGAGGTTCTGCCCGCGCTTTCGAAAGCGGTGGGCGTGATCATTCCCGATGCCGGCCAGTCGGTCGACGGGCAGGTGACCTTGCTGCTCGGCGCGAAGGGCGCCGTCGAACTGCAGCTCATTTCGAGCGGCGAAAAGTGGGGCAAAGGGCCCACGAAGGACATCCACTCCAGCCTGATGGCCAATGTCGACAGCCCGGCCTGGCACCTGATCAAGGCGCTCAACACGCTCATCGCCGACGACGGGCACACGCCCGCAATCGACGGCTGGTTCGAGAATGTGAAGCCGTTGACCGAGCGCCAGAAGCAGCTGATCGCGGCGGACGTCGCTGCGGGCAACGAGGCTGATGACAAGAAGGGTCTCGGCATCAAGCAGTGGTATGCCGGGGAGGACTATCTCACGGCGTCATATCGCCTCGCCTCGCAGCCAACGGTGAACATTCAGGGACTGGTCAGCGGCTATATGGGACCGGGCGGCAAGACGATCCTGCCCGGGCGCGCCGAAGCGAAGATCGACCTGCGGCTGGTGCCCGACATGACCAAGGACGAAGCCGTGTCCAAACTGAAGGCGCATCTCGCCAAGCGCGGTTTCGGCGATATCGAGGTCAATGTCAGCGGCGGCTACGGGCCGACGCAAACCGACGAAAACAGCGCGCTGATCAAGGCCGAGCAGGCAACGCTGGCCGGGGCGAAAATCCCGCATACGATGTCGGCCCGGTCTGCCGGTAGCTGGCCTGGCGTGATCTTCACCGGCCCGCCGCTCAAGCTGGCCGCAGGATCGTTCGGGGCCGGTCGTGGCGGCGGCGCGCATGCGCCCGACGAATGGTTCCTGATCGACAGCACCAACCCCAAGGAGCTCGGCTTCGATCAACAAGCCGCCCTGTTTGCCGACTTCCTTTATGAGGTCGCCCGAACTGGAACCGGAAAGCCCTGAACGGAAGAT
>CAILIO010000139.1 GCA_903834285.1 uncultured Sphingomonadales bacterium | reverse complement strand
GGCAATGCCGGGCAATTGCAGGCGCTCATTGCCAGCAACGGCGCGCAAGTCGACCAGATCGGCACCGTCTCCGACCATGCGCTTGAAAATATGGAAAAGCTTCGCGGACAGCTGCCGGTGATCGCCAATTCGGCGAAGGACGTCACCAACACCATCGCCAATGCCGGGCGGACCACGCATGTCCAGCTCGAAGACCTCGTCGCCGGGTTCAAGCGACTCAACGAGTTCGGCGTCGCGAGCGAGCGGCAGGTCGATGCGGTGCGCGAGCGGGTCGATGCCGCGCTGACCGCGTTCGAAGAAAGCGCCGCGCACATCACGCAGCTCAGCGAAGCGCGTTTCGCCGCGCTGGCAGAAGGCGCCGAAGCGCACCGCCAGCGCCTCGATGCCGAGGAAATCGCCGCGCTCGCCGCGATCCGCGCGCGGGCCGATACGCTTGGCGAGGAGCTCTCCCGCCAGCGCGAGGCGATCATCACTAGCGAAGAAGATACCCTTGCCGCGCTCGGCACGCGCTTTGCAGCGATGCGCGCCGAAAGCGGGGCGTTCAGCCGTACGCTGAGCAACGCCGAGGACACCGCGCTCAGGCAGTTCGCCGAACGCTCCGAGACCCAGCTCACCGCCTTGCGGCAGGCACTCCTGGCAATCGGCAGCGATCACGAGGCGCTGATTTCCGCCTCGCGCGATCGGCTGGCAGCCTTCGAGGCCAGTGCCGCGGATCTCACCCGCCGCCTCGCCGAGGACGCGACCGTGCTCGACGAGCAGCTTGCCGCCCGCCGCGCCAATCTGGAAGTCGCCTCGGCCGAACAGCGCGCCGCGCTTACCCAGAGCCTGGCTGATCTCGACAGCGCGATCCGCGAGCGCCGTAGTGCGATGGCCGCAGCCGGCGCCGAAGCCGCCGAGGCCCTCGCCCGCAAGCTGGCCGATCTCGACGAGGCGGTCGAAGCACAGCGCCAGCGCCAGCTCGAGGAGGCACGGGCGCTCGGCAGCCAGTGCGAGGCGATTGCGGTGCAGGTCGCGGCCTTCAGCGGTGTCCTGCGCAGCGCCGGCGAGAGCAGCGACGCGACGGCCGGCCAGATCGATCAGGCGCTCGGCGCGCTCAATCAGCGGCTTGTCGACATGCGCCAGACGCTCGCGGGCACTGACGGCCATATCGGCACGCTGACTGAGGCAGCCGACCGCCTGCTCGAACTGATCCAGACCGGTAGCGAGCATGCAGGCCAGATCCTGCCCGCCGCGCTCGGCGGCGCGAAAGAAGAGCTTGGCGCGTTTGAAGCCAGGATCGAGGACATGCGCACAGCGCTGGGCGAGGCGGGCGAGAGCGGCCGCGCCCTCGCCGAGGATGTCGACAGCACGCGCGGCAACCTGAAGACGGCCTCGACCGAGATGGCCCGGATGCAGAAGACGCTGGCGGCGCAATCCGCCGAGCAGGAGGCCCGGCTGGGCGAACTGCGCGCGCTACTCGCCGCCGCGCGCGAAGACACCGAAGCGCTTTCGCGGGATATCGACGGGCAGCTTTCGGGCGCCATCGTCCGCGTGCTCCAGGGACGCGGCGCCGAACTGGTGGCCCGGCTGGAAGAAGCGATCGACAGCGCGGCGGCAGCCAGCCGCGAAACCGCGATCCAGATGCGCGACCAGCTTGCGAAGGTGGACGAACTGGCCGGCAACCTCGAAAACCGAGTCGCCCGCGCCCGCGAACGCGCCGAAGAGCAAGTCGACAACGATTTCGCGCGCCGCACCGCGCTGATCACCGAATCGCTGAATTCCACCGCGATCGACATCACCAAAGTGCTCTCCGCCGACGTTTCCGAAACCGCCTGGGCTTCGTACTTGCGCGGCGACCGCGGCATCTTCACCCGCCGCGCGGTCAGCCTGCTCGACAACACCGAAACGCGCGCGGTGCAGCAGCACTATGAGGCTGACACCGAATTCCGCGGCCACGTAAACCGCTATATCCACGATTTCGAAGCCATGCTGCGCCAGCTTCTCTCGACCCGCGATGGCCATGCGCTGGGCGTGACCCTGCTCTCGTCCGACATGGGCAAGCTCTACGTCGCGCTCGCGCAAGGGATCGAGCGGCTGCGGACCTAGCCTACAGCCGCTTCCACATCAGCGCTTCATCCACATAGCTTCCGTCGCCGCGCCGAACCGAGTCCGGCTCCTTGGCGTAGAGCACATAGCCGTGGCGTTCGTAGAGCGTCTGTGCGCGCGGGTTGTCGGCCATCAGGGTCAGCTGCAGCTGGCGCAGGCCCAGCTCGCGGGCCTTGGCTTCGAGCTGCTTCAGAATGCGCGCCGCAACGCCCGTGCCGCGCGCGGCGGGGGCGGCGTACATGCCCCAGACGAGGCCCTTGTGGTCGAGCTTCTGGCCGGCGATTCGGGTGAGGCCGCCGACGGCGAGCCATTCGCCATCCTGCACCACGGCATAGACATGATCGCGCGCCAGCCGCTCGCGCCATGTCGCCACGCCAATGACGTCATCATCCGCGCCGGCGCCACGAAAGCTCATCGCTTCGGCGTCGAACATGATCTGGCGTAGCGCGAGGAAGCGCGTCGTGTCTTCGGGGCCGAGTTGCACGATGTCCATGGGGCAGGCGCCTAACCGGGCCTCGCGGCGCAATTGTGGCAGCAGCGGTTCAATGGAAATCGCGTGACTTGGGGATCACCCGCACATTGCGCGGATGACTGCGCGCAGGGGGTGGCACGCGGTCGGGTATGGGGCGGTTCACCTCATCAGCGCGGGCCATCGCGGGCTGCAGCGCATCGTCGGAAAGCCGCACCAGCCCCTCGCTCGCATCGGTTAGGTGCTGGGCGATCACGTGGATCACCTCGTCATCGTATTCTACGCGGCCGCGCACTTCCATCAACCGCGCGCCCATCACCACGCTGCGCTGCTTCTCCTTGAGATCGGGCCAGATCACGAGGTTGATCACGCCGGTCTCGTCTTCCAGCGTGATGAAGCACACACCCTTGGCGCTCCCTGGCTGCTGGCGCACCAGCACCACGCCTGCCACGCGGACCATCGAGCGCATCTTCCGGTCTCTGAGATCGGCCGCGCGCATGAAGCCACGCTCGGCGAGCTCCGCGCGCAGGAAGGCCATGGGGTGCGCCTTCAGCGAAAGCCGCTGCGTCTGGTAATCGGCCACGACTTCCTCCGAGAGCGGCATCGTGGGCAGGCGGGTGCGCGCGCGTTCCTCTCCCTCCTCGCGCGCATCGGCTGCGGCGAAGAGCGGCAGCGCATTTGCGGCAACAAGGCTGCGCGCATCCCACAGCGCCTGCCGCCGGGGCAGGCCCATCGAGCCGAAGGCATCCGCCGCCGCCAACCGCTCGATCACCGCAGGCGAGAGCCCGGCGCGCACCTTGAGCGCCATGACGTCGGCAAACGACCCGCCCGCCTCGCGCGCCGCAACCAGCGCGGCGGCGACATGTTCGGCAAGGCCGTCGATCTGCCTGAGGCCGAGACGCAGAGCCTCCCCGTCCTGCTCCAGCGTGCAGTCCCACACCGAGTGGTTCACATCGATCGGCAGCACGGTAACCTTGTGCTCGACCGCATCGCGCACGATCTGCGCTGGCGCATAGAAGCCCATCGGCTGCGAATTGAGCAGGCCACAGGCAAAGGCCGCCGGGTAGTGGCACTTCAGCCAGCTCGAAACGTAGACGAGGTGCGCGAAGCTCGCCGCGTGGCTTTCGGGAAAGCCGTATTCGCCGAAACCGCGGATCTGGTTGAAGCAGCGCTGTGCGAAATCGCGGTCATAGCCGCGCGCGGTCATACGCTCGACCATCATGGCCTGCAGTTCGTCGACCATGCCCCGACGGCGGAAGGTCGCCATGGCCTTGCGCAGCCGATTGGCCTCCGCGCCGGTGAACTTGGCCGCATCGAGCGCGATCTTCATCGCCTGTTCCTGAAAGATCGGCACGCCGAGCGTGCGGCCGAGGATCGAGGTCAGCTCGTCCGGCGGGCCGAAGGCAGGGCCCGGCGCGGGAATGCTCACCGCTTCCTCTCCCCGCCGCCGCCTCAGGTAGGGATGGACCATGTCGCCCTGAATCGGCCCGGGCCGCACGATGGCGACCTGAATTACGAGATCGTAGAATTCGCGCGGACGCAGGCGCGGCAGCATGTTCATCTGCGCGCGGCTTTCCACCTGGAACACCCCCAGCGAATCGCCCTTGCGTAGCATCGCGTAAGTCTCCGGATCCTCGCGCGGGACAGTGGCGAGCGTGAGATCGCGGCCATGGTGCGCGCCCAGCAGATCGAGGCATTTGCGGATGCAGGTGAGCATCCCCAGCGCCAGCACGTCGACCTTGAGGATGCCAAGCGCGTCGATATCGTCCTTGTCCCATTCGATGAAGCTGCGCTCGGGCATCGCACCATTGCCGATCGGCACGGTCTCGGTCAGTGGGCCCTGGGTGAGGATAAAGCCGCCGACATGCTGCGAGAGATGGCGGGGCATGCCAATCATCTGTTCGGTCAACTTCAGAACCCGCTTGAGGTGCGGATCGGAAAGATCGAGCCCCGCCTGCGCGACGTTCTTCTCGGCCACCTCGCTCCCCCAGCTGCCCCAGACCGTGCGCGCGAGGACAGCGGTGACGTCTTCGGTGAGGCCCATGGCCTTGCCCACCTCACG
>CAILIO010000138.1 GCA_903834285.1 uncultured Sphingomonadales bacterium | reverse complement strand
GGCTACCAGCGTGTTGGCCTTGCCCGCAGTCTGCTGGATGGTGAAATAAAGTGCACCCGGATTGCCGGGCACGGTCGGCAGCTTGATCACCGGTTCGATCACGCTGACATTCGGCGCATTGTCGGGTGCGAGCGCGTTGGGCGCGGAGCCCGGGGCGCCCGAAGCCGAGCCCGACGCGGCGGCATCGGGGGCTTTGCCGCTGCAGCCGGCAAGGGCAAGCAGGCTCACGCTGGCAACAAGGACAACGGCGGCGGAACGGATGGGGGGCATCGAGGCACTCTCCAGTCTTGAAACGAGACGGAACATAGGCGCGCGGCTGGGCCTTGTCCCGGGACGAAGGCGACCTATATCGCCCACTGACGGAGCTGCATAGACGAAGGCTCGCCCGGTTTCGGGGGGCCGCACCGGCAGCGTCCAATGGGCAAGGAAACAGGAACACCATGGCTAAAGTTATCGGTATCGATCTCGGCACGACCAACAGCTGCGTTGCGGTGATGGACGGCGGCACCTCGAAGGTCATCGAGAATTCCGAAGGCGCGCGCACGACGCCCTCGATCGTCGCGTTCACCAAGGATGGCGAGCGACTGATCGGGCAGCCGGCCAAGCGGCAGGCGGTAACCAATCCGGACAACACCATCTTCGCCGTGAAGCGCCTGATCGGCCGCCGCTTCGAAGACCCCATGACCCAGAAGGACATGGCGCTGGTTCCCTATGGCATCGTCAAGGGCAAGAACGGCGACGCCTGGGTCAAGGCCGGCGGCGAAGATTACAGCCCCTCGCAGATTTCCGCCTTCATCCTGCAGAAGATGAAGGAAACCGCCGAGAGCTACCTCGGCGAGACCGTGACGCAGGCGGTGATCACCGTGCCGGCCTATTTCAACGACGCGCAGCGCCAGGCGACCAAGGACGCCGGGCAGATTGCCGGCCTCGAAGTGCTGCGCATCATCAACGAGCCGACCGCAGCCGCGCTGGCCTATGGTCTCGACAAGCAGGACGGCAAGACCATTGCGGTCTACGATCTTGGCGGCGGTACGTTCGATATCTCGGTGCTCGAGATCGGTGACGGCGTGTTTGAAGTGAAGTCCACCAACGGCGACACGTTCCTCGGCGGTGAAGACTTTGACAACGTGCTGGTCGAGTACCTCGCAGACAAGTTCAAGGCGAAGGAGAACATGGATCTCCGCAGCGACAAGCTGGCGCTCCAACGGCTCAAGGAAGCCGCCGAAAAGGCCAAGATCGAGCTGTCGAGCGCGCAGACCACCGAAATCAACCTGCCGTTCATCACCGCGCGCATGGAAGGTGGCAGCACCACCCCGCTGCATCTGGTCGAGACCATCACGCGTTCGGACCTCGAAAAGCTCGTCTCGGGGCTGATCCAGCGCACGCTGGAGCCGTGCCGCAAGGCGATTGCCGATGCGGGGCTGACCGCCAAGGACATCGACGATGTCGTGCTCGTCGGCGGCATGACCCGCATGCCGCGCGTGCGCGAAATCGTGAAGGAGTTCTTCGGCAAGGACCCGCACACCGGCGTGAACCCGGATGAAGTCGTCGCCATGGGCGC
>CAILIO010000137.1 GCA_903834285.1 uncultured Sphingomonadales bacterium | reverse complement strand
CTGGCGACAATGCACGGCAAGGAGCGGGCGATTGCCCCCCTTGCCGCGCGTTTCCTCGGCCTTGATGTGCGAGTGGCAGACGGGCTCGATACCGATACCTACGGCACCTTCAGCCGCGAGATCGAACGCACCGGCACCCCGCGCGATGCGGCGCGGGCGAAGATCGCGGCGGCCATGAGTCTAGCCCCCGATGCCCGTGTCGGGATCGCGAGCGAAGGCAGTTTCGGCCCGCACCCGCAAGTGCCGTTCGCCGCTCTGAACCGCGAACTGGTGCTCCTGATCGACCGCGAGGCAGGGCTCGAACTCGCGGGCCATCACGCGACCATGGACACCAATTTCGCGCATGCCGTGGTGACAGACCCGGCGGCAGGCCTCGTCTTCGCGGCGAACGCAGGCTTTCCGGCGCATGGCGTGATCGTGATGGGGGCGCTGAATGGCCAACCCGCACCAAACCTCGCGCTGTTCAAGATGGTCGCCGGCAAAGCAGACCTTGCCGCCGTGCTGGACCGTACGATCGCGCTGACCGGCGCGGCCCATATCGAAACCGACATGCGCGCGCACCGCAACCCGCGGCGCATGCGGGCGATCAAGCGGGCGATGCTCGATCTTGTCCGCCGATCATGCAGCCGCTGCGCCGCTTGCGCGCGGCCCGGCTTTGCGACGACCGGCCGCGTGCCTGGCCTGCCCTGCGCCTCGTGCGCCACCCCGACTCATCTGACACGCGCCGAAGTCTGGTCCTGCGAGGGCTGCGGCCACCGCGAGGAGCGCCCGGTCTCGGCGGCCAGCGCCGATCCGATGCACTGCGAAGAATGCAATCCTTAAGGCTGCCCGCGCCACGCCACCGCCCAGCGCAGCGCGGTAAACAGCACGCCGCCGAAGAACAGCGGTCCGAAAATGGCCTTCGTTCGCCCCGCCAGCCACGCGGGAAGAAAGATATCGTAATTGGCGGCACGGTCTGTCGTCAGCCTTGCCGCAATGCGGCTCAGTGGGCAGCGGCCTCGATTGAAGCCGATCGCCGCAACTTCGACCATCACCACGCCAATCGCCCAGCCCGCGCCCTTGAGGTTGCCCGCCGCGGCAAAGCCCCAGATGGCGGCAATCGCAAGGACGAAGAAGGCCCAGATCACGGTATGGACCAGCTTCAACCGGCCGAGCGCGGTCACCCCTCGATCACCGCTGCAACCGGGCGGCGCGGCGACCACGGCAGGCTTGGCCCATGGCCGAACCGCATGACTAGATCGGGCCGCCGACCGGGCAGACCGACCAGCGCGGCCAGTTCGGCGCGCAACTGCGGCACCTCGACCGGCTGGTTGAGAAACGCGCACTTCAGCCCAAGCGCGGTCGCCTGCAGGGCAAAGCGCTGGACAGCCTGCCCGACCGCGACCCAACTGGCGGGATCCGCACGCGCGCCGACAAACACCGCAAGGCCTGCTGACGAACGCACTTGCCGTGCATAGGCTTCGTTCTGCGACCGGCCCGAGGCAAGCCAGTCGAACGCCACGGGTCCCAGCCAATCGGGCAGCGGCGGATTGCCGCTCGCCACGCTGTAGAGCCCGTCGCCGCTCCGCAGCGCCTCGCGCGGATTGAAGCGCAGCCAGGTCTTGAGTTCGCGCACGAAGGCAGGGTCCGCCGACTGGGCACTGTTGCCGGTTACGATCAGATCGCGCAGGCGGTCGATCCGGGGCTGGTCGGTGAGCAGCACCAGATCGACACCGGGCAGCGCTGCTGCCTGCGTCAGTGCCGCAAGATCGCCCGCGCTCACCGCGCGGCCATCGTATTCGGCGCGGGTCGATTGGCGATGGGGGATCGCATCGAACAGGGGCGAGCGTTGAGACGGGCCCTTGGCAAACTCGAACAAGACCGCGCCGCCATGCGCCGGATCGAACCGCACTGCGCCGGGCTGGCCCCGCGCGGCCGAGGCCAGCGCAAGGTTTTCGGCCGCCGCGCCGAGGCTGACGAAGACATGATGATCATCCGGATCGACCACCGGCGTGCGGCGCGCCGGATCGGGATGAATGGCAATCTGCCCCGGTCCACCACGAAACCGCCAGGGCTGCGTGTTGTGACCATTGGGCGCGAGCACCGCATAGCGGACCAGTTCCGCCAGCGAGGCCGGATCAGCCAGCGGCGCACGCAACGCGGCAATCCCACGCGCATAATCCGCCGCCGAGCCCATGCGCGCCTTGGCAAGGCCCACCGCACCCACCCCGATCACGGCTGCCGCGCCTGCACCGATCAACACCTGCCTGCGGTCCATGTATCAAATCCCTGCTGAGAGCGAGGTTTGTCCGGGCCCGTCCGGCTATCAAGCCTCCACGTGCGGGCTTGTTCCGAGCCTGTCGAAGCCGCTGGGCGTGACATCCTCGCCGAAGCGATAGGAGGACGCGGTGATACCGCCGCGCAGGTCGTTTTCGGAATAGATGCACACGCCCGGATCCTCGCCCGCCGCGCCGACCGCGACCATCAGCGGGATCAGGTGATCCTCGCGCGGGTGGGCCACGCGGGCAAAGGGGGCCTGATCCCAGCGAAGCAGCGCGGCGGCGCGGGCAGCGGGATCGAGATCGAGCAGGGTATGGCGCAGCCAGCCGTCGAATTGCCGCGATGGTTCGGCAGCGCGCGCATCGAACATGCGCAGGTTATGGTACGACAGGCCCGAGCCGATGATCACAACGCCTTCCTCGCGCAGCGGGGCGAGTGCACGGCCCAGCGCGAGATGCGCGGCGGGGTCATAGCCGATCTTCATCGCAAGGCTGACCACCGGCAGGTCCGCCTCCGGGCGGATCGGCTGCATCATCGAGAATGTGCCATGATCGAACCCGCGTGCGGGATCATCGCCAACGGTGATCCCTGCCGCTGCCGCCAGCTCGCGCACGCGCGCCGCGAGGGCCGGATCGCCGGGGGCGGCATAACGGATATGGTAGGTGTGTTCGGGGAAGCCGTAGTAGTCATAGACCATGCCAGGCTGCGCCGCACTGGAAACGGTAAACTCGGGTTCTTCCCAATGGCCGGACACGGCGAGCACCGCGCGCGGGTGTTCGGGCAGCTGTGCGGGCAGCGCCTTCAGCGAGGCTTCGAGCCAGGCAAAGCCTTCGCGGAACGGACCATCAAGCCAGGGCCAGGGGCCACCGCCGTGGGAAAGAAAGAAAACGGGCTGTTTCATGCTCCCAATCTAGGGAGCCGTGCCCCTTCGCAACAGCGGGAAGATCTGCGGGCCTCTCTTCAACAAATTGGAACGATCAGAGCTTTGCCAGCACCGCCGCGGCGCTTGTCGCAATCCTTGCTTTCTCGGCTTCGGCGAACTTGTCATAGGTGCGCACCATCTGCGCCATGCGCGGATTGCCGGCGATCTTGCCGCTATGGCGCGCGATGAAATCCCAGTAGAGCGGGTTGAACGGGCAGGCATCGGGACCGGTGCGCTGCTTCACATCGTAGCGGCACGCACTGCAGTAGTTCGACATGCGATTGATATAGGCCCCGCTCGCCGCATAAGGCTTGGAGGCGAGCATGCCGCCATCGGCGAACTGGCTCATGCCCACGGTGTTGGGCAGCTCCACCCATTCATAGGCATCGGCATAGACGCTGAGATACCATTCGTGGAGCGCATGCGGATCGATCCCGGCGATCAGCGCGAAGGTGCCCGTCACCATCAGGCGCTGGATATGGTGGGCATAGGCGTGCTCGCGCGTCTGCGTGACGGCGGCGCGCAGGCAGGCCATGTCGGTCTCGGCGGTCCAGTAGAAATCAGGCAGCGGGCGGGTGTGTTCGAGGAAATTGCGCCGCTCGTAGCCCGGCATCGCCAGCCAGTAGATCCCGCGCACATATTCGCGCCAGCCGATGATCTGGCGGATGAAGCCTTCGGCGGCATTTAAGGGCACGCGGCCCGCGCGCCATTCGGCCTCGACCGCGCGGCAGACCGCGAGCGGATCGAGCAGCCCGCAGTTGAGATACTGGGCGATTACCGCATGATAGAGGAACGGCTCGCCCGCCAGCATCGCGTCCTGATAGTCACCGAAACGGGGCAACGCGCGCTTGAGGAAGGCGGCGAAAGCGGCCTCGGCATCGGCGCGGGTCACGGCGAACTGGAAGGGTTCGAGATCGCCGAAGTGGTTGCCGAAACGGCTGGCAACCAGCGCGAGGACGTCCGCCGTGATCGCATCGGGCGCAAAGACAGGCGGGCGCGGCATGAACAGATCGGGCGCGGCAGCCTTGCGATTGTCCGCATCATAGTTCCATTCGCCGCCGGCGGGCTTGTCGCCTTCCATCAGCAGGCCGGTACGGCGGCGCATGTCGCGGTAGAAGTATTCCATGCGCAGCGCCTTGCGGCCTTCCGCCCAATCGCGGAACACCGGGAGCGGGCAAACAAAGCGCGTATCGGGGAGGATTTCGACCGGGAGGCCGAGCGCGACTTCCCAGCCCGCAATCATCTGCGCCACGCGCCATTCGCCTGCTTCGGTAACCAGGATGCCATCGGGTTTATGCGCCGCGACGGCGCGGGCGACCTCGCCGCTGAAGCTGCCGGTGTTGCCGGGGGCATCCAGCGTCACATAGTCGACCGCCCAGCCCTGCGCGCGCAGTTCCTCGGTGAAATGGCGCATGGCGCTGAACAGGAAAGCGATCTTCTTCTTGTGATGGCGCACATAGGTCGCCTCATCCCAGACTTCGGCCATCAGCACGCGGTCGCGCGCTTTGTCTGCCGCCTGGAGCGAGGACAGCGAGGGGCTGAGCTGGTCACCCAGCACGAGGACGAGACGGCTCACAGATCAAGCGCCGGCTGGGAGGTGGCAGCGCGGCGGCGGGATTTCTGGCCCGTCATGGGCATGCCGGCCTTGCGGCTGCCGTGCTTCTCGGCGATCCGGCTTGCGGTCGTGCGGTGTCCGGTCGCCTTGCGCACGGCGTGCAAAGCCTCGCGCGCGGCAGCGGCAGCCTTGGCGTGATCAACGATCGGCGGGGGATAGGCGAGGCCGGCCGCACCTTCCCACCGCCAGGGCTCATGGATCAGCTGCGTGGGCACCTCGGCCACTTCGGGCACCCATCGGCGGACGAAGCGCCCTTCCGGGTCCTGATCGTGACCCTGCTTGACCGGATTGTAGACGCGCATCGTGTTGATCCCCGTGGTGCCCGATTGCATCTGGACCTGGCTCCAGTGGATGCCCGGCTCGTAATCGACAAATTGCCGCGCCAGATGCAGCCCGGTGGCGCGCCAGGGCAGCCAGAGCTGATAGCTCGCAAAGGAAACCAGCATCGCGCGCATGCGGAAGTTGAGCCAGCCGTGGGCATCCAGCGCGCGCAGGCAGGCATCGACGAAGGGAAAGCCGGTGCGCCCCGCTACCCACGCCGCCAGCCGCTCCGCATCGGGCACATCGGGGCGCAGGCCGTTGTAGGCGGGATGGAGGTTGGCGAACTCGATGCGCGGCTCGTCTTCCAACTTCTGCATGAAATGGCAGTGCCAATGCTGGCGCCCGGCGAACGAGATCATCGAGGCGCGCCAGCTGCGCGCAGCCGCGCTTTCCTCAGCCCGCAGGCCCTTGAGGCGCGCCGCGCTGGCCCGCGCCACCTCGCGCAGCGACAGTGTGCCCCACGCGAGGTGCGGCGAGAGGCGCGAGCTTGCATCGAACGCGGTGACCGGGCTCGACATCTGCCAGCGATAGTCGCGCCCGCGCCGCTCCAGGAAGCTGGCGAGCGTCGCAAGGCCCGCCGCGCGCCCGCCGGTCTGGCGCTGCGGACATGGATCGGGCGCAAGTCCGAGATCGGCAGCGGCGGGAATGCGCGTGGGCCAGTCGCTGACCAGCGGCGCCAGCGCGGCGGTGGGCGCGGTCAGCGGTTCCGCCATGCGGCGATCCCATGCGCGTGCCCAGCCGCGCCGGGTCTTGAGGCGGCGGATAACGCCGGTCTGCGGCTGCTCGTGCCACGGTACGCCAGCCTCGCGCGCCCAGGCAGCGACCGCCTTGTCACGCGCATAAGTCCAGCCGTTGCCGGTTTCCTCGTGGCTCCACAGCGCGGCGATGCCGTGGCGCTGGTGGATCTTCTGCAAGACCGCCACGACGTCTCCGCGCACCACGCAGAGCGGCTGGCCGAGCGCACCGAGCGCCGATTGCAATTCCGCAAGGCTTTCCGCGGCGAAGGCCCATTGCCGAGCCGAAGCGTCCTCCTGCGCCCAAAGCCCGGGCTCGGCGACATAAAGTGGCAGCACCAGCCCCTGCTCCGCCGCGCGTGCCAGCGGCCAATGGTCGGCCATGCGCAAGTCGCGCTTGAACCACACGACTTGCAGTGGCTGCTTCACAGCATCCCCTCGGCACGCAGATGCCCTTCGATCTCGGCATCGAAGGCAAAGAAGCCGCGCCTTGCATGAGGCCAGAGGCCCGTGTCCCAGCGCCGCCGCACCGGGCGCAGAGCGATGCCTTCGGCGGCAAGCGCGGGTTCCAGCGCGGCCAGCGCATCGGCGACCGGACCGACGGGCGCGTTGGGTGTCAGCACCTGCCGCGCCCCTGCCGCCCGTGCGGCGACCAGAAGTGTATCGCCATCGAGCGCATCCGCCAGAGTCGCACCGCAGCCGAAATGCGCGGCCGCGCGCGTCGCCGCATCAGCCGTGGCCTCGCCCACAAAGCGCCGCGCCGCATCGCCCCACAGCAGCGCGTGATCGCAGACGGCGAGGACGCGTTTCACCGGGGCATCGGCTGCAAACAGCGATTCGGGGTTGAGGTCGTCATGATGCACCAGCAGCAGGCTCGGCACAGCAAGATCGGGCGCAGCGAGCGGCGCCAACGTCCCCGCCGGGCTGACCGGCGGTTCGGTGAGTGCCACTGCATCTTGTGCCAGACCACGCGGCGCAAAGCGGCCTTCGGTATAGCGCGCGATATTGTCGGCGCGCGCGAGGTAGGTCTTGCCAGGTGTCTGGAGGCCCGCGACCCAGCGCCAGGAGAGCGTGTTGCTGGCCGCATCGGCATCCATCAGGTGGCGCAGGAAAAAATCAGCGCCGAGCGTCCAGGGCAGGCGCAGCGTGAAGATCCAGATCGAGGCGAACCACATTCGCGCGTGATTATGGAGATAGCCGGTCTGAACGAGTTCCTGCACCCAGGCATCGAACGCATCGATGCCAGTGCTACCCGCTTCCGCCGCCGCCAGATCTGCGCTGCCCGCCGCTGCTTCAAGCGCCACCTGGCGCTCGGCAAGGTACCGGCGCCACACCGTGGGGCGCAGTTCCAGCCAGCCTTTCCAGTAGGTGCGCCAGCAGACTTCCTGGATGAACTTGCCGGCCGCGCTGAAGCTGTGCCGCCCCAGCACTTCGGCCACCAGATCCTGCTCGGTCAACAGCCGGTAGCGCACTGCGGGCGAGAGCCGCGATACGGCCGCAGGACGCCCTGGCCCCGGATCGGTGTTGCGGTTCGAGGCATAGGAGGCGCCGGAGCGCGGCACGAACTGGCGCAGGCGATCGAGCGCAGCGCGCCTGGTGGGAGCGGGAAACATGGCCAAATCCTTGGCCTTGCTGGCCTTCGCGGCCCAGATGGTCATGCGGGCAAGCGCCTTAACAGGCCAAGTCTCGCAAAATGGCCAAAGCGTAATGTTCTGCTCACACCGCCGACGGGCGCGCAGCCCTAGAAGAGGCTCCGACGATGGGTGCCTGTCACGGGAATCGTGACGTGACGGTCCCCTGTTCCGATTCCCGGTCTGGCACCCATCGTCACCCATCCGGCTGCCGCAAACCCAGCCCGTGCGGGAGATAGCTCCTGCGCGCCGGTCTGTCGTCGCCGGAGCAAATCCGGGGAATTGCCAAGTGTCACGTCCGATCTTCTTCGATCCCACCGGCCGCCGCCGCCGCCTGACCCGGCGCGGCGCGTTCATCGGGCTTGTCGTGCTGCTCGTGGCCGCGCTGATCTTTGCGACCACCGTCGTGGCCGTACCCCCGGCCGCGCCCCTCCCGCTCGGCTTCGAGCGGCAGGCGCCGTTCCCGCTCAAGACACAGGTCAGCCGCATTTCGAACCGGCTCAGCCAGCTGTTCGGCCGCCACGGCGCGCCCGCCGCGCATGGCGGCGGACAGGCGATCAGTGTCGGTTTCTACACCTCCTGGACCGATGGCAGTGCAGAGACACTCCGGCGCCATGTCGGCCAGCTTGACTGGGTCGCGCCGACCCTGTTCTCGCTCGCGCAGAATGGCAATCTGGTCGTCACCGACGATGCCCCGATGCGCCGTGTGCTCACCTCGGCGCTGCACCACCCGCTGGTCGTCCCCGTGCTGCAGAATGCCGCGAACGCCAAGTGGGACGGCGCAGGCGCAACGGCGGTGATGGAAAACCCCGCCCGCCGTGCCGCGCTGGTGGGCCAGATCGATGCCGCGCTCGACAAGTCGGGCGACAGCGGCGTGATGATCGACTTCGAAAACCTTCCGAAGCCTGGCGTCGCTGCGCTGCGCGGTTTCGTCGCCGATCTCCACGCCCGGCTCGCGCCCAAGCACCGCGTCGTTGCGGTGACCATGCCGATCGACGATGCGGACTGGTCCGCGAAGCAGCTGGCAACGGTGGCGGACAAGGTCGTGCTCATGGCCTATGACGAGCACTGGCAGGGTGGCGAACCCGGCCCGATCGCCTCGAACGGCTGGTTTGCCGGCCATCTCGCCGATCAGCTCAAGGGCCTCGCCGCAGACAAGGTCATCGTCGCGCTCGGCAACTATGGTTACGACTGGTATCGCGGGCCCAATGGTCAGCAAGTGGCTGATGTGCAGACGGTGGAAGAGGCCTGGCTCTCCGCGCATGACAGCGGCACGACCCCGACGTGGGACAAGGCCAGCGGCAACACCGGCTTCGGCTATCTCGACGATGAGGACGCCAATGTGGCCACCCCGCCGGAACGGCATCAGGTCTGGATGCTCGACGCAGCTTCGAGCTGGAACCAGATGCAGATGCTCTCGCGCCTCGGCGTGGGTTCGGTTGCGCTGTGGCGGCTGGGGTCGGAAGATCCGGGCTTCTGGGACGTGCTCAAAGCCTGGCGTGAGCCGCATGGCATGGCGCCCGACCTCGGCCGGGTGAAGGAAACCAACAACGTCGATGTCGAAGGCAACGGCGAGATCCTGCGCGTCGATGCAACGCCTGAGGAAGGTGCGCGCCAGATCCACTACCTGGCCGGGCAGCCCGGCCGGCCGGCGCTGATCGACGACGAACGCTACGACCGCCTGCCGACGCCTTACGTCGTGCGCCGCACCGGCGATCGCGCCAAGCTTGTCGCGCTGACGTTCGACGACGGCCCCGATCCCAAGTATACGCCCGAAGTGCTCTCGGTGCTCGAGCACTATCACGTGCCGGCGACCTTCTTCATCATCGGCGAGAACGGCGTGGCCGGGCGCAGCCTGCTTCAGCGCATGGTCGCCGACGGGGACGAGATCGGCAACCACAGCTATACCCATCCCAACATGGCCGAGGATTCGACCACCGGAGTGAAGCTCGAACTCAACGCGACGCAGCGCCTGATCGAGGCTTATACCGGGCGCTCGACCCGCCTGTTCCGCGCGCCCTATTTCGGCGACGCCGAGCCGACCACCTCGGATGAACTCGGGCCGGCATTGATCGCGCAGAGCGAAGGCTACACTGTTGTCGGCCTCCACGCCGACCCGGGGGACTGGATGAAGCGCAGCGCCGACGACATCGTCAACCGGACGGTCGATGCGGTCGAACATGCCACCCCCGATCGGAGCGCCAATGTCGTTCTGCTGCACGATGGCGGCGGTGACCGCGAGCAGACCGTTCAGGCACTGCCGCGGATCATCGAGCGGCTTGAAGCCGACGGCTTCCGCCTCGTGCCGGCCTCCACGCTCGCGGGGCTCAAGCGCGACGACGTGATGCCGCAGGTCAAGGGCTGGGACCTTGCCGCGGTGCGCGTGGACGTCACCATCTTCTCGATCCTTGCGGTGCTGCTTGCGGCGCTCAACTGGAGCTTCTTCTTCGCGATTGCGCTCGGCGTGATCCGCGCGCTCGGGCTCACCGGCCTCGCGCTCGTGCCCGACCGGCGCAAGGTGCCCGCGCTCGACAACGGCTACCAGCCGCTCGTGAGCGTGATCATCCCCGCCTACAACGAGGAGCGCGTGATCGAGAGCTCGATCCACCGCATCCTCGCCAGCGACTATCCCTACATGGAAGTGATCGTGGCGGACGATGGGTCGAAGGACCGTACCAGCGCGATCGTCGCCGCCGCGTTCGGCAATCACCCGCAAGTGCGGCTGATGACGATGGTCAACGGCGGCAAGGCCTCGGCGCTCAACCGGGCACTGGCAGTGGCGAGCGGCGAGATCGTCGTCGCACTCGATGCCGATACCCAGTTCGAGCCGCAGACGATTGCGCGGCTGGTGCGCTGGTTCGAGAACGAGCGTGTCGGTGCCGTGGCAGGCAACGCCAAGGTGGGCAACCGCGTCAACCTCGTCACCCGCTGGCAGGCGGTCGAATATGTCACCGCACAGAACATCGAGCGCCGCGCGCTGACGCGGTTCGGTGCGATCATGGTCGTGCCCGGCGCAGTCGGGGCATGGCGGAGCAGCGCGCTGAAGGATGTCGGCGGCTATCCGGAAGACACGCTGGCCGAGGATCAGGACCTCACCATCGCGATCCAGCGCAAGGGCTGGAAGGTGTGCTACGACGAAGACGCGGTGG
>CAILIO010000136.1 GCA_903834285.1 uncultured Sphingomonadales bacterium | reverse complement strand
GGGCACGAGATCGACGCGGAAATCGGCACGGTTGGCGGCGAGCGCGGCGCCGGTGCGGTCGATCACCCAGCCGCGCCGTGGCGGGATCAGCGTGAGGTTGACGCGGTTGCTTTCGGACGCGGCGCGGTACTTGGCGTTTTCCGCGACCGCCAGCCAGGTCAGCCGCCCGGCGAGCAGAATGCCAACGCTCGCCTGCGCCATGCCGAGCACGAACGTACGCCGCTCGAAAGAATGGGTGAGCTGCGCCCCGGTTACCGGGAGCGGTTTGGTCGGCTTGGACCATGGCCATGTCCACGACTGCCGCATCGCATCAAACCGAGCGCAGGGGCAAAAGGCGGATGCGATCGAGCAGCGCGACCACGCGGGTCACCAGAGGATAGAGCGCAAGCGTCACGAGCAGCTGCGGGCCGATCACCAGCGGCAGCGGATAGGCCGCCGCGAGGCCGGCGATACCCGCCGCAAGCAGCAGATAGCCCGCCATCAGCAGGCTGGACACTGCCCAGTCCTGCAAGAAACTGCGCCACAAGAGGCGGTTGTCGACAGTGTCCATTACCAGCATCGCTGCCGACCATAGCACGATCCCCGATCCGAAGGGCTGTCCGCTGTAGAGATCATCGAAGGCGCCGAGCGGCAGGCCCGCCCACAGCGGCAGGAGATTGGGGCGCAGCATGCGCCAGGCGAGAAACACCATGAAGGCCAGCGGCGGCACCACGGGCGCGGAGGCGATAACCGGCGAGAAGGCGGCGAGCGAGGCTAGCATGACTGAAACCCACGGCAGGCCCGAGGCGAGCAGCGGCGAGGGCCCGCGGTTGATGCGCTGGGGGACAAGGTCCTCCGGCCGCATCGGCAGGCTGGGGAGATCAGACAGGCGCGGGAAGGGCATCAGTTGCCGCTCGCTTCCGGAGCCGGGCCGGCGGCTTGCTGGCTTGCGCCCAGCGCGGTGACGGCGGCGGCCTGGAACACCGGCAGCACCACCACGAAATCGGCGTCGGCAGGATCGCTGGCGAGGTGACCCACGCCGCCATCGTGCAGCACCTCTGTCACCACCGCGACGGGAATGCCCGGCGGATAAAGGCCGCCCGAGCCGGAGGTCACGAAGACATCGCCGAGCCTCAGCGGATTGACTCCCATGTTGAGCAGGCGGATCGCGATGCGCCCGTCCGACTTGCCCTCGACAAAGGCGGGCAGCCCATCGCGCGCGCGGCGCACGGGCACGACGTTTTCGGGATCGGTGACCAGCAGCACGCGCGCGGTGCCGGGGCCGGTTTCGATCACGCGGCCGATCAGGCCGGCGGCCGAGCGCACCGGCTGGCCCGGGCGCACCCCTTGCGAGGCACCTGCCGAGAGCACGGCGAACCGGCGCGCGCTGGCCGCAGTCGAGCCGATCAGGCGGGCGGCGGCCACGGGCCTTGCTTGCGGATCGACAATGCCGAGCAGTGCCTTGAGGCGGCGGTTCTCGCCCTCCAGCGCTTGCATGGTGAGCGCATTGGCGCGCGCGGCAGCAACCTCGCGCGAAAGCGCGGCGTTCTGGCGGCCCGCCTGAAAATAAGCGCCGATCGCTGCAATCACGCTCTGGCCCGCCGCGCGGGTTTCCGCGCCAGCCTCGCCGGCCGGGCGCGCCAGCTCGCCCGCCGTGCCGCGCACCGAACTGAAGGCGGACGGGTTGACGATGCTCACCACCAGAAGCCCTGCGCCCGCAAGGAAACCGGCCACGGCAATGACGTAGCCGGTGAAGATCCCGTATTGCGCCCTGCGCGAAAAGCCCGGGCGCCGGTCCACAGGCCGCGCCATGCAAGCAACCCTTCCTTATGCGATCTACCGTGGCGGCATCACGCCGTCATCAGCACGCCGCGGTAGATCGGATCTTCCATGGCCCGGCCGGTGCCCAGCGCCACGCAAGAAAGCGGGTCTTCCGCCACGCTCACCGGCAGGCCGGTCTCGTCGCGCAGGTGCTCGTCAAGCCCGCGGATCAGCGCTCCGCCGCCCGTCAGCACGATTCCCTGGTCGACGATATCGGCCGCGAGTTCGGGCGCGGTGTTTTCGAGCGCGATGCGCACGCCTTCGACAATCGCGCTGATCGGCTCGGACAGCGCTTCTGCCACATTGGCCTGCGTGATCGTGATTTCCTTGGGCACGCCGTTCACAAGGTCGCGGCCCTTGATGTGGATCGTCTCGCCCACGCCGTCCGCCGGCACGATGGCGATGCCGAAGTCCTTCTTGATCCGCTCTGCCGTCGATTCGCCGATCAGCAGGTTGTGATGGCGGCGCACATAAGAAACGATCGCTTCGTCCATCTTGTCGCCGCCCACACGCACCGAAGTGGTGTAGGCAAGGCCACGCAGCGAAAGCACCGCGACTTCGGTGGTGCCGCCGCCGATATCGACGACCATCGAGCCGACCGGCTCGGTGACGGGCATATCGGCACCGATCGCGGCGGCCATCGGCTCGAGGATCAGGAACACCTGGCTCGCGCCCGCATTGCTCGCCGCATCACGGATGGCGCGGCGTTCGACCGAGGTCGAGCCCGAGGGCACGCAGATCACGATTTCGGGATAGCGCAGCAGGCTCTTGGAACCATTTACCTTGCGGATGAAATGCTTGATCATTTCCTCGGCGACTTCGATGTCGGCGATCACGCCGTCGCGCAGGGGGCGGATCGCCTGAATGTTATCCGGGGTCTTGCCCATCATCATCTTGGCATCGTCACCCACGGCCTTGACCCGCTTGATGCCGTTGATCGTCTCGATCGCAACGACCGAGGGTTCGTTGAGCACGATGCCGCGGTCCTGCACATAGACCAGCGTGTTGGCGGTGCCGAGATCGATTGCGATGTTCTGGGAACCGAACTTGAAGAATCGGGAAAGCATCGAGGCCATCAGGAAATCCGTGTAAAACTGCGGTTGGGCCCGCCCGCGCATTGGGCGAGAGGGGCTTTGGCGAGGCTGGCGAAGAGCGCGCATTAGCAGGGCCGCCGAGCAAAACCCAATATTTTGTGCGCCCTTTTACGGGATAAGTGCAGGCGCTGGTCTCGAAAAAACGTGGGCTCGTCGCTAGGGTCGCAGGATTCATGTCCGAACCCGCCAACCCCGACCGGCGCACCATCCGGCGCCTGCCCGAAAACCTCGTCAATCGCATCGCTGCGGGCGAGGTGGTCGAGCGCCCGGCAAGCGCGCTCAAGGAGCTCGTCGAGAACGCCATCGACGCGGGCGCGAGCCAGATATCGGTGCGCCTCGCCGAGGGCGGGCTCTCGCTCGTCGAGGTGACCGACGACGGCTGCGGCATGCGTGCCGAAGAGATCGCGCTCGCGCTCGAACGGCATGCCACGTCCAAGTTGCCGGACGAAGCGATCGAAATGGTCGCCACCCTCGGCTTCCGGGGCGAGGCGCTGCCGTCGATCGCCTCGGTTGCGCGGGTCACGATCGAAAGCCGCGCCGGAACGCAGGGCGAGGCATGGGCCCGCGTGGTCGATCATGGCGCTGTCGTTTCCGATGGCCCTGCCGCGCTGCCGCCGGGCACGCGGGTCCGGGTCGAGGACTTGTTCGGCAAAGTACCCGCGCGGCGGAAGTTCCTGCGCAGCGCGCGTAGCGAATGGGCCGCCAGCCTCGATGTGGTGCGCCGCCTTGCGCTTGCGCGCCCGGACATCGGCTTTACGCTGGAGCACGACGGCCGCCGCGCTCTGCAGGTGCAGCCGGGCGATACGCTTGCGGCCCGCACCGCTCTGCTGGTCGCGCGCGAGCTTCATGACAATGCCGTTGCGGTCGATCTGGTGCGGGGGCCCTTCCACCTCATGGGCGTGGCGGGGCTGCCAACCTACAATCGCGGCGTCGCCGATCACCAGTACCTCTTCGTCAACGGCCGCCCGGTGAAGGACAAGCTCCTCATCGGCGCCGTGCGCGGCGCTTATGCCGACATGCTCGCGCGCGACCGGCACGCCGTGCTCGCACTGTTCCTCGAGGTTCCGCCCGAGGAAGTCGACGTCAACGTCCACCCCGCCAAGACCGAAGTGCGCTTCCGGGATCCGGCCTTGGTGCGCGGCATGATCGTCTCGGGCCTCAGACAGGCACTGACCACCGGCGACCGCCGCTCGGTGCAGGCGCCGGACGCTGGCGCGATGCGGGCCTGGCAGTCCGAGCCTGTCGTGCCCGCTCCAGCGCCGCAGACGAGCCTGTTCTTCCAGGGGTACGCCGCCCCTCGCGTGTCAGAGGCTGGACAGGCCTGGCGTGGCTATGAGGCGGCCATGATGGCGCCGCCCGCCGCGCGTGCGGAACCGGCGGTGGAGGCCGTCCCCGGCCATCCGCTCGGCGTGGCGCGCGGCCAGATCGCGGCGACCTACATTGTGGCGGAGGCCGAAGACGGGCTCGTTCTCGTCGATCAGCACGCGGCGCACGAGCGGCTGGTGCTCGAACGGCTGCGCGCAGCCGGCGCGGGGGAGGGCGCTGCGCCCGCACAGGCGCTGCTGCTCCCGGAAGTCGTCGAACTCGACGAGCCCTCGTGCGACCGGCTCGAGGAGGCCGCCGCCGAGCTTGCCGCCTACGGCCTCGCGCTCGAACGCTTCGGCCCCGCCGCCATGCTGGTGCGCAGCGTGCCGGCGGTGCTCAAGGGCGGGCCAAAGGGCGTGGACGTGCAGGCGCTGGTGCGCGATGTCGCCGATGATCTGGCCAGGAATGGCGCGGCGCTGCTGCTGGGCGAGAAGCGCGATCTCGTTTTGGCAACCATGGCCTGCCACGGTTCGGTAAGGGCAGGGCGGGTACTCTCGGTTGCGGAAATGAATGCACTGCTGCGCGAAATGGAAGTGACGCCGCGCTCGGGACAGTGCAACCATGGCCGCCCGACGTGGATCAAGCTGGCCCATGGCGATATCGAGAAGCTTTTCGGGAGGAAATGATGCGGGGTACAGTTTTGGGCCTGGGGCTTCTGCTGGCCGCTTGCGGCCCTGGCGGGCCACCGCCGCCCCCGTCGGCAGGCTCGATCCAGCCCGAGCCGATCAACTATCCCGATATCAAGACCAACGAGCTTTACGGCGCCGGGTGCAACTTTGCCGCCAACGACGGGGGTATGTCCGCGCTCGTGCTCGCGCAGGAAAAGGAAGCGATCATCAAGCTCAAGGGCAAGATCGTGCGCATTCCCGCTGACACGAAAAGCCAGATCCTGCCCGAAACCGCGCGCACCCGCTATGTGGCGCCCGACCGGATTCTGATCCTGGCCCCGCTGCCCGGCGCTGAGCCGAGCGAGAACGGCGTCGTCAGGAGCCTTGCGACAAGCCTGACGATTACCGATCCGCGGGGCCAGATCCAGTTCTTCACCAAGGGTCAGGTGCAGTGCAAACCGATGTAAGAGCCTGAGGGCGCGGCTTCAGTCCGTGCCCGCCGGATCGCGCGTGGCGATCATGCCGAGCGCCTTGAAGGTCATCACCAGATCGTCATGCTGGTTGTAGACGCGGGTTTCGCCGCGGATGATGCCCATTTCAGGGCGCGTCTTGCTGCGGCGCTTTTCGAGCAGAACGTTCTCACAGCGCAAGGTGTCGCCGGGATAGACGGGCTTGATCCAGCGCAGCTCGTCGATGCCGGGAGAGCCTAGTCCGGCCTGCTTGTTGTTCGCCATGTTGGCCACCGTCATCGCCATGGTCATCGACGCGGTGTGCCAGCCGCTCGCCGAAAGACGGCCGAAATGGGTGGCGGCGGCCGCCGCGTCATCCAGATGGAAAGCCTGCGGATCGTACTTCGAGGCGAAGGCGATCACTTCCTCGCGGGTTACCTCGTAATGGCCGTACGTGCTGACCGCGCCGACGACCATATCCTCGTAATACTGCATCGCTTCAGCCTCTTACACGTTGAACTTGAAGTGCATGACATCCCCGTCGCGCACCACGTATTCCTTGCCTTCCTGCCTGAGCTTGCCTGCATCGCGCGCCGCTGCTTCGCCGCCGAGGCTCACGAAATCGTCATAGGCTATGGTCTCGGCGCGGATGAAGCCGCGCTGCATGTCCGAATGGATCTCGCCCGCCGCCTCGGGCGCCTTGGCTCCGGCATGCACGGTCCAGGCGCGCGCTTCCTTGGGGCCGACCGTGAAGAAGGTGAGGAGGTGGAGCAGCTCGTACCCGGCGCGGATGATCTTGGCGAGGCCGGCTTCCTCAAGCCCCAGCGCGCTCAGGAACTCGCCCCGGTCCTCCACCGGCATCGTCACGATATCGGCCTCGATCGCGGCGGAGACGACGACCGCATTGGCGCCCTCGGCCTTGGCCTTTTCCAGCACGCGTGCGGAAAAGGCATTGCCCTCGGCCGCAGCTTCTTCCTCGACGTTGCACACGTAGAGCACCGGCTTGGCGGTGATCAGCTGCGCCTGCGCAAACACGCGCGCTTCTTCCTCGTCCTTCGGCACCGTCAACCGGGCGGGCTTGCCCTCGCGCAGCAGGTCCAGCGCCTGGCCCAGCACCGAGGCGGTGATCTTGGCTTCCTTGTCGCCCTGCGCGGCCTTCTTCTGCGCGGCAGGTACCCGTTTCTCGAGGCTTTCGAGGTCCGAGAGCATCAGCTCGGTCTCGACCGTTTCGGCGTCCGAGATCGGATCGATCTTGTTGTCGACATGCTGGATATCGACGTTCTCGAAGCAGCGCAGCACGTGGACGATCGCGTCCACCTCGCGGATATTGCCAAGGAACTGGTTGCCCAGCCCTTCGCCCTTGGACGCGCCGCGCACGAGCCCGGCGATGTCGACGAAACCGAGCTGGGTCGGGATGATCTTCTGGCTTCCCGCGATCCGCGCCAGTTCGTCGAGCCGCTGATCGGGCACGCCGACGTTGCCGATGTTGGGCTCGATCGTGCAGAACGGATAGTTCGCCGCCTGCGCCGCCTGCGTCTCGGTCAGCGCATTGAACAGCGTCGATTTGCCCACGTTTGGCAGTCCGACAATCCCGCAGCGAAAACCCATGTGCTTGTCCTTGTTCACCGGATCGGACCGAAATAGCCATTGTCCGATATGATATCGGGCGCGATGGTATCCCAAGACGTCAAGGTCAAGGGGGGGGAATGCGATGAAAGCTTGGTTCGTCTGGTTGATCGTGGTGCTTGCGGCTTTCTCCGGCAGTGAGGCAGTGGCAGCCGATGCCGGAAAGCATCAGGCGAAGGCCGTCAAGGTCACCACGCTATCGACGATGCTCTCCGATCTCGATGGCTTTGGCGAATGGGGCTATGCCGCGCTGGTCGAAGTCGATGGCAAGCGCATCCTGTTCGATACCGGCGCCAATCCCGATATCGTGCTGAAGAATGCCGCGGCGCTGCAGATCGACCTCTCGAATGTCGAGGACGTGGTCATCTCGCACTTTCATGGCGACCACACTGGCGGGCTGATCACGCTGCGCAAGGCGATGATGGCGAAGAACCCGGCCGCGCTCTCGCACCTTTATGTCGGCGCCGGAGTGTTCGAGCAGCGTTATGAGCGCACCGGCGCACCAGAGACCGAGTATGATTTCAAGCCGGTCGGGGCGGCTTATCGCGCCACCGGCGGCCGGATTACTGAGCTTCCCGGACCGGCAGAGATTGCCCCGGGCGTTTGGCTCACCGGGCCAGTTCCACGCACTCACAACGAAAAGAATTACGGCCAAAGCATCTTCGTTAAGGTCGATGGCAAGCTCGTTGTCGATCCGGTGCGAGACGATACCTCGCTCGTGATCGCGACAGCTGACGGCGCGATGATCGTAGCGGGCTGCGGTCATGCGGGCATCATGAACATCGCCGATGCGGCGACGTCGATCACCGGCGATGCGCGGCTGGTCGCGGTTATCGGCGGTATTCACCTCTTCTCCGCTTCGGATGCCGTGCTGGTGGAAACGGCAAGCCGGCTCAGGGGTCTGGGCTACCTGCTCGCCGCCCATTGCACGGGGATCGAGGCGACGTTCCGTTTGCGCGAACTGCTCGGACTCGACCGGCGGACCGCAGTCGTGGCGGCGGTGGGATCGAGCTTCACGCTTGGCAAGGGGATCGATGCGGGCAGGATTGCCGGTTGGGTCGGCTAGATACACGCGTCCTTCACAAAAATTTCAAGGATTGGAGCCTAGGTCCGTTCTGAATGCAATGCCGCTCCCCGCGTGAGCCGCTGCACAAGGAACGGACCTGATGAACCGGATCGCAAGCTCGCCGCTGGCGTTTTCCGCACTGGTGCTCGCGATGCTTGCCAGCGGCTGCGGTGCAGATCCCAAGGCGCTTGCAGCCAAGGCGCACACCGAATTTGCCGCGCACCAGTATCTTGCAGCACAGGCCGATCTCGCCGCAGCGCTGGCCGCCAATCCGAACGACCCCGCGCTGATCGAACTTCACGCGCGCAACGCGCTGGCGATGGGCGATGGCATCGCGGCGGGCGCCAGCCTTGAAAAGCTGGCCGGGCCGCGCCGGCCTGCCGATATGAGCCGCCTCCTGGCCGAGGCAGCGGTGCTGCGCGGGCAGGCGCAGGAGGCGCTCACGGCGCTGGGCAATGACACATCCGCCGCCGGGCTGCGACTGCGCGGCCTCGCCTTGCTGCTGCAGGGCGACCAGGCGGGGGCGGAGGATGCGTTCAAGGCCGGCCTTGCGGCTGTACCGCGCCACGCCGCGCTACTGGCGAGCTACTCTCGGCTCAAGCTCATGGACGGCGATACGGCCGAGGCGAGCCGGCTTGCCGTTCAGGCGCTCGCGGCAAACGGCGATCTCCTCGATGCCATGCTGGTCGATGGCGAGGTGGCGACGGCGGAAGGGCGGCTGGGCAATGCGCTTGCGGCCTATGCCAAGGCCGGCAAGCGCTATCCCGGCAACATGGCCGCGCTGACGGGGCAGGCCGCGATCCTCGGCGATCTCGGCCGGACCGACGAACTCGCAGCCCTGCTTGCCGGTTTCCAGGGCGTGAGCACCGATGGCACCATGGCCTACCTCAAGGCGCGGCTGGCCGCGGCGAAAGGCGACTGGAGCGCCGCACGCGATATCCTTCAGGCCAACGGGGATAAACTCAAGGACCGCGACGATGCGGGTGTGCTCTATGCGCAGGCGCTGACGCAGATCGGCCAGCCCGAACAGGCGCGCGCGCGGCTGGCACCGATGCTCTCGCGCCATCCCGAAATCGCGCTGCTGCGGCGCGAGCTTGGCAAGGCACAACTCGCCGGCAACGATGCCGCTGGTGCGGTGCAGACCCTCACGCCCTTCGCGCAGAGCAAGACCGCTGCGCCCGAGGACTTGCGTCTGCTTGCGAAAGCGGCCGAGACGGCGGGTGATCCCAATGCCGCCTTCTTCGCGGCGCGCGCGCGCTATCCCTCGCCGCAATCGCTCGGCCAGGCGCTCGGCGCGGCGGACACGGCGATGAAGGCGGGCAACTGGGGCAACGCGATTCTGGCCTACGAGCAGATTCTCGCGCTCACCGATGGTCGCAGCGCGCTGGTGCTCAACAACATGGCCTGGGCGCAGGCGCAAGTCGGCAACCGGGACAAGGGCTTGGCCTTTGCCCAACGCGCAATCCAGGTCGCGCCGGAGGATCCCTCGGTCATGGATACGCTTGGCTGGCTGCTGCACCAGAGCGGCGCCAACAAGGGCCGCTCGCTAGATCTGCTGCGCCGCGCCGCGCAAAAGGCGCCTGATAATGCCACGATTCGTGCGCATCTCGCCGAGGCGCAGCGCGGATAGCGCAAAGGAAAGGGCCCCGACCGGCTGGTCGGAGCCCTCTCTTGCTGCGCGAGACTGCGCGGATCAGGCTGCGGCGAACTGCATTCGCACATTCTGACGGCGACGACGCGCGAGCGCGAGGCCGACAATGCCCGCGCCGAACAGGCCGAGCATGCCCGGCTCGGGAACCGGCGTGCCGCCGGTGCTGCCGCCGCTCGTGCTGCTGATCGTGCCATCGCCTGTGGCCGAGCTGACGCCCGCAACGCCCGTGATCGACGGTGGGTTCAACCGATCGACGCAACGCCTCATTCTCGAGATGAGAAGGAGTGGTGCGATGAAGCAGCGTCGTCGGATATACTACTCGGCCGCTCAGCGGG
>CAILIO010000135.1 GCA_903834285.1 uncultured Sphingomonadales bacterium | reverse complement strand
GTTCAGACGTTGCTCTTCCGATCTACAACTATCCAATCACTAGTTCCGATCAAACTGCCATGGAATTGGCAGCGCGTCGGCGATTGTCTGCGTATTACGAGGCAGAAGTTTCCGGGTTCCTGCAATATTTGCCAGAACAGCGGCGCAGGATCGTAATCGGGGTTTCTTACCAAATTGTCGCATCCGCTTTTGCAAGCAAATCGCGCGGACAAGACCCCATTCTGAATGAAATTTCTTGGCAGGCCTTGGCGCAAGAAGTTGCAAGGGCTGCCAATGGCTATCTGAGAGAAGCAACGTAAGACGATTGCTGGTCCCGCCGTGTCAACACCGATGCGAGAGCGAGAGCGACTTCGCCCGCGCCCTTGCCGGATCGGCAGGCAGCCCCCGGCCCTCCGGCATGCTATCTGCTCTAGCGCGGAATCACTCCCATCCGCTTGAGCCGCGACATTGACGCCGGTCAGCTCGACCCGATCGCTACAGCGCTTTACGGCCTCTGAAGGGCCGGCTCATTGCAAGGGCTGCCAAGGCCGCCAAAGCTGAGAGAATGCTGCCGCCGATAGGTTCGGCTGGTGCATTGGGACCAGAAAATGCAGGGGCAAGAGATGTGGTCAGAGTCGGCCCATCCCAAAAGGAATCCTTAGCATTGTAGGACCCGTAATTAAATACACCAATATTAGCAGAATCATCGTAAAAGAAAGGCTCAGCTGGATTGTCGATATGAAAATCGAATCCAATTGTGTGAGAATCACGATCCGAAATATTTCGACGTCCCTGCGGCAAATTTGTTTCGATTTTTACACCGTATTTTTCCAACCCTGAGAAATATCCAGTTGCATTCGAAACACCATAGCTAAATGCAAGGCCATCTGTTCCAAGATAAGACGAAATTACAAACGAGCCATCTAAATTATGCCCTAGATTATCCAACACGCCCCCTGACGTAGTTACAAGGAGAGGAGGAAAAATGACAGGTTTGGCGTGCCCGTTCTGACCAAACAAGAAGGCTGACGCCCACACTATGGAAGCAAGGGTCGGTCGATAGAAATTCTTTTTCTTGCCCATTTTCCCGGATCCTTGAAATCATAATGCAAACCGGACTCGCATTTGCATTATGATTTTTTCAAAGAAAAGTGTTAAAACTGCCAAATTGACGCTTTCTCCGATGCTCCTGCTGCTACCGCAGCGGGCTCTCTGCAAAATGGTGAAAGGTGCAACAATCCCCATTTGCCGTTTGCGTTACAACGCTCTGGATTGCTTCGCTTCGCTCGCAATGACGAAGTCGGGCAGGTGATGCCGGAGAACGACCGCCCGTCACCCCAGCACGGAAAAGCTGCTCGCGCGGTTGATCGGCCTCAGCCGCGAGAATGCGCCCAAGCCCACGTCCCTCCCCGTCGCCGGCAGGCGGAATTGGAGGGGGGTGCGGTCGTGATCGGCGCCGTTCATGACGGATTCGATCAGGTGGCCCATCAACCCGCCGACAAGCGGGGCGTTCTTGAACTGGTTGCCGCTGGTGCCGATGGCGGTGAAATAGCCGTCCAAGTCGCTCCTGTCGTAGACCGGAATCCAATCCTCGCTGACGTCATAGAGCGCAGCAAAGCCTTGTGCGGTGTTGGGAATTCCGAGGTCCGGGAAGCGCAAGGCGGCGCGCCAGACCTGGTTGGTCCATTGCTCGGAAAGGCTCGTCTCGAAGTCCTCGCTGTCGAGATATTCGAGAGTATCGCACGCTGGTTCGAGCGACCCGATCAGCAGATGGCCCGATTGCTCCGGGCGCATGTAGATGCCGCAGTCCGCATCGGTGAGGACGAAGCGCAGGCCGGGCCCCTGCGGGCTCTGCGGCATGGGGACGTAGGCCACTTCCTGCCGCAGCGGGCGGGTGCTGATATGGTCTGGCTGGTGCGCGCCGGCGAGGTCGTTCACCCAGCGGGAGGCGGGCCCCGCGGCATTGATCACGATCGGCGCGTGGATCAGGCCGCTGTTGGCACAGGTCAGGCCGGTGATCTTCCCGGCGGACTGGTGGATGGCCAGAACGGTGTCGTTGAAGCGGAAATGGCCGCCAGCTTGCTCGACGGCATGGGCGATCTGGGCAGTCGCCAGCTGGGGATCGCTGATATAGCCGCCGGTGGGGCAGAACATCGCGCCGGTGATGGGGTCACCCGCGGTTTCGCCGAATTGCGGATCATCGATCCGGCGCGCGGGGCTGAACTGGCGCAAGTCCGCGCCGGGGAGCCATTCGGGAAGCTCGCCTGCCGCGACATCGGTGAAGGGAACGCCGACCTCGCGCATGATGGAGCGCGTGCCCGCCAGCTGGCGATTTTCTGCCGCCTCGAGCACGAGGCAGCCGCAATCGTTGTAGTGCAGCGCGGAATCGGGGCGATAGCCGAGATATTCCGTCCAGTTCTGCCACGCGAAGTGCGCTTCATAGGCGAGCGCGGTGCCGTCGGTCGTCGAATAGTAGGGCCGGATGATCGCGGCGGACCACGATGTGGAGCCGTGCCCGGGTGCGGGCCCGCGATCCACATTCAAGGTCCGGAAACCGCGCCGCGCCAGATCGAGCGCGATCGCGCAGCCGATGACTCCGGCACCGATGACAACCGCATCATACGCACTTCTTTCGGCCATTATGGACTGAACCCTTCCTTTCGCAATATTGATCGGGATTGATGCCTGTGCGGTTACCGCCTGCGATTTCCGTACAACTTTGCCAAATCCCCCAAACGGATCGCCCGCGCCGCGCGCCCGGCGACTGCCAGTCTGGCCCAGCAGGCGCGCGGTCTCAAGGGCCCTGTGCAGGGCGCGCCGCCTTTAGCCCTTGCGCAGCGCGATGGATTATCCGATTTGTCTGATAATATATCCACCTGCGGCTTCGCCCCGCCCCCTGCGCCATCGCCAAAGGAGCTGCCTGATGACCTTCGATCGCCGCACCGCCATGGGCCTTGGCGCTGCCGGACTTGCCGCCATGGCCGTGCCCGGCCTCGCCGCGCCGGCGGGGTCGCGCTTTCGGGTGGAGGGCAATGACTTCCTGCTCGACGGCAAGCCGTTCCAGATCCTTGCCGGCGAGATGCACTATCCGCGTATCCCGCGCGCGCTGTGGCGGGATCGGTTGCGCAAGTTGCGGGCGCTCGGGTGCAATACGCTGAGCGCCTATATGTTCTGGAACATCCACGAGCAGGCGCCGGGGGTGTTTGATTTTTCGGGCGATCTCGATGTCGCAGCGTGGGTGCAGACGGCGCAGGAAGAAGGGCTGTTCGTGCTGCTGCGGCCGGGCCCTTATGTCTGCGCGGAATGGGATGGCGGCGGGCTGCCGGCCTGGCTGTTTCCCGATGGCGGCACGCCGGCGCGCGCGCTGGATCCGAGGTTCATGAAGCCCTCGGCGCGCTGGCTCTCGCGGCTCGGCGAAGAGCTGGCGCCGCTCCAGATCGACCGAGGCGGGCCGATCATCATGACGCAGATCGAGAACGAATACGGCGCCGTCGGCAGCGACCAGCGTTATCTGCTGGCGCTGCGCGACGCGACCCGCGCCGCCGGGTTCGCTGGCCAGCTCTATATGGTCGACGGCGCCTCCGTGCTCGACAGGGGAACGCTGCCGGGCATTCCGGCGGGGATCAATTTCGGCACGTTCACCCGGGACGAGGCCGAGCGCGCGTTCAAGGAGCGTGCTGAAAAGGGCTTTACCGGCCCGGCCTTCTGCTCTGAATTCTGGGCGGGCTGGTTCGATCACTGGCGCGAAACGCATGCGGCGACGAGCACGGACAATGTCGTTGCCAACCTGAAATGGATGCTCGACCGCAAGATGTCGGTGAGCTTCTACATGTTCCACGGCGGCACGTCGTTCGGCACCTGGGCGGGCGCCAATCTCGATCTGGAGACGAACCGCTACGAGCCGACGATTTCCAGCTACGACTACGACGCGCTGCTCGACGAGGCAGGTC
>CAILIO010000134.1 GCA_903834285.1 uncultured Sphingomonadales bacterium | reverse complement strand
GCCCTTGCCCGCCGGAGGCCCCTTCCCCTTACCCCAGCGCCGCCTGCGCCGCCGCCAGCCTTGCGATTGGCACGCGGTAGGGGCTGGCAGACACGTAATCGAGCCCGACCTTCTCGCAGAACGCGATCGAGGCCGGATCCCCGCCGTGTTCGCCGCAGATACCGAGCTTGATGTCGGGCCGGGTCTCGCGCCCGCGCACCGCGGCCATTTCGACAAGTTGGCCAACGCCTTCGATATCGAGGCTGACGAAAGGATCGCGCGGGTAGATGCCCTGCTCGACATAAGGCCCGAGGAAGCGGGCAGCATCGTCGCGGCTGACGCCGAGCGTGGTCTGCGTCAGATCGTTGGTGCCGAAGGAGAAGAACTTCGCTTCCTCGGCGATCTCGCCCGCCATGAGCGCAGCGCGCGGCAGCTCGATCATCGTGCCGACGAGGTATTCGAGGCGACGGCCCTTCTCGGCGAAGACAGCCTCAGCGGCGCGGTCGACCAGCGCGCGCAGGATCTGCAGCTCGCGCTTGGTGGCAACGAGCGGGATCATCACTTCCGGCACGACTGCCTCGCCCGACTTCTCGGCAACATCGCAGGCCGCTTCGAAAATCGCGCGGGCCTGCATTTCGTAGATTTCGGGGAACGTGATGCCGAGACGGCAGCCGCGGTGGCCGAGCATCGGGTTGAACTCATGGAGCTCGGCAGCGCGGCGCTTGAGGTGATCGACACCGAGGCCCGTGGCTTCGGACAGCTCGGCAAATTCGCCCTCGCCATGCGGGAGGAATTCGTGGAGCGGCGGATCGAGCAGGCGGATGGTGACGGGAAGCCCGGCCATGACCTCGAAGATCGCGGTGAAATCAGCGCGCTGTTCGGGGAGCAGGCTATCCAGCGCGCGGCGGCGGGTGGCTTCGTCCTCGGCCAGAATCATCTGGCGCACCAGCGAGATACGGCCCGCATCGAAGAACATGTGTTCGGTGCGGCAGAGGCCCACGCCCTCGGCGCCGAACTGGCGCGCGACCTGGCAATCGAGCGGAGTTTCGGCGTTTGCGCGCACTTTCATGCGGCGGTGGCGATCGGCCCACTCCATGAGCACGGCGAAATCGCCGACCAGTTCAGGTTCGACCATCGGCACGGCGCCGAGCATGACATCGCCATTCGAGCCATCGAGCGTGATGACTTCGCCTTCCTTGACCTCGCGATTGCCCATGCGCGCAGTGCGGGTGGCCATGTCGATCGAGAGGCCTGACGCGCCCGAGACGCAGGGGCGGCCCATGCCGCGCGCGACCACGGCGGCGTGGCTGGTCATGCCGCCGCGCGCGGTGAGCACGCCCTTGGCGGCGTGCATGCCGTGAATGTCTTCGGGGCTGGTCTCGATGCGCACGAGGATCACATCTTCACCCATCTGCGCGCGGTGTTCGGCGCTATCGGCATCGAACACGATCACGCCGGTGGCGGCGCCCGGCGAAGCCGGCAGGCCGCGCGTGAGCACTTCACGCGGGGCGCTGGGATCGAGCGTTGGGTGAAGGAGCTGGTCAAGCGCCATGGGATCGACGCGCTTCACGGCAGTGGCTTCATCGATCAGGCCTTCGAGGGCCATGTCCACCGCCATCTTGAGCGCGGCTTTAGCGGTACGCTTGCCCGAGCGGGTCTGCAGCATCCACAACTTGCCCTGCTCGACCGTGAATTCGATGTCCTGCATGTCCTTGTAGTGCAGTTCGAGCAGATCGAACACGCGCGCCAGTTCGCTGTAGGCACCGGGCATCGCCTCTTCCATCGAGAGCGGCTTGGCCCCAGCCCGCTCGCGCGCGGCCTTGGTGAGGTATTGCGGGGTGCGGATGCCGGCGACGACGTCTTCGCCCTGCGCGTTGACCAGCCATTCGCCGTAGTAGGCGCGCTCTCCAGTGGCGGGATCACGCGTGAAGGCAACGCCGGTGGCCGAGGTTTCGCCCATATTGCCAAAGACCATGGCCTGCACGTTGACTGCGGTGCCCCAGTCATGCGGGATGGCATTGAGGCGGCGATAGACCTTGGCGCGGTCCGATTCCCACGAATCGAACACGGCGCCGATGGCGCCCCAGAGCTGCTCGTGGACGTCCTGCGGGAACGGGCGGCCGAGCTCTTCGGCGACGATCGCCTTGTACTGGGCAACAAGGGTCTGCCAATGCTCGGCGCCCATCTCGACGTCGGCGTAGAAACCGTTGTCTTCCTTGGCGATTTCGAGCGCGTCTTCGAAGCGGTGGTGATCGAGGCCGAGGACGACATCCGAATACATCTGGATGAAGCGGCGGTAGCTGTCCCACGCGAAGCGGGCATCGCCTGATCCTGCGGCAAGGCCTTCGACGGTCGCGTCGTTGAGGCCAAGGTTGAGCACGGTATCCATCATGCCCGGCATCGAGACGCGCGCGCCCGAGCGGACCGAGACGAGCAGCGGGTTCGCCGGATCGCCGAAGGTGCGCCCGGTGGCCTGCTCGATATGCGCAACGCCATGCGCGACACCGGCGCGCAAGTCGTCGTCAAACGCTTTGCCTGCGGCGTTGTAGGCCGTGCAGACTTCGGTGCTGATCGTGAAGCCGGGAGGCACCGGCAGGCCGATGCCGGCCATTTCAGCAAGGTTCGCGCCCTTGCCACCGGTAATCGTCTTGTCGCGCGAGCGGGGATGAGCATTCGTGGCACCGCCACCGAAATGGAATACGTATGCGCTCATAAGGCCAAGCGGCTCCCTGCGAATATGACTCTTGTCCGGTTTGCCCGGATTCGCTGACAATTGATGGGGTGCTTTAGCCCTCTATGCGGCCAAAGTCCGCAACTTTGTGCACTGCAGCACGAAAGCGGTCAAGCAGTCCGAGGCGGCCTGCCCGTTTGGCCGGGTCGGCATCGTTGACGGTGACGCTTTCGAAGAAGGCGTCGATGGGCGCGCGCAAAATGGCGAGCGCGGCCATGGCGGCGGTGAAATCTTCCGCCTCAACAGCCGCTTCAGCGCCGGGTTCGGCCGCATCGAGCGCATCGACAAGGGCCTGTTCGGCGGGCTCTGCCTGATAGCCCTCCCCAACGGGGAGGGGGGAATAAGTGAAGCCTTCCTTCTTGAGGATGTTCGCAGCGCGCTTGTAGCCGGCGAGAAGATTGGTGCCGTCCTCGGTGGTGACGAAGGCCTGCAGCGCGTGGACACGGGCGAGCACGCGGACGAGATCGTCCTCCCCGCCAAGCGCAAAGACCGCGTCGATCAGATCGTGTCGGACGCCCGCTTCGCGCTGCTGGACCTTGAGGCGATCGGCGAAAAAGGTCACGAGCGCCGCAGGGGTGCTGCCCATCACCGCCGGTGCTGTGCGCAGGAATTCGAGCGCGAGTTCGGAATAAGGCTCAAGCTTTATTTCGAAATCGCCAAGCTCAGCAGCGAAGTCCTCCATCCGCGCGGCGAATTCGGCCGCAGGCAGCGACGGATGCGGCTGCACCTTCCAGACCTTCTCGATGTACATGGCGAAGTTCGGATCGCCTGCGACTGCACGGTCGAGGACTGAGCGGAATACGCTGGTGATCGCACCGTGGAACACCGACGACAAGTTGCAGCGGACTTGCGCGGTCAGCAGGATCTGGATCACACCCAGTGCGGCGCGGCGCAACGCAAACGGGTCTTTCGAGCCGGTCGGCTTCTCGTCGATGGCGAAGAAGCCGGCGAGCGTATCAAGCTTGTCCGCCAGTGCCACCGCCACCGTCACCGGTGCGGTGGGCACGTCATCGCCCTGCCCGACCGGCTTGTAATGATCGCGGATCGCGTCGGCGACGGCGTCGGGCAGGCCTTCGGCGCGGGCGTAGTAGCCGCCCATCAGGCCCTGCAGTTCGGGGAATTCGCCGACCATCTCGGTGACGAGATCAGCCTTGCACAGGCGCGCAGCGAGTTCGGCTTGCGCGGCGAGTTCCTCCCCCGACGGGGGAGGGGGACCATCCGCAGGATGGTGGTGGGGCACGGTCGGGCTTGGCGGAACCGGCCCCTCCACCAGCTGCGCTGGTCCCCCTCCCCGTTTCGGGGAGGAACTGACGATGCCTTCTTCGACGAGCCATCTTGCCAGCTTGGCAACGCGTTCGACCTTGTCGGCGACGCTGCCCAACTTTTCGTGGAAGGTGATACGCGCGAGCTTTTCAGCCTGCACGGAAAGCGGAGTCTTGCGGTCCTGTTCCCAGAAGAAGCGCGCGTCGGAAAGGCGGGCGGCGAGGACCTTGCGGTTGCCTGCGACGATCATTGCGCCGCCATCATGCGCTGCGATATTGGCGGTGCAGACAAAGGCGTTGGCGAGTTTGCCCGCGCTATCCCGGCAGATGAAGTACTTCTGGTTAACGCGCGCAGTGAGCTGGATGACTTCGGGGGGGACTTCGAGGAAAGCCTCGTCGAAGCGGCCGAGCAGCGGCACGGGCCATTCGGTGAGGCCGGCGTTCTCGATGACGAGGCCTTCGTCCTCGACCAGCACGAGGCCAGCCTCAGCAGCGGCCTTCTGCGCGCCTTTGCGGACGATGGCTTCGCGTTCCGCATGATCGACGATCACGTGGGCGGCGCGCAGCTTGGCGGCGTAGTCGTCGGCGTTGCCGATCGTGATGTCGCCGTGGTGGTGGAAGCGGTGGCCCATGGTCGCATAGCCCGAGCGGATGCCGCCGACTTCGCAATCGATCAGATCGTCACCCAAAAGCGCGACGATGCCCGAAAGCGGGCGCACCCAGCGCAAGCTGTCTGGCGCAAGGCTGGCTGCGCCCCAGCGCTGCGACTTGGGCCAGGGAAAGGCGCGGATGATCGGGGGGATGGCTTCGGCCAGCACATCGGCAGCAGCGCGGCCGGGCTTTTCGACGACGGCGAACCACACGCCGTCGCGCTCGGTGAGCTGTTCTTTGGCGAGGCCGGTCTTGCGCAGGAAGCCTTCGAGCGCCTGTTCGGGGGCGGAAGTGCGCGGGCCCTTGGTTTCCTCGCGCGTTGTCTCAGTGAAAAGAGGCACGTCCCGGGCGATTAGCACCAGCCTGCGCGGCGTCGTATAAACTGAGATGGAAGCGTGCTGGTCCTCAGGAGACCCAACGTGAAGTCCCCGAGATACTGTTTCAGCCAAGAATAGGGCTTCCAAGGTCGAGCGCGCGGCGGCCTGCATCCGCGCGGGGATTTCTTCCGAGCGCAGCTCCAACAGGAAATCAGCGTTTGAAGTCATTTGGCTCATGCCGTCCACCCCGGGAACTTGGCTTCCCATTCGGCGCGGTACCTGTCCATGTAGCCCTCGCAACTGCCGCGCGCGAGATCGCGCACCCGGCCCATGTAGCTCGCGCGTTCCTGCACCGAGATCACACCGCGGGCCTGAAGCAGGTTGAAGAGGTGGCTTGCTTCGATCGCCTGCTCGTAGGCGGCGATGGGGACTTTGGCTTCGAGCGCTTTGCGGCACTCGACCTCGGCACGGCGGAAACCTTCGAACAGGGTTTCGGTATCCGCCACCTCGAAGTTCCACTTGGACATCTGGCGCTCGTTCTCAAGGAACACTTCGCCGTAGCTCACCCCGTGGTTGTTGAAGCGGAGATCGTAGACGTTGTCGACGTTCTGAATATACATCGCGAGGCGTTCGAGGCCGTAGGTCAGTTCGCCCGCGACGGGCTTGCAATCGAAGCCGCCCATCTGCTGGAAATAGGTGAACTGGGTAACTTCCATACCATCGCACCAGACTTCCCAGCCCAGCCCCCAGGCGCCGAGCGTGGGCGATTCCCAGTCATCCTCGACGAAGCGAATATCGTGCAGCAGCGGATCGATGCCGATCGCGGCGAGGCTGCCGAGATAGAGCGCCTGCAGATCGGGCGGGCTCGGCTTCATGATCACCTGATACTGGTAGTAGTGCTGCAGGCGGTTCGGGTTCTCGCCATAGCGCCCGTCGGTCGGCCGGCGGCTCGGCTGGACATAGGCCGCGTTCCAAGGGCTCGGGCCAAGCGCGCGCAGCGTGGTCGCCGGGTGGAAGGTGCCCGCGCCCATGCGCATGTCATAAGGCTGGAGGATCAGGCAGCCTTGCGCGCCCCAATAGGCGTGGAGCGCGAGGATCATGTCCTGCACGCTGAGAGAGGCGGAAGCGGTGTTTGCGGTGTCAGCCATGGCCAGCGCGCTTTGGCGGATTGCCGGTTCCAAATCAACCGGAAGGCGCGCGGTTCTTGCCTCGCCCGCCTGCTTGGTCCATCTCGGTTGCAGTCATGACGCGCCCGATCTCCCCCCTCCCCCGCCTTGCGCGCATGCTGGCCGCCTCCCTGCTGATTGCGCTCGCCGCGTGCGGCGCGGCGGGGTCACCGCCCGCGGAGCCCGCCAAAGTCGCGCTCTGGGCGATCACCGACGACACCGGAGTCCATGGCTGGCTGCTCGGCACAGTCCATTCGCTGCCCCCGGGTACCCGGTGGCGCCGCCCCGCCATCGACAGCGCGATTGCCGGGGCTGACCGGCTCGTGCTCGAGATCGGCGAGCCGCTCAATCCGCAAGTGGCGGGCGAGGCGCTGGGCAGGCTTGCCTTCACCCCCGGCCTGCCGCCACCGAGCGCGCGGGTCGGCCCCAGGTTCCGCGGTGATCTCGCCAGGGTCTACAAGGACCTCTCGCTGGGTGACGCGCAGTTCAAGGATCAGGAAAGCTGGGCGGTTGCGCTGCAGATCGCCGCGATCGGCGGGCTCAAGCAGGGCATGGAGCCTGACAGCGGGGTCGAGCCCGAACTGCGCAAAGTGATCGGGGCAAAGCCGGTCTCGGGCCTCGAAACGATCGACAGCCAGTTCGGCATCTTCGACGCGCTGCCGCCGCGCGCGCAGACGGTGCTGCTTGAACAAGTCGCGCACGAGGCGGCGGACAACCGCGACGATGACAAGGACATGCTCGCGCTCTGGCTGCGCGGCGATGAACTGGGCATCGCGCGCGAGGCGCAGACCGGTTTCCTGGCCGATCCGACCTTGCGTGCGGCGCTCCTCACCCGGCGCAATCTGGCGTGGGCAGACCAGATCAATGCGATGCTCAAGACGGGCAGCAAACCCTTCATCGCAGTGGGCGCGGCCCATGTCGCCGGCGTGGACGGCCTGCCCCGCCTCCTCGAAGCGCGCGGGTGGCAGGTGAAGCGGGTGTTCTAGTTCGCCTGCTTCCGCTTGCTTTTTCCACCACAGACGCTAAGGGCCGCCGCTTCCTGCGTGCATGGTCATCCCTGGAGGCGTGGCGCAAGGAATCGGTTTAACATCATAACGTGAAGGTACGACACATGAGCGATACGCTGCATCTGCCGGCCGAGACACGCGAACGGGCTGGCAAGGGAGCCTCCCGTGCGCTGCGTCGCGAAGGCCGCATACCCGCCGTGATCTACGGCGGCAATCAGGATCCGGTTGCGATCCATGTTGAGGAAAAGGAACTGCGCCGCCAGCTTGGCACCGGCCACTTCTTCAACTCGATCGTCGAGCTCACCGTCGGCGGCGAAGCCG
>CAILIO010000133.1 GCA_903834285.1 uncultured Sphingomonadales bacterium | reverse complement strand
TGACAAGGGCGGTCATGCCGGTGAGATCGAAGAGGCGGTGTTCCATGGCTTAGAGCTCCTTCGCGAAGGCTTCGATATCGGCCATGCCGATGAGGCTGGCAACCGCGACGTCGCTGACGGTGCGGGTGATCATCGGGCCGACGACCTTGCCGCCGAGCTCGACGAAGTGCTCCACACCTGCTGCGCCCAGCGCGATCATGCTTTCGCGCCAGCGGACGCGGCCAGTGACTTGCTCGACGAGGAGGCGGCGGATTTCGGCGGGGTCGGTCACGGGGGCGGCGGTGACATTGGCCATGAGAGTGATGCGCAAGGGGCCCGGGGGCGTGCGCTCAAGCGCTTCGGCCATGGCATCGGCGGCCGGCTGCATCAGCGGGCAATGAAACGGGGCGGAGACGGGGAGCAGCATGCCGCGCTTGATGCCGTGCTCCTTGACGAGGCCGATGGCGCGTTCGATCGCACCGGTGTGGCCCGAGAGGACGACCTGGCCCGGCGCGTTGTCGTTGGCGACGGTGCAGACTTCACCGTCTGCCGCAGCCTCGGCAAGGGCGGTCGCCTGATCGATCTCGGCGCCGAGCAACGCGCACATCGCGCCCTCGCCCACTGGCACAGCGGCCTGCATGGCGGACCCGCGCAGGCGCAGCAGCCGGGCGGTATCGGCAAGGCTGAAGGCCCCGGCGGCACACAGTGCGGTGTATTCGCCGAGGCTGTGGCCAGCGACGAACTGGGCCTTGTCAGCCAGCAAGAGGCCGTATTCCTTTTCGAGCACGCGCAGCACGGCAATCGCATTGGCCATGATCGCGGGCTGGGCGTTGGCGGTGAGCGTGAGGTCTTCCTCGGGCCCGGTCGTCATCAGCGTGAAAAGCTTCTGGCCCAGCGCATCGTCGACTTCCTCGAACACTTCGCGCGCGGCGGCGCTGGCAGCGGCGAGCTCTGCGCCCATGCCCAGCTTCTGGCTGCCCTGCCCCGGAAAAACGAATGCCCGCATCAACACACTCCTGCTGTGAAGGAGCGCGCCTAGTGATTCGCGGGGGTGCTCTCAAGCCCGAATGCGACAATCTTGTTATCAACATCGTGCCCGATATCGGCGCGGCCCAGGTAGGGAATGCCGGTGCGGGCGCACCAATCGCGGGCAATCGCCTCCTCGTCGGCGCCGAAGGGGACGTCATTTTCGGGCACGTCGCCGATCCGGCCGAGCCTGAGGCCCGCAATGCCGTGAAGGTGGGCGGTCACATGGAAGAACAGGCGGTCGACCGCGTAGAGATGCTCGGAGACTTCCTCGACCAGCACCACATGGCCGGCCAGATCGGGCATCAGCGCCGTGCCACAGATCATGGCGAGCGTGGTGAGATTGAAGGCGGCGCGGGGGGCGGCATCGGGGCTGGTTTCCGCGTCGGAGCGGTCTCCGGCCAGCCAGCGCAAGGACCGGCGAACGGCCTCGCCTCCGCCTTCGCGGCGGATATCGCCGGGCATCGGCGCGTGGACGGGCTGGCCGATGCCCGCCCGGTAGAGCGCGGCGAGGAGGTAGCCGGTGTCGGAATAGCCGAGGTAGCGCTTGGTGCGCGCCGCTGCGCCCAATTGGCTGATCGCAGCCGCGGCGATGCGGTTGGAGCCATAGCCGCCGCGGGCGAACCAGACGGCATCGAAGGCGGGATCATTGGCGCATTCGACGAAGGCGGCGAGGCGCTGCGCATCGCTGCCGGCGAAATGACCTTGTTCGAGAAAGCATTGCGGGTGGAAGCTGAGATCGATTCCGGTAGCTTCGGGCGCAAGCGCCAGGACCGCCGCGGCATCCTGCTGCGTGATCGGGCGGGCGGGCGCGCAGATGGCGATGCGGGGCATAGCGCTTCCTAACCCGGTTGCGCTTGGGCACAAGGGCGCATACCGCTTTGCGCCATGAGTACGGACGACGCCGCAGACCTGACCGCCCATCCCTGGTTCTTTTGCGGCATCGGCGGATCGGGCATGCTGCCGCTCGCGCTGATCCTGAAGGGCAAGGGCGCGGCAATAGCCGGATCGGACCGCAGCCGCGATCAGGGGCGCACATCGGAAAAGTTCGCCTGGCTGGAAAGCCTGGGCTTTGATCTACACCCGCAAGACGGCAGCGGGATCACCTCGGCCGACCAGATCCTCGTCGCCTCCGCTGCGGTGGAGGACACGGTGCCCGAAATGGTGCGCGCGGGCGAACTCGGCTGCCGCCGCATGCGCCGCGCTGAGTTGCTCTCCACTTTGTTCAATGCCGCGCCGCTCAGCATCGGTGTCGCCGGAACCAGCGGCAAATCGACCGTGACGGGGATGCTCGGGTGGATCCTCACCGCCTGCGGACGTGATCCGACGATCATGAACGGCGCGGTGATGAAAAACTTTGCCGGGCCGGATGCGCCTTTCGCCAGCGCGCGGGTCGGCGCGCCGGACGGGCCGTTCGTTTCGGAAGTGGATGAAAGCGACGGTTCGATCGCCGCCTATCGTCCGGGCATCGCGGTGCTCAACAACGTCAGCCTCGATCACAAGAGTCTGGAGGAACTGCGCAGCCTGTTTGGTGATTTTCTGGCGCGGGCGGGAACGGCTGCGGTCAATCTCGACGACCCGGAGAGCGCTGCGCTCCTTGGCCGCTCGTTAGGCGGGGTGCTCACTTTCGGCATAGGGAACTACGCGGATATCAGCGTGGCAGCAGGCAGCGTGGCCGAATCGCCGCTCGGGATTGCCGCGACGGTCGCACATCGCCGCTCTGGCGAGCGCCATGCGCTGATGCTGCGGGTACCGGGACGACACAACCTTTCCAACGCGCTCGCGGCCTTGGCGGCCTCCCATGCGGCCGGCGTGCCGCTGGGCGATGCGGTGCGTGCACTGGGAAACTACGCAGGCCTTGCGCGCCGTTTCGATGTGGTGGGGACCAGCCCCGCCGGCGTGACGGTGATCGACGATTTCGGGCACAATCCGGAGAAAGTTGCGGCGACGCTCGCCACGCTGAAAGCTCATCCCGGCAGGGTCATCGCCATGTTCCAGCCGCACGGTTACGGGCCGCTGCGCCAAATGGGCGCGGAGCTTGCCGAAGTGCTGGCGACAAAACTGGGCGCCGAAGACCGCACGATCCTGTGCGATCCGGTCTACTTCGGCGGGACGGTCGACCGCTCGGTGGGCAGCGAGCGCATTGTCGAACTGATCCGCGCGCACGGCGGCCTGGCCGAGCATATCCCGGCGCGCGCCGATTGCGCGGTGCGCCTGGCCGAACTCGCCCAGCCGGGTGACCGTATCGTGATCATGGGCGCGCGCGACGACACACTGTCCGCTTTCGCCCGCGATCTGCTTGTCCGGCTGGCCTAGAGCCAGACAGCGCTCAGTCGAGCGGGCCGATGGCGTCGATCAACGAGGTGGTGAGCCTGAGGCCGCGCGTGGTGAGGCTGACGTAGCGGCGGCGGGCGTCTTCCTGATCCGCCACGCGCACGATCAGGCCTTCGCGCTCGAGCCGCGCGATCCAGCGCAGCACAGTGGTGGAAGGCAGGCCCGCGCCTGCGCAGACGCTGGAAACCTGCAACGCCGTGCGCGATTTGCGGGCGATGAAGAGGTCCAGAAGAATATCCCAGCCGGGCTCTCCGAAAAGGCCCTTGATCGGGCTCGCCGCATCGCGGCGGCGGCGCGCTTCGTAAAGCAATTTAGCGATGCGGAGAGTTTCCGCATCCAAGTCGACATGACCGTCCAAAGCCAACTCCTCGCAATCCAAGGAACGTTCGCCGCCAAGCTCTTTCGCCCCGCCGCTGGGCAACCGGAAACCTGACGCTGACTGTTTTCGCGGTCAGTCTTGTCGTAACGCAACCCTCGGGCAACTGATGATCGGTAAACGACCGATCATGCTATATATGTAACCATATTGCGCAATATAGGTAAGCCTGCCATGCAGGAATATAGTCCAGAACGGTTTTAACTTTAGTTATTGTTTATAACTCAATCCCGTCAGGATGGTAATACATAAGAAGGTCCGGGTGTTACCACCTGCCACTTGGCAGAGCCCGGTCACTGCGGCATGAGCGCACCATGATCGGATTCCGCCGCTCCGCGCCCGCAGCCAAGGACGCGCCCGCGCTTGCCAAAGTGGGCGAGCGGGTGCGCGCACGGTTGGAGGCCGACGCGAGCGTCTATCG
>CAILIO010000132.1 GCA_903834285.1 uncultured Sphingomonadales bacterium | reverse complement strand
CGGTAGCGCGGCCGGGGGGCCTTTTTCGTTTCTGCGGCCTACTGGGTCAGTCGACCATCTGCCGGACGATCTGCTGTAGTTCCTGCGCGGTCAGCACGGACGAGGTGCGCCGGGTTGGCGCGGTCCGGTGGTCCATCCGGGAAATCCGGAGGGCAGGCAGGAAACTGTGGCGGATCGTATAGGCGTGCGTCGTGTTCAAAATCAGTGTCATGAAAATCCCGGGCGCGCAGCGCGCGCCGATGTGTTGAGAGAACAAGGGGCACCAGCGCGGCAGGAAAGCCTGCGCGCTCAGTCGTCCCTTCGTGTTTGGTAGGCTGCTAGCGCCGCTTCTTGAACGCGCCCCCGCCACCGCCTGCGACCTTTTCGCGGAAGACGATGCGACCCTTGGTCAGGTCGTAGGGGGTCATTTCGACTTTCACGCGGTCACCCACGATCGAGCGGATGCGGAACTTGCGCATCTTGCCTGCGGTATAGGCGATGATGCGGTGTTCGTTTTCCAGCATTACGCCGAAGCGTCCATCCGGCAGGATCTCGTCGATCTGGCCGTCGAGCGTCATCACGTCTTCCTTCGCCATGGCTCAGCCCACCTTCTGGTGAGCAGGAGTGGCTGCGGCGGGACGTTGGCGATTTTCTGCGGGCATCATGGCCCCTTTCACATAAGCAGGGTACGCGGCGGCAAACGGTGCAGCCGGTGCTGGTGGCGTGAGAGGGGAAAATTCGGTCCGGATCAGAAATCCGGTTCATGAAAATCCGTCGCAGGCGACGTTAGCAACCGCGATATGGGTGCTCACCCGCGGAAAGTCAACGCCGCTCTGGCGGCAATGCGGCCTTGCACGTCTACAGGCTCGTGATCTTGTATGATCCCTGCCCGCCGGGGATGAGGACGTAAGGTGGCTTCAGCTTGGACCGTAAGTTCGAGGCGAGCACCTTGAGATAATTGTACGAAAGCTCGTCATTGCCATGGCTGAGCTCGGTGCGGAGCTTGTAATGCGAGACCGGCTCGCCAAGCCGGTTGGCAAGCAATGTCAGCAATTGGCGCTCGCGCTTGCCGAGCAATTGAAGGTGCGCGATGCGTTCGAGCGAACTGGACAGTTCTTCCTCGACCCGCGCCTGATGCGCCGCTGCCTGGTAGCGGCCGAGGATCACAGCGGATCGGGCCTGCGCTTCCTCGGGGGACATGCGTGCGCTGTCGAACACATCGTCGAAGCCGGCGTTGAGCGCCTTGGCACGCTTGCCGGCGAGGCTGCCGTGCATCAGCGCAATCTTGACCTTGCGCGCCAGGATCGCGCGGTTGATTCGCAGGAACCGCGCCGCGCGCACGGGATCGTTGCCGCCGATGATCAGCGTTTCGTAGTCCTGCTCCGCGATCGACAGGAACCGCGTTTCGAGATCGACGAAAGTATGGTGCTCGAAGGCTGTGAAGGTACGCTCCAGCCAGGCATCCCGGGCATCGCGATGGAGATCGTTCATCGAGAGGTAACGGATATGGCCGGACGTGGCTTGCATGAAGTGCCGATCATCGGAAGCGGAAGCGGGAGTGGGCAAGGGCGCCTCAAGGTGCATGAGTACGGCCGCCGGAAACCCTCTCGGGGATACCAGCGAGTCCCTTATCGAATTGTAGGTCGCATTCTTGTCCATAGGTATGGATTTTCCAATGAGGCCTTGCGAAGGGATCGCGTCGGCTGGGCAACGCCGCAGACGCACATTTCTCCGTTACGCCCTAAAATAGGTGGCGCATGGTTGCAGGTGCAGTCCTGCCGCCGGTTAATGGCCAGGCGTGGTTTGACTCGGGAAAATGGCTCTTTTCAGGGAAGGACCGGCAAGATTGGTAAAGAATCCGCAATCTCACAATGAAGAATACCGACTATAACTACAACGAATTATAGGATACAAATCATAACTTTAATAATAAACTTATGTATTTAAGCCGTCGGTGCTGCCATCTGGCGCACACGCACGGATAATCCGCCTTCGTCGATGCTCAGTTCGTTGAAGCCTGCCGGCGTCGCGCGCAGGCGCTGCGACAGGGTTCCGGCGCCGATCATGCGCACGGGCCCGTTGGCTGTCAGGTGCTGTATGTCGAACGCATCGTGCACATGACCTGAAAGGACTGCCAGCACGCCGCGCTTCGCCAGGGCAGAAAGCGCGCGCGTACCGCCACGGGTGAGCGCCTTGCCGCGCGTCCCGGTCTCGACCAGCGGGTGATGGCAGGCGACAAGAGCGCGGGTTCCTGGCGGCAAGGCATCGAGCGCGGCGAGGCAGGCGGTGAGGCTCCGCTCGCCCACGCAGCCCTTCGACCAGTTGAGCCGCATCTGCGCGCGGGCGGTGGTCTTGAGCGGCACGATTGCGAGGCCGGGGAGTGCAATGCCGTGGTTCACCGCGCCCTGAAGCGCGCGGAACCGGCGATAGGGATCGAGAAAGCGCTCGGTGAGGTTGAAATAAGGCAGGTCGTGATTCCCGACCTCGACCGTGACGGGCGCGCCCAGCCCGCGGATCCACGCTGCCGCTGCGGCAAACTCGCGGTGCCGCGCGCGCATGGTGAGGTCACCGGTGATCGCGATCGCATTCGGGCGTTCGCGCTCTACGCAGGCCGCGACCCAATCAAGCGCGGCTCTATCTTCCAGCCCGAAGTGTACGTCGCTGATGTGGAACAAGCGGATCATGTCCGGTGATCTAGACCTTTCCGGACAGGATAAGCCAAGCCGAAATCGCATTGAGGAGGCTGTAAGCGAGATAGCCGAGTGCGCCCCACGCGATCCCTTCGGAAGCGAGCAGCAGCCCGCCCAGCAGCATGAGGAACTCCACCAGGAGCGAAAGGCGGCTGCTGAGCGCATGGTAGAACCATGGCAGCTGGTCCAGCAGCGGATGGCCGCTGTCCATGATCGCCCGGTGCAGTGCGAAATTTCCGACGCCGAGCAGGAAGATGATCAGAATCGCCATGCCGAGCGAGGATAGGGGCGCAGGGACGCTCTGTCACGCCGCTGGGCGATGCGCTTGTCGCTCGTGGAGCGGGATCAGCCGTTGGTCGGGCGCTGCGGCGGTTTGTCGGCACGATGGACGGCTCGGTCGACCTTGCCGCGCGGAGCTCGGCCGAATCACCTAGCAGAATGGGCATGCGGCGGTGGCGAGGCTCCCAGAACGGACCGGCCAGCCCAACCACCGCTCCCCGCCAAACCGCCCGCAGCGGCAAGGCGTCACCTGCAACCCAAGCTAAGGAAACTGCCATGTTCAAGAATGCTCTGATCGCCGCGGGCCTTGCCGGCCTGGTGTTTGCCGCCCAGCCCGCCTTCGCCAATGCCGCTGCTCCAGCCGACGCCAACCCCGACCGTGTGGTTCAGCACCGGATGGTCCAATACGCCGATCTCGATCTCTCGACTGCCGCAGGCCAGTCCAAGTTTGACGCGCGCCTGCGCCGCGCTGCCTCGGCTGTCTGCGAAGCCAACTATGGCCCGCACCCGCTCTCCGAAGCGATGGAAGCGCGTCGCTGCTATCGCAACGCGGTCCAGTCCGCGCAGCGCGCCATGGCGGATCGCGGCGCGCACCTCGGTGCCGTCAAGGTCGCCGCACGCTGAACGATCCCGGAACGTGTGACGCAGCAGGCAACCAGTCCCAGCCGCTGCCATCGTGAGGGTCGTCGCCCGGCCGAATGTTCCTGCCCCCGGGAACGGCCAGGTGGCGGCCCGCTTTTTTGGCGAACTAGTTGGCGGCGCGCAGGCGCGAGGCGGCTTCCAGCCTGTCAGCCTCGACATCAGACCATTCGCGCCACGCCAGATCAGCGCCTTCCAGCACGCGATCATCGTGGGCGCGGATGGTGATGGGAAGGATCGGCATTCCGTCCTGGGCATCGCAAAGGACAGGATTGGCCGGCACGTTCATTTCCCACTTTTCGCCCCACTGGCGCAGCGCCAGCATGGCGGGGAGCAGGTCCATGCCCTTGGGCGTCAGCCGGTATTCGATCCGGCGGCGGTCATCCGCGCAATGCTCACGCTTGAGGATGCCCGCCTCGACCAACCGGGACAGCCGGTTGGAAAGAATGTTGCGGGCGATTCCGAGCGCCTCAAGGAATTCCTCGAAGTGGCGCACCCCGTTGAAGGCGGCCCTCAGGATCATGAAGGACCATCGCTCGCCCATCGCCTCCAGTGCACAGGGGAGGCCACAGACAGCGAGGTCGGCGAGGGATTCGCGAAGTTTTCCCATGACTCTTTGTGTCATACCTCATTCTTGAGTGCAATGTAAGTTTCTAGTTGCAACTCGAAACCTATTGAAGTAGGTAGCGATTCGCAACGGAAATCGCATCCTCTCCACCCGGCGGCCCGGACCAGTGCCGAATGCATCGGCCCGGGCCGCCAACCCCGCAGTTTCCGGGCAACACATCGTCAGACAAGACCAAGGGGAAGACTCATGATTGCCACCCGCAACAGCGCCGTTCGTCAGCTGCTTCCGGCGCTTCTCGCGCTCGTCGGCACCGCCGCCACCTTTGCGGTGACCGCGACTCCGGCCCGCGCGGCCGACGGCAACGCCTATTATTCGGTCACGCTCGCGTCGCCGGTCGCCAAGCCTGCCAAGCTCATGCTCGGCGATGTGCTATGGAACTGCGCCGGCGACACTTGCTCGGCTGGCCAGGACACCGCCCGTCCGGTCGTGTTGTGCACCAAGCTCGCCGCCAAGGTCGGTACGATCAACCGCTTCGCGACGCCCAAGGGTGAACTGGCGGCCGAAGACATGGCCCGCTGCAACACGCCCAAGGCTTGATCGCACCGCTTTCTGACAGGATTGACCGTCTCTTCAGCGCGCCTTCCGTCCACACCCTGAAGCGCGCCCCTCACGCGGCTGCGGCCCAGTCTCCCTGGACTGACCGCAGCCGTTTTTTTGTGCGCGGCGCTTTGGTGCTGGCGGCTTTCGGCCGTGCGCCTATGCTCCCTGCGATGTTGCGTTTCCTTTCCGCCGCCGCGCTGATCCTTGCGCCACTGACTGCACCGCTGGCGGCCGCTCCAGCTCCGGCTCCCGTTCTGGACCCGGTGCTTCAGATTGACCTGCACTGCGCGGCGGCCTTCGCGCTTGCTGCGGCCGCACAGGCGCACGGCAACGCGGCTGCTCTCGCGCTGCCGCCGCTGGCGGTGCGCGGCAAGGCGTTCTTTGCCGATGTCGGCGCGCGCGCGGTGGAGCAGGGCGGGATGACACAGGAAGCCGTGCGTGATCTGCTCGTGGCGGAGGTGACTGCAATCCAGCACCGCGCGGCAGCGGATTCTGACCGGGCACTGGCCGCCGAAGCAGCGCCCTGCCTGGCCCGGCTCGATGCGGCCGTGCCCGATACGAAATCGCATGACTGAAACGCCGCGCCTGCGGTAGGTTGCTGCGATCAACAAGCGCGGGGGACAAGACGTGGAAGCGGTGCTGATCCTGATCGTGGGTCTGGCGGTCATCTATCTGGCGATGGGCATCCGGGTGGTCCGACAGGGCCATGTCTATACGATCGAGCGGCTCGGCCGCTTCTCGCTCGCCGCGCAGCCTGGGCTTCATTTCATCGTGCCGTTCATCGACCGGGTCGGGCACAAGGTGAACATGATGGAGCAGGTGCTCGACATTCCGGGGCAGGAAATCATCACCCGCGACAACGCGATGGTCGGGGTCGATGCGATCGTGTTCTTCCAGGTGCTCGATGCGGGCAAGGCGGCCTATGAGGTCTCCAGCCTCTATGTCGCGATCATGCAGCTCACCACGACGAACCTGCGGACCGTGATGGGCTCGATGGACCTAGACGAGACGCTGTCGAAGCGCGACGAGATCAATGCACGGCTACTCAACGTGGTTGACCACGCGACCTCGCCGTGGGGTCTCAAGATCACGCGCGTCGAGATCAAGGATATCCGCCCGCCCGCCGATATCTCCAACGCGATGGCGCGGCAAATGAAAGCCGAGCGCGAGAAACGCGCGCAGATCCTTGAGGCGGAAGGCTCGCGCGCGTCCGAAATCCTCAAGGCCGAAGGGCAGAAGCAGGCGCAAATCCTTGAAGCTGAGGGGCGCAAGGAGGCCGCGTTCCGCGATGCCGAGGCGCGCGAACGCTCGGCGGAAGCCGAAGCGCGGGCAACGGCTGTGGTGTCGGACGCGATCGCTTCTTCGGGGACGCAGGCGCTCAACTACTTCATCGCGCAAAAATACGTCGAGGCGGTGAGGGAGTTCGCGACCTCGCCCAATGCCAAGACGATCCTCTTCCCGATCGAGGCGACGCAGCTGGTCGGTGCGCTGGGCGGAATCGGCGATCTCCTCGGCGATGCGCTGAGCCCGAAGCCCGCCGCGCCGCCGCCGAGCAGCCCGCGGGTGCCGCGCGTGATGCCGACGCCGCCAGCGCCGCCTGCCCCGCCTCCACCCCCGGCGCAGGGCTGAACCGATGGCCCTGTTGACCGAGCTTATCGGCCTCCACTGGGGCTGGATGGCGCTGGGCGTTGCGCTTGCCATCGCCGAAATCGCGGCGCCGGGCTATTTCCTGATCTGGCTCGCGGCAGCAGCGCTCCTGACCGGGCTCGTTGCGGCGACCCTGCCGGTCGGGCTTGAGGCGGAGATCATGCTCTTTGTCGTCCTCTGCGCGCTCGCACTGGCCATGGGGCGGCGCTGGGTGCTGCGCCATCCGGTGGCAAGCGCCGATCCCATGCTGAATGACAGGGGCGGGCAGATCGTCGGCCAGAGTGTTGTCGTCACGCATGTGATCGAGGGCGGCAGCGGGCGCGTGCGGCATGGCGATACCGAATGGCTCGCGCGCGGGCCCGATGCGCAGCCCGGCACCCGGATGCGGGTGACCGGGGCGGATGGAACCGTGCTCGTCGTCGAGCATCTGCACTAGGCAGAGTTCGCAGGCCTTTAGACCGGCTTGCGACCGAATCCTGCGCCCTGGGGCCTCGTCGTGACCGGCGGAGGCGATTGCTGCGGCGCTTCGGGGGACTTGCTCTTCCTGTACCGCGCCAAAGAGGCATCGGGATCAAATCCGATATCTGTATCCGGTTCATCGGCAAACACGTCAGCGTAGCGGGCGGGCTTGCGGGGTGCGCTCACTTCGCCGCCCCTGAAAGCGACAATCACGCCGCGCACAAAGCTGGCCAGCGCGAACACGACGAAAACCAGCGCCAGCAGATGATAGCCCAGCCGTTCACCCGATCCCGCGGGTGCCATATCGCCCTGCAGCTCGATCGGCTTCGATATCAGAAAGAAGGCGAAGCCTCCGACGATGTAGCGCAGCTTGATTCCGCGTCGCATTCTGACCACCCCGTTTGAGCGCCTGCACGATAGGGCGGCCCGGCTAAAGTTGCGTAAACGGACTTGTTGGAGGGTGCGGCAATTTCCATATTCGTCTGCGAACGAGGAGAATCCTGATGCCCGACAAGATGAACCTGACCGAATCCGAGTGGCGCGCGCGGCTTTCGCCCGAGCAGTACCAGGTGCTGCGCCAGGGCGGCACCGAGCGGGCCTTCACCGGCAAGTACGAGAAGAACAAGCTGACTGGCCAGTATCATTGCGCCGGTTGCGGTGCGCCGCTGTTCGAATCCGGCACCAAGTACGAAAGCGGCTCGGGCTGGCCGAGCTTCACCGCACCGGTCGATCCCGAAGCCGTCGACGAGCATCGCGACGTGAGCCACGGCATGGTCCGCACCGAAGTGCGCTGCTCGCGCTGCGACGGGCATCTCGGGCATGTATTCCCCGATGGCCCGGGGCCGACGGGTCTGCGCTACTGCATGAACAGCGCCGCGCTCGATTTCACGCCCGAAGACTGAAAAAAGACCGCGTCCGGCTTGTCCCCGGTGCAATTGTGCCTCCCGGGTTAACCCTGTGTTCCGAATCGCCTATGCATCAGGCGCCGCGAGGAGGCACGCCCGGCGGTACGAGCCGGCGGGCTGCATGAGGGAGCTGACGCAAAACTGATGGCCAGACGGGATTCGCCCCGCCGCTCCGAACCGGAGCGCTCGCCCTCGCGGCGCCGGCGTGAGCCGGAGGAGCCTTCGTTTGTCCGCCGCTGGCTGCGGCGCATCCTGGTTTGGGGCGCCGCGCTCTTGCTGCTGGGCGCGATGTCGCTGGCGGTGGCGGTATTTGTCACCGAGCGTTCGCTGCCCAGCTATGAGCGGATGAAGTCGACCCAGACCGGGCAGACGATCGTCGTGCGCGCCAGCGATGGGTCGGAGATCGTCACGCTGGGGCCGAGCTATGGCCGCTGGGTGCCGTATGAGCGCATTCCGCAGACGCTCAAGGACGCGATGATCTCGGTCGAGGACCGGCGCTTCCGCGATCACTGGGGCGTCGATCCCATCGGCATCGTGCGCTCGGTCATGGTGCGCATCCAGACCGGGCACTGGCGGCAGGGCGGCTCCACGATCACCCAGCAGCTGGCGCGCAACATCTTCCTCAACAACAGCCGCACCTTTGATCGCAAGATCCGCGAGGCGCTGCTGGCCATGGCGATCGAGGCCAAGTTCTCCAAGGACCAGGTGCTCGAGCTCTATCTCAACAAGGTCTATTTCGGCGGCGGCGCTTACGGCGTCGATTCCGCCGCGCGCAAGTTCTTCGGCCATTCGGGCGAGCAGCTGAGCCTGGCCGAGGCGGCGATCGTTGCCGGCCTCGTCAAGGCGCCCTCGCACTATTCGCCAACCGCAGACGCCGCAGCTGCCGTCGACCGCGCCAAGGTCGTGGTGCAGACCATGCAGGAAGCGGGCAAGATCACCCCGGCCGAAGCTGCGGCTGTCGATCTCAAGACAGTCAAGCTCGCCGCCGAGCAGGGTCAGAATTCGGCGCGCTACTTCACCGACTGGGTGCTGCCGCAGCTTGATTTGCTGCTGCCGGAGAACGATCAGCCGATCGAGGTGTGGACCACGCTCGATCCCGCGGCGCAGCGGGCGGCGACCGATGCGATCCAGGCCAATGTGCCCAATGGGGCGCAAGGCGCGCTGGTCAGCCTTGACCGCGACGGCGCGGTGCTGGCGATGGTCGGCGGCACCGACTACGTCACCTCGAACTACAACCGCGCGGTCAATGCGGTGCGCCAGCCGGGCTCGGCATGGAAGCTCTTCGTCTATCTCGCCGCGCTGGAGGCCGGGTACACCCCCGATGCCAAGGTAAAGGATGAGCCGGTGACGATAGACGGCTGGAGCCCGCGCAATTCGGGCGGCACCTATGCCGGCGAGATCGACGTGCGCAGCGCCTTTGCCTATTCGAAGAACACCGTGGCGGCGCAGCTCGGCAATGAGGTCAGCTTCGGTGCGGTCGCTCAGATGGCGCGGCGCTTCGGCATCACCACGCCGATCAACACGCTGCCCTCGATGGTGCTCGGGACGTCCGACGTGCGCGTGATCGACATGGTGCGTGCCTTCGCGGCCGTGCAGGCCAAAGGCAATGCCGTCGCGCCTTATGGCATCCGCAAGATCACCTCGACCGAGGGCGAAGTGCTCTACAGCCACAGACCGGATCCCGCCCAGCAGCTGGTACCCAACTACGTCGCGGCAGGGATCACGGACTTGCTGCAGTCCGCTGTCAGCATCGGCACCGGCCGCGCTGCGCAGATCGGACGGCCCGTGGCGGGCAAGACCGGCACGACGAGTTCGAACAAGGATGGCTGGTTCCTCGGCTTCTCAAGCGGGATCACCACGGGCGTGTGGATGGGCCGCGACGACGCCCATCCGGTGCCCGGCCTGCAGGGCGGTACCGCGCCTGCGCGCGCTTTTGCCGCCTACATGAAGATCGCCACGGCCAAGCGGCCGCCCGAGAAATTCGACACCGATCTCAAGCTGCCGCAGTGGCAACTCGAACCCGACGACGAAGTGATGCAGTCCAATCCGGATGGCTATTTCTATGCCGATCCGGATGGCAACATCGTCGAGCCCGGTGCGCAGAACGGTAGTTCCAACCGGGCGCCCCCGGGTGATGGTGCAGTGCCGGGTGGCGAGCAGGGCGTCCCGGTGCCGGACGGACCGCCAGCAGCGGGCGACGATTTCCTCAGCCGCGCGACGGGCAAGCAGGCCGATCCGCCGCGGCCCCGGCCGAAGCCCGCGCCGGGCCCCAAGCCGAACTGATCGGTCTCATGCCGCGCGGGCGAGCACCCGGCTCCCCGCCACGCCGACCAGGAACGTGCCCAGCGCCAGGGTGTTGGGCACGAGGTTGAGGCCGAAGCCAGTGAGCACCGAAAGCGTGCTGTCGAGCGTGTACCAAGCGAGTATGCCGACGGTGGCGGCACGCCACAGCGGCCGCCCGGCGCGGCCCATAGCGGCCGCCTGACGCAGGACGAGCGCGAACATTACCATCCATCCGAGGAACACACCGCCGAGGATGCCGATCATGAACCGCCCCGCGGGCGTCAGGTCCACCGGCTGGCCCAAGCTGGTGAGCACCAGCTCCATGCGCAGCGGCGCGTCGGTGGCCGGCAGCGCGCCGCCCGCAACGATCAGCGCGAACAGGATCATTGCTATCAGCCGGAACTGGAACCAGGCTTGCCAGAATGGGCTCATATGCGTGCTCTCCCCTGTGTCTGCCGGCTTGGTGGCAGAAGCGGCGGCGGCGGATCAATTACCTCAGGCGTTATTGAAGCGTTCGCATCATGCTGCGACATTCGCGCCATGGACATGGAGTTTGATGGATTCGCTCGCCTGCTGCGCGAATGGCGGCACAAGCGGCGCTGGTCGCAACTCGACCTCGCGCTGACGTCGGGCGTTTCACAGCGCCACATCAGCTTTCTCGAATCCGCACGGGCCAATCCGAGCCGGGCGATGATCCTGCATCTGAGCGAAGCACTCGACGTGCCGCTGCGGACACGCAACCAGTGGCTCGTGGCGGCGGGCTTTGCGCCACTCTACCGTTCGCGCACGCTGGATGACCCGCAGATGGCGCAAGTCATGGGCGCGGTCCGCATGATGCTGGGCGCGCACGAACCCTACCCCGCGCTGGCGCTGGACCGAGCGTGGAATGTGCTGGTCGCCAATCACCCGTTCGAGGCGCTCACCGCGCTGCTTGGGCGGGATATCTGGCAGCGTGTCGGGGGAGACGAGCGCAACCTGATGCGCTTGTTCTTCCACCCGCAAGGCATCCGTTCGCTGGTGACCAACTGGGCCGCGGTCGGCCCGCTGCTGTGGCAGCGCGCGACGCGCGAGGCGCATGAGCTTGCCGGCGCGGACATGCAGGCGGTGCTGGACGAGCTGGCCTCGTTCCAGGAGCCCGAGGTGCTGTGGTCGGCGATGGACAGCGCACTGCTGCCGGTCGTGCCGTTCAAGCTGGCAATGGGCGAACAGCGGATCGCGCTTTTCGCGGTTATCGCCACGTTCGGCACCGCGCAGGATGTGACGACCGACGAACTGCGCATCGAGACGCTGTTTCCCGCCGATGCCGAAACCGAAGCGCTGTTTCGCCAGCTGCCGCTGCCGCCTGCCGGGAGCGATTACCTGCCGCAATAACCCCCGGAGTAATTGGCGGCTTCCCCTGTCCGGTTCATGGTCCTCCCCGGCGCTAGAGAGATGGAGACAACCGATGAGCCCAATCGAGACAGTCAAGGCCTTCCTGAAAGCCATGGAGCCACTCGATTACGATGCTGCGCTTCGTTATGTGGCGGACGGCTGCGCATATACCAACCCGCCGCCGATCGGGACGGTGACCGGGCCGGCCGGCGTGCGGGCGGTGTTGGAGCCGTTTTTCGCCCCGACGCTGGAGAACGAGTTCCGTATCCTGCGCGAACTCGCGTCAGGACCGGTGGTGATGCTCGAGCGGCTTGATCGCCACCGGCTGGCCGACAAGTGGGTCGAGCTGCCGGTGACCGGTGTGTTCGAAGTTCATGACGGCAAGATCACCTACTGGCGCGACTATTTCGACGCAGCCACGATCCTTTCGCAGTGGCCCACTGGTTAAACGCAGCCATGGAAAAGGGGCTGGCGAACAAGTGTCCGCCAGCCCCTCTTGTGCGCTCGTTCGATCAGCGGATGCGGATCGGGAGGTAGACCGCCGGCTGGCCGCGGCGCTGGATGCGCAGGAGCACGGCCTCGCGGTTTTCGGTCTTGGCCTGACGCACCACGGCTTCGAGATCGGCCGCGGTCGTCACTGGCTTGTAGTTCGCTGAAAGCACGATGTCGCCGCGCTGGAGGCCCTTGGCCGCCGCGTCCGCCGAATCGTCGACCGCAGTGATCACGACGCCCTTGGTGTCCTCGCTGGCGCCAAGCTGGCGGGCGATCTGCGGAGTGAGCGGGATCGCGGCAATGCCGAGCGCCTGCTGCACCACGGGCCCGGCGGGTTTGCTCGGCTTGGCCTGGCCGCCAAAGCCGTTGTCATCGCCCTGCTGCGCTTCGGGATCGAACGTCTGCTGCGCGAGTTCTTCCTCGCTCGGCCGCTTGCCGACGACAGCCTGCACCGTCATGCGCTGGCCGTTGCGGATGAGATCGATCGGGATGCGCTTGCCCGGCGCGGTGTTGGCGACGATGAACGAGAGCGTCTGGTCGGGCGTGACGTCCTTGCCATCGACACGCACCACCACGTCGCCCGGCTGCAGGCCGGCCTTGGCCGCGCCTTGGTTGGGTTCGACCGACTGGATGAACTCGCCGCGGTTCTTGGCAAGGCCGAGGCTGGCCGCAAGATCGTCCGAAAGCTGCTGGATGCGCACGCCGAGGTAGCCGCGCTCGATCGCCTGGCCGCTGCGCAGCTTCTCGACGATGGGGGCGGCGATTTCGGCCGGGATGGCAAAGCCGATGCCGACGCTGCCGCCAGTGGGCGAGAAGATTGCGTTGTTGATGCCGATCACGTTGCCGGCCATGTCGAACATCGGGCCGCCCGAATTGCCACGGTTGATCGAGGCGTCGGTCTGCAGATAGCGGTCGTAGGCCGAGCCCGAGCCGGTATTGCGATAGACCGCCGAGATGATCCCGGCGGTGACGGTACCGCCAAGGCCGAACGGGTTGCCGATGGCGATGATCCAGTCACCCACGCGGGCGTGGCGCGAATCGCCGAACTTCACGAACGGGAAGGGCTTCGAACCGGAGATCTTGAGCACGGCAAGGTCGGAGGCGGCATCGCGGCCGACGAGTTTGGCCGGAAAGTCGGTGCCATCGGTCATCGTGACGGTGATCGATTCGATCTCGCCCTGCCCTTCGGCGGTGATCACGTGGTTGTTGGTGACGACATAGCCATCGGCCGAAACAAGGAAGCCCGAACCCAGAGACTGCGCCTCACGCGTTTGCGGCTGGCCGCCGCCCTGACCGCCGCCGAACAGATCGCTGAACGGGGTGCCGGCGAAGGGATTGGCATTCTGCTGCACCTTCACGCGCTGGCGGGTCGAGATGTTGACCACCGCCGGCTGGAGTTGCTGGGTAAGGTCGGCAAAGCTGGCCGGGGCGCCGCCGCGCGGGGCCACTGCCTGCATTTGCGTGGGCTCGTTCTGCGCCACCTGGGCGCCCGCCGGAAAACCTGTCGTCAGGGTCAAAGCGCTGCCGGCGAGGAGCAGCGCCGTAGTCACTCCATAAGCGTATCGCACGTGGCAATTCCTCTTCATCTGAGCGGCGGAATGCGGGAGCCTGCGCACCTGGTCCCCGTTCCGATTCCGCGCGCTCCCGCTTTCACATGGGGGCGCCTGAACCGGGATTGAATAACATGTTCGGCCAGAAACGCGTGCGGTTACTTGCCGCCCTTGAACTGGCGAAGATAGGCATTGTCGGGTGAGAGCACGATCTGCGTGCTGCTGCCCTTTTGCGAGAACGTCGCGTCATAGCTCTGCATCGCGCGGTAGAAGTCGTAGAAGTCCGGATCCTTGCCGAAGCTGTCGGCATAGGTCTTGGCGGCAATCGCCTCGGCCGTGGCGCGAATAATCTGGGCGTTCTTCTGCCCGCCTGCGCGGATCGTGGCGGCTTCCTGTTGGCGCGCGGTGCTCATGCGGGTGAACGCGCTTTCGAGCGGTGCGCCGTCGGGCAGGTCCGCCCGCTTGATCCGCACATCGATGACTTGTGCGCCATATTCGCGCGCCTCCTTGTCCAGTCCTTTGCGGATATTGACCATGGCCTGCCCGCGATCTGCGGTGAGCAGCGAGCCGAAGGTGCGCTTGCCCAGTTCCTGGCGCAGCACCGAGTTGAGGATCGGCTGAAGCTGTTCGGCGACTTTGTCTACGGTGCCGGCGGTTTCGTACATCTTGACCGGATCGATCACGCGGAAGCGCGCATAGGCATCGACTTCGAGCCGGCGCTGGTCGGCAGACGTGACCTGCTGGCGTTCGAGATCGACATCGAGCACGCGCTTGTCGATCCGCACCACCTGCTCGATGAACGGAATGCGCAGCACGATGCCCGCGCCCGTCTGGCCGAAATCGGCATTGGGGCGGAAACGGTTGACGACGCGGTTGGGCTCGCCCAGCCGCACGATCACCGCCTGCTCCTGCTCGCCCACCACGGTGACGCAGCTGAGCAAGGCGACGAGCGCGACCGCGAGGGTGATCAATACGATCTTCTGTTCTTCCCAGATCCGGATGAGGGTCTGTTCCATCTCAGCGGTGCTCCCCGGAATTGGCTGCCGGTTCGGCAGGCGTGGTCTGCTTGAGCCCCGGAAGCGGGACGTAGGACATGACCCCGGGCGATTCGAGAATGACCTTGTCGGTCTGGCTCAGCACGCGCTCCATCGTCTCGTAATACATGCGCCGCCGGGTGACTTCGGGGGCAAGCTTGTACTGGGCATAGACTTTGTCGAAGGCAGTCGCCTCACCCTGCGCGCGCTGCGTGAGCTGGTTGGCCCATTGCTCGGCGCGGTTGACTTCGCTCTGCGCGTCCTGCTGCGCGGCGAGCACTTCCTTGAAGGCATCGACGACCTTGGCCGGCGGATCGGTCTTCTTGATTTCGACACCCTGGATCTTCACGCCCGAACGGTAGGCATCGAGAATGCGCTGCATGCGCTCGCGCACATTGGCCTCGATCGCGGCGCGGCCCGAGCCCATCGCGTCGTTGAGCGAGACTTCGGCGATCGACTGGCGCATCGCCGCCTCGGCCACTTCCTTCACTGTCGCGTCGGGTTCGGCGAGCTGGAAGGTGTAGAGCTTGATGTCCTTGATGTTCCAGCGGACGAGATAAGTGAGGTCGACGAGGTTCTGGTCGCCCGTCAGCATCAGCCGCTCGCCATCGCCCTCGGGGATCGAATCGCGGCGGATCGAGGTGACGTCCTCCACCGAGACGGCCTGGATCGGCCAGGGCAGCGTCAGCGAGACGCCGGAATCAATGGTGTGGCTATAAGCGCCGAAGGTGGTGACCACGCCCTTTTCCTGCGGGGACACGCGGTGAACCATCGTAGCGCCGAGCCAGAGCAGCACGACGATGCCGATGGCTACCGGCACCCAAGAGCCGCCGCCGGGGCGCTGGGGCAGGCGGAAGCCGGGACCGCCGCTGCCGCCACCGCGGCGCTTGAACAGGTCTTCGAGGGTTTGCCCGCGGCGTTCGTTGCCTCCAGATGGCGGCAGCCACGGATTGCGCGGTCCATTGCCGCCGCGCGGCGGTGGCGGACTTTCTGGCGAAGCATCGCCGCCGTCGGCGGACGGCTCGCCCGAAGGCTCCCCGCTTTCCGCTTCGCCCGCGCCCCAGGGGCTTTTCTTGCCGGCCATAGCAAGGCCGATCCGCGACATTCGTTCACCGAAAGAAATCATAGGCACGACTATAGGTACGCTCTGCGGTTAAAAACAGTGTCTCCCTGCCAAATTTCCTCTGCTAGGGGGCGTCCGTTAGGGCATATGCTCGTCAGGCATGGGATACCGGCATTGAGCCTCGATCAGACGGCACTCGAACAGGCGCTGCGCATGGCCGCTGGCGCGCGGCTGCAGACCGTGCGGGCCGAGGGCGAAACCGCCTCGATCATTCTCGAAGTGAGCGGGCTCGACCGCGCGGGACGGGATGCGCTGGAAGCCAAAGTGCGCGAAGCGGCGCGCGCCGCCGGGGCGGCAGACGTGCGCGTCGGGATGACCGCCGAGCGTGTCACTCGCCGCATTATCGCGGTGGGCTCGGGCAAGGGCGGCGTCGGCAAATCGACGCTTTCGGCCAATCTTGCGGTGGCAATGGCGCGGCTGGGGCGCAAGGTCGGCCTCGTCGATGCCGATATCTATGGCCCATCGCAGCCGCGCCTGCTGGCGACCGAGGGCCGCAAGCCCGAAGCCGAAAATCAGAAGATGCATCCGGTGCCGAGCCCGTGGGGCGTGCCGATGCTCTCGATGGGCCATCTCGTCCAGCCGGGGCAAGCGATCGCCTGGCGCGGGCCGATGGCGGGCAACGCGCTTGGGCAGCTGATCGATGCGCATTGGGGGGATGCCGAAATCCTCATCGTCGACTTGCCGCCGGGGACGGGCGACGTACAGCTGACCATGCTCCAGAAACACAAACCCGCGGGCGCGGTGATCGTCTCGACCCCGCAGGACCTCGCGCTGATGGATGCCGCGCGTGCGATCCGCTTGTTCGAGCAGGGCGATGTTCCGCTGATCGGCATGGTCGAGAACATGGCGGGCTATGTCTGCCCGCATTGCGGCGAGAGCAGCGACCCCTTTGGACAAGGCGGCGCGGAAGCGGCTGCCAAGGCCACGGGCCTGCCCTTCCTTGGCCGCGTGCCGCTCAATCTGGCGATCCGCCAGTCGAGCGATGCCGGCGAGCCCTCGGCTGCAGGTGATGGCCCAGAGGCGGCCATCTTTGCCGGGATCGCGCAGCGCGTGCTGGCCTGGCTGGACGCGCAGAAGGGATGAGGCTGACCCGGCGCGGGCTGCTGATCGGCGCGGGCGGTGCGGGTGCGCTGCTCGTGGCTTTCGCGCTCTCGCCGCGCCGTTATGCCAGCGCGCTGGTGGCCGCGCCGGGCGAGCGCGTGTTCGACAGTTTCATCCGCCTTGCTGCTGATGGCTCGGTGAGTGTGGCGGTGCCGGTCTGCGAAATGGGGCAGGGCATCACCACGCTCATGGCGCAGATCGTGGCCACCGAACTTGGCGCGGACTGGAAGCGCGTGGGCGTGGAGCCCGCACCGCCAAGTCCGGTCTATGGTGATCCGGTGCTCGCCGCGCGCTGGGCGCCGCTATGGCAGCCGCGCTTCCTGCCCGCTTTGGCGGATACGCCTGGCGACTGGCTGGCGCGCCTGCATGCCGAGCGCGAGCCGATGATGATCACCGCCGAGGGCACGGCGCTCGCTGCGTTCGAAGCCCCCTTGCGCAAGGCGGCCGCTGACCTGCGCGCGATGCTGATGAAGGCGGCGGCGGCCAAGTGGAACGTGAGCTGGGAGACGCTCGACACGGCCGAACATTTCGTCGTGAACGGCAAGCAGCGGCTGGTTTTTGCGGCGCTGATCGCGGACGCGGTGGCCTACGACCCGCCCGATCCGCCGGCCTTGCGCGCCGAACCGGCCAAGGAGCGGCCCGGCCAGTTCCCCGAAGGCGCGCGCGCGCGCTTCCCCCGGCTCGATTTGCCCGCCAAGGCCGACGGCAGCTTCGTGTTTGCGGGTGACGTGCGCGTGCCGGGCATGGTCCACGCCGCGATCGTGCACGGGCCGCAGGGCGATACCGTACTTTCCAGTTTTGACCGCAAGGCGGCGGAAAAAGTGCCCGGGGTGGTCGGCGTGGTCCAGTCCAGACGCTGGGTCGCCGCGGCGGCAAAGACCTGGCATGCCGCGCACAAGGCGGTGCTGGCGATGGAGCCGCGCTTCCATGCCGCGGGGCGGATCGCCGATTCTGCCGCGCTCGAAAACCGCATCGACACCGCCTTGCGCAAGGGTGCGGCCATCCGGCTTATGGCAGAAGGCGATCCCGATCCCCTGCTCGCCAAGCCGAGCCTCACCGCGCGCTATGATATCGAGCCTGCGCTCCATGCCCCGATCGAGACCGCGACCGCCACCGCGCGGCTGACGGGCGACAAGCTGGAGCTGTGGCTCGCGACGCAGGCGCCCGAACTGGTGCGGCGGCAGGCAGCGCGCGCGGCGGGGGTGCTGCGCAGCCATGTCGTGGTCTATCCGATGCACGCGGGCGGCAGTTTCGATGCGCGGCTCGATGCGCGCATCGCGGTCGAAGCCGTTGCGATTGCCAAAGTGCTGGGCCGGCCGGTGCAGCTCATGTGGTCGCGCTGGGAGGAATCGCTCGCGGGTTATCCGCGCACGCCGGTTTCCGCGCTGCTGTCCGCCTCGATCGGGCCGGACAAGCGCCAGTTGCTGGGTTGGCGCACGCGCATGGCGCTGCCTGCCACCGCCATCGAGGCAGGCGCGCGGCTGCTCGATGACAAGGAGGCCGTGGATGCGCAGGCCGCCGCGAAAGGCCGCGCCGATCCGCTCGCCTGCGAGGGCGCGATGCCGCTCTATGGCGTCCCGGAGCGCGCGGTCGATCACGTGCCGGTTTCGCTGCCGCTGCCCACCGCGCGCTTTCGTGGCAATGCCCATGGCTACAGCGCGTTCTTCACCGAGAGTTTTGTCGACGAGTGCGCGCATTTCGGCGGAGCGGAGCCGCTCTCCTACCGCATCGGCATGCTTTCGGGGCAGCCGCGCCTCGCTGCCTGTCTGGTCGGTGCGGCGCGCATGGCGATGTGGGGCGGCGGGGCCGATGCCTCGGGCCAGGGGATCGCCTGCCACCGCATGGACCTTGCCGCGTCCGAGGGCCTGCGCAGCGGTTTCATCGCCGTGGTTGCCACCGCGCGGCAGGAGGAAGGCGCGATCCGGGTCGACCAGCTTTCGGCCTGGCTCGACATCGGGCGGATCGTGAACGTCGATATCGCGCGCCAGCAGGTCGAGGGCGGGATGCTCTTTGCGCTGGCGCAGGCGATCGGGGGGAGCACCGGCTATGCCGCGGGCTTGCCGACCGCTGGGCGACTGTCCCAACTGGGCCTGCCGCTGCTTGCTGATTGCCCGAAGGTTGATATTGCGTTTGCCGAGTCGGACGAGCAACCGTTCGATCCGGGCGAGCTGGCGACGACCGCGGTCGCGCCGGCCATTGCCAACGCGCTGTTTTCTGCCACAGGACTGCGCTTCCGCCGCCTACCCCTGCTTTCTGAAGGCCTTTGACCAGCGCCATGGACCAACCTGCCGACCATCCCCGGATTCTCACCGGCAAGATCGGGGTGCTCCTGGTCAACCTCGGCACGCCCGATGCGCCCGATGAATCCTCCGTGCGCCGCTATCTGGCGGAATTCCTCTCCGACCGCCGCGTCGTGGAAATCCCCCAGATTGTCTGGCAGCCGATCCTGCGCGGGCTGGTGCTCCGCACGCGGCCGAGGAAGTCGGCGCATGCCTATAGCCAGGTCTGGACAGAGGACGGCTCGCCGCTCGCCTTCCACACCGCCGCGCAGGCGCGTGCACTGCAGGCGCGGTTCAACGCCGGGGGGCTCGGCGATACCGTGATCGTGCGCTACGCCATGCGCTACCAGAAGCCCGCGATGGCGGTGGAGCTTGACAAGCTGCTGGCCGATGGTTGCGAGCGCATTCTGATCGCGCCGATGTATCCGCAATATTCGGGCGCGACCACGGCGAGCGCACTCGATGCCGTGGCGAACTGGATCAAGGATCGTCGCCGCCTGCCCGCGCTGCGCACCCTGCCGCCCTATTTCGACGATCCGCTGGCGATCGCGGCCATGCACAAGGATATTGCCGCGCAGTTTGCCGCGCTTGCTTTCGAGCCCGAGCTGCTGGTGCTGAGCTTCCATGGCATGCCCGAGCGCACCTTGCGGCTTGGCGATCCCTATCACTGCCACTGCCAGAAGACCGCGCGCCTCTTGGGCGAAACCTTTGCCGTCTCGCATCCGGAGCTCAAGGTGGCGACCAGCTTCCAGTCGCGCTTCGGCCGCGCCAAGTGGCTCGAGCCCGCGACCGACGACGTGATCAAGGTGCAGGCCAGCAATGGCATTCGCCGCATGGTCGTTGCCGCGCCGGGGTTCTCCTCCGATTGCCTCGAGACGATCGAGGAGCTCGGCATTCGCGGGCGAGAGGATTTCGAAGCGGCAGGCGGCACGCATTTCGCCGCGCTCACCTGCCTCAACACTGGCGAGCCGGGCATGGCCATGCTCGAGGCGCTGATCCGCAGGGAACTCGCCGGCTGGATTTGACTTTACTGACAAGTGTGTCATTAACCGGTCGGTTAAGCGCACCCGCAGGAGCAGATCCGTGGCCACACTGGCACCGCAGTCCCGGTCCCTTCGTCCGCATGATGCGCAGTCCGAACGCGGCAATCCGCACTGGATCCGGCTGGAAGACGAGCGCGAGCTCGACTCGATCCCCGGAGAGGACGGCTGGCCGCTCGTTGGCACCACTTTCATGCTGCTGGCCGATCCGATCGGATTCTCCCGGAGCATGCGTGCGAAACACGGCGACGTTTACCGCACGCGCGGGTTCGGGCGGCGGCAGGTCGTACTGATCGGGCCGGATGCCAACGAGCTCGTGCTGTTCGACCGCGACAAGATCTTCTCGTCCGAACAGGGCTGGGGTCCGGTGCTCAACCTGCTGTTCCCGCGCGGCCTGATGCTGATGGATTTCGCCGCGCACCGGGCCGACCGGCGCGCCCTTTCGATCGCCTTCAAGCCCGAGCCAATGCGGCACTACTGCGACTTGCTCAACACCGATATCGCCGCGGGTGTGGAAGCCTGGGGTGATGGCCCGCGCAAGTTCTATCCCGCCATCAAGGCGCTGACCCTGCAGACGGCGGCGACCAGTTTCCTCGGCCTGCCGTTCGGGCCCGAGGCGGACATGCTCAACAAGGCCTTCGTCGACATGGTGCAGGCCGCCGTCGCACCGATCCGGCGGCCGCTGCCGTTCACCGCGATGGGCCGGGGCTATGCCGGGCGCAAGCTGATGATCGCGTACTTCACCGGTCTGCTGCGCGAGCGGCGCGCCAACCCGGGGCAGGACATGTTCAGCCAGTTCGCGCTTGCGCGGCGTGATGATGGAGAGGGCGATCTGCTGCCGGAAGATGTCGTGGTTGATCACATGATCTTCCTGATGATGGCCGCGCACGACACCATCACCAGTTCATTCACCACGCTCATCTGGCACCTCGCGAAAAACCCCGATTGGCAGGAAAAGCTGCGCGCCGAGGCGCGCGCGGCGGCGGGCGGTGACGGCGTACCGCTGGCGTTTGATGCCCTCGGCAATCTGGAGCTTGCCGAAATGGCGATGAAGGAGGCGCTCAGGATCATGCCGCCGGTGCCGTCGACCCCGCGCCGGGCCCTGAAGGATTTCACGTTCCGGGGCTTCCGGATTCCCGCCGGTACCGACGTGGATGTGAGCGCCTCGGCGGTCCATGCCGATCCGGCGCTCTGGCCGGAGCCCGAGCGCTTCGACCCGCTGCGCTTCACGCCCAAAGCCGTCGCGGCGCGGCACAAATACGCCTGGATCCCCTATGGCGGCGGCGCACATATGTGCCTGGGCCTCCACTTCGCGACAATGCAGACCAAACTTTTGGTGCACCACATCCTGACCCGCTACCGGGTCGAGGTGGAACCGGGCTATGCCCCGACGTGGCAGGCTTGGCCGATCCCGAAGCCGCGCGACGGCCTTCCGGTCAAGCTTGTGAAGCTGGCGTGAACTGGTTGACGTCTCAAACTGTTGACGATTCGCCATGCCGCAGTTATGGGCCGCGCTTTCCCGGAGGGCTCGTCGCCTTGCCGGGATGAACCGGATTGTTTGCGGCCCGTGGCAAGCGGGCTGCCAGAGCTCTTGAAACAGGACAGACATGGCCAATACGCCGCAAGCCCGTAAGCGCATTCGTCGCAACGCCAACCGTGCCGAGATCAACGGCAACCGCCTCTCGCGCATCCGCACCTTCGTCAAGAAGGTCGAGGCCGCGATCGCGGGCGGTGACAAGACGGCTGCTGCCGAAGCCCTTCACGCCGCCCAGCCCGAGCTGGCACGCGGCGTGGCGCGCGGTGTGCTCCACAAGAACACCGTGGCGCGCAAGATGTCGCGTCTGTCGAAGCGAGTCGCTTCGCTCTGATTCGCATCGTGCCGGGTCCTGGCGGACTCGCACTACGTACGAAAACGGAACGCGGCTGGTGTCTATGACACCGGCCGCGTTTTGTTTCACCTCGGTTACGCCTTTTTTGGCCGTGCCCGGCATAGGTCTTGTCACGCACGAGTCGCAGTTTTCTGCCGATTCGCAGGCAGTTCTTTGCAAAAAGCAATGAAATCAATTATTTGATTGATTTCCGCCACGTTTGCCTAGTCAAGATTCTTTATTTCAGTTTTTTTGCGATCGAGCGCTTGCGAATCCCTCCCCAAGGCCAATAGACAGGGCTTCCCGATGCGGCGCTGGACCTGCCTCAGCAGATTCGGCAGCCAATTCGGGGTCACGACAATCGCAAGTTTCATGGCCGGGAGCAGGGGTGCTTTCCCGGCGAGGGTAGAACTTTGTCTGCGGCAGGGGGTGCTGACGCGGACCATCGGGTTAGGGCAGCGACGCGTGAAAATGGATGAATTTGCAGGCAGCGGCGGACGGGGCGCCGCGGCCCAGGCGGCAGAGGCCGCTCCGGGCAAGAAGGGACGGGATAGCGCAATGATCGAGGACCAGGATGCGCTCGATCTCGCCGCAGATTGGGCTGACATCAGCCAGGGCCTGAAAAAGGACCTGGGACCCCAGCTGCACAGCCAGTGGATCAAGCCGATCCAGGTCGGCACACTGTGCAAGGAAACCGGCACGCTCGACTTGTTCCTGCCGACCGAGTTTTCCGCGAACTGGGTTGCCGACCGCTTTGCCGACCGGCTTTCGCTCGCATGGAAGATCGCGCGTTCGGAAGTGCGCCAGGTGCGCATCACCGTGCACCCGCGCCGCCGTGCCATGCCCGAACTGCGCATGGGCGGCATGCCCGCCAACGATACCGGGCCGCTTCCCACCGTGCAGCGCCAGGCAGCCGTTCCGCTGAGCGCCGATGCCGCGGTCACCGGGCTCGATCCCTCGCTGACGTTCGCCGAATTCGTCAGCGGCTCGGCCAACGTGCTCGCGGTCAATGCCGCGCAGCGCATGGCCGCGCTGGAAACGCCGCAGTTCTCGCCGCTCTACCTCAAGGGCGCGACCGGGCAGGGCAAGACGCACTTGCTCCACGCCATCGGCCATGCCTATGCCGCCGCCCGCCCGGGCGCGCGCATCTTCTACTGCTCCGCCGAGCGCTTCATGATCGAGTTCGTTCAGGCCATGCGCTCGAACGAAATGCTCGAATTCAAGGCGCGGCTGCGCGGGTTCGACCTGCTGCTCGTTGACGATATCCAGTTCATCATCGGCAAGTCTTCGACGCAGGAGGAATTCCTCCACACGATCGATGCGCTGATGAGCGCGGGCAAGCGCCTCGTCGTTGCCGCCGACCGTGCGCCGCAAGCGCTCGACGGGGTGGAACAGCGCCTGCTCTCGCGCCTCTCGATGGGCCTTGTTGCGGACATCCAGCCGGCTGACATCGATCTGCGGCGCAAGATCCTCGAGCACCGCCTCGCGCGCTTCACCAGCACGCAAGTGCCGGCGGATGTGATCGAGTTCCTTGCGCGTACGATCAATCGCAACGTGCGCGAACTCGTCGGCGGGCTCAACAAGCTGATTGCCTATGCCCAGCTGACCGGTCAGCCGGTCTCGCTCCAGCTGGCGGAGGAGCAGCTCACCGATATCCTCTCGGCCAACCGCCGCCGGATCACGATCGACGAGATCCAGCGCATGGTCTGCCAGTTCTACCGCGTCGACCGCACCGAGATGGCGAGCAAGCGCCGCGCCCGCGCGGTCGTGCGCCCGCGCCAAGTCGCGATGTACCTCGCCAAAGTGCTGACGCCGCGCTCGTACCCCGAGATCGGTCGCAAGTTCGGCGGACGCGATCACTCGACCGTGATTCACGCGGTGCGCCTGATCGAGGAACTGCGCACGCGTGACGCCGATATGGACGGCGATGTGCGGACCTTGCTGCGGCAGCTGGAAGACTGAGGACGTAAGGGAAGATGCGAGGGCCATCGCCCTCGCGCTCCCGAGTGTTGGCCGGTTTGCTCTGCCGAGGCGCGCAATCCGCAAAGCGGCTTTGAACCTGCGGCTTCGCCGCGAGCCATGACGTCACCGTCATTCACCAGGGACTCGGAGCGCGAGGGCGATGGCTCTCGCATTTCGCTCTCTTTCTCCCTAACTCACTTCCATGAATCCAGACCGCCTCGACCGCTTCGCCCGCCACATCGTCCTTCCTGAAGTGGGCGGCGCGGGGCAGGCCAAACTGGTCCAGAGCCATGTCGTCCTGGTCGGGCTTGGCGGCATCGGCAGCCCGGCGCTGCAATATCTGGCGGGTGCTGGGATCGGGCAGCTGACCCTGATCGACGACGACGTGGTCGATGCCTCGAACCTCCAGCGCCAGACGATCTTTGCAACCGGCGACATTGGCCGGCCCAAGGCCGAAGCGGCCGCAGAGTGGCTCAAGGCGTTCGATCCGGCCTTGGTCGGCTCGGCGCATGTGACCCGGCTGACGCGCGGCAATGCGGCCGAGCTGATCGCCGGCGCGGATGTAGTGCTCGACGGCTGCGATAACTTCGCCACAAGGCTGGCGGTATCGGATGCCTGCGTCGCGGCCGGCATTTCGCTCACCAGTGCGGCGCTCGGGCGGTTTCAGGGGCAGGTCGCGAACTTTGCCGGGCACCGCGCGGACCATGCCTGTTATCGCTGCTTTGTCGGCGATGCGTTTGATGCGGAGGATTGCGATACCTGCGCCGATACCGGTGTGCTGGGCGCGATGGTCGGCATGGTGGGGGCGTTTGGCGCGATGGCGGCCTTGCGGGTGCTGCTGGAGGGCGTTTCGACGCTGGGCGATCCGCAGTGGGGGCAAGTCCATGTCCTCGACGGGCTGAAGCCCGCGCTGCGCACCATGCGGATTGCCAAGGACCCGGAGTGCCGGGCCTGCGCGTCAGCTGGCTAGCAACTCATCCACCCACGCAGGCACGACCTCGCTGGCGGGGCCGAGGCGGGTTTCATCGAACCAAGAGGAACCCTGCGAGCGATCGAGGTTGAGCTCGAGCGTGGCCGCGCCGAGATCCTTGGCGGTGCGTACGAAGCCAGCGGCGGGATAGACCGCGCCCGAGGTGCCGATCGAGACGAAGAGGTCGGCCTCCGATAACGCGGCGAAGATCTCATCCATGCGATAGGGCACTTCGCCGAACCACACGACATCGGGGCGCAGCGCGGTGGCCGCGCAGGCAGGGCAGGGTGGGCGATGGACAAGCGGCCCGGTCCAGCTATGCCGGGTGTCGCAGGCGGTGCACCAGACCGTGAGATGTTCGCCGTGCATGTGGATCACACCGAGCGAGCCGCCGCGTTCGTGAAGATCATCGACGTTCTGGGTAACGAGCGTGACGCTGCCGCCGGGCACTTTCTTCGGCCATTCGCGCTCCAGCCGGCCCAGCGTTTGGTGCGCGGCGTTGGGCTGCTTGGTCTGGATCGCCGCCCGGCGCATGTCGTAGAAGCGCAGGACGAGATCGGGATCGCGGGCGAAGCCTTCAGGGGTGGCGACATCCTCGACGCGGTGCTGTTCCCATAGGCCCCCGGCGCTGCGGAAGGTATCGATCCCGCTTTCGGCAGAGACCCCGGCCCCTGTCAGGATGACGATGTTGCGAATGGTCTGCATCGCGGCCATGAAGCACGCCAGACACGAGGTGATCAATGGCACGCATAGGCATTATCGGCAGCGCTGGACGCATGGGGCAAGCGCTGGTGGACGCCATTGCCGCCGCCGGGCACGAGCACGCGGGCGGGATCGATCAGGGCGGCGATCCCCTGGCGCTGGCTCAGGCAAGCGATGTCATGGTCGATTTTTCGGCGCCGGGCGCGCTGGAGTTCAATCTCGATGCGGCGATCCATGCCGGGATCCCGATCGTGGTCGGTACGACGGGGCTGGCCGAGCGGCATCACTGGTTGGTCGATGCCGCCGCAGTGAGCGTCCCGGTACTGCAGACGGGCAATACTTCGCTCGGCGTGACCCTGCTGGCGCATCTGGTGCGCGAGGCGGCGGGTCGGCTGGGCGAGGACTGGGATATCGAGATCGTCGAGACGCACCACCGCATGAAGGTCGACGCGCCTTCGGGCACGGCGCTGCTGCTGGGCGAGGCGGCGGCTGCGGGGCGCGGCGTGCGGCTGGATGACGAATCAGTGCGCGGGCGCGACGGCGTGACCGGCGCGCGCAAGGCCGGCACGATCGGTTTTGCGGCGCTGCGCGGCGGCACTGTCGCGGGCGATCACACGGTCCATTTCCTTGCCGACAACGAGCGGCTTTCGCTGTCGCATCTTGCCGAAAACCGCGCGATCTTTGCCCGCGGGGCGGTGCGCGCGGCGCTCTGGCTGCTCGGCAAGGAGCCGCGGCGCTATGCGATGCCCGAGGTGCTCGGGCTTTGAAGAAGGACCAGATCTTCGAGTTCTTCCGGCGGCTGGCGGAGACCAACCCCGCGCCGGAGACCGAACTCGAATACGGCAATGTCTATCAACTCCTCGTCGCGGTCACGCTTTCGGCGCAGGCGACCGATGTCGGCGTCAACAAGGCGACCCGCGCGCTGTTTGCCAAAGTGAAGACGCCTGCCGAGATGCTGGAACTCGGCGAAGAGGGCCTCAAGGAGCACATCAAGACGATCGGGCTGTTCAACTCCAAGGCCAAGAACGTGATGGCCATGGCTGAGATCCTCGTTCGCGAGCATGGCGGCGAGGTGCCCAATGATCGCGACGCGCTCACTCTGCTGCCCGGCGTGGGGCGCAAGACTGCCAATGTCGTGCTTAACTGCGCCTTCGGGGCGGAAACCTTTGCGGTCGACACGCATATCTTCCGTGTCGGCAACCGCACCGGTCTGGCCAAGGGCAAGACCCCGCTGGCGGTCGAGAAGCAGCTCGAGAAGAAAGTGCCGCAGCCCTTCCGTGTGGGCGCGCATCACTGGCTGATCCTGCACGGGCGCTATGTGTGCAAGGCGCGCAGCCCCGAATGCTGGCGCTGCGAAGTGGTTGACCTTTGCACCTTCAAGGAGAAGATTCCCGAGAAGGGGGGGAAACCCGCGACTCACAAAAGTGGGGCGCGGCAAGCCAAGGAGAAAAAGCCATGAGTGCTTTGAGGACCGCCGCCCTTGTTTCGCTGTCTGCTGCCGCCGCGATGGCACTTGGCGCCTGCGCTCCCCGGCCCGGAGCCGCTTCGGGTAGCAACGGCCATGCCGCCGATGTCCCCGCCGCCACATCGACCGGTCCGGCGGTGAGTTGCATTCCGATCACTGCGATTCAGGAAAGCCGCGTGCGCGACGACTGGACTATCGATTTCCGAGTGAGCGGGACGAAGTGGTATCGCAACACGCTGCCGTACCGCTGCAGCAGCCTCGGCTTCGAGCGGGCCTTCTCCTATTCGACCTCGCTTTCGCAGCTGTGCAACGTCGATATCATCACCGTGATCCGCAATGGCGGCGGGCCGCAAGGACAGCTGGGCTCGTGCGGGCTCGGGATGTTCCAGCCGGTGACGCTGGCGAAAGACGCGAAAAAGTAGGCTGCCCGGCCATCGCCACCACCCGCTTAATCGTCATTGCTTCGCTGCGCTCGCAATGACGAATCTTTGGTGGCACGCATGGAGGAGCGGGTGGCTACACCTCCGGATCGAGGTGCAGACCCCTCCGGCCGTGTTCCGGCGTATCATGCGGGGGCAAGGCTTCGGGTGCATCCGGGTCCATCGGCGGCTGGAGCATACCTTCCCACTTGGTGATGACCGTGGTCGCCACGGCATTACCGACCACGTTGGTGGCGGTGCGGCCCATGTCGAGGAAGGTGTCGACGCCGAGCAGCAGCGCGACGCCTTCCACCGGCAGGCCGAACTGTGTGAGCGTCGCCGCGATCACCACGAGGCTGGCGCGCGGCACCCCGGCAATACCCTTCGAGGTTATCATCAGCGTGAGCAGCATGGCGATCTGCTGCCCGGCCGAGAGATGGATATTGTAGGCCTGCGCGATGAACAGCGTCGCGAAGCTGGTGTAGATCATCGAGCCATCAAGATTGAAGCTGTAGCCCAGCGGCAGCACGAAGCCCGAAATACGGCGCGGCACTCCGAATCGGTCGAGCTGCTCGAACAGCTTGGGCAGCGCGCTCTCGCTGCTCGCGGTGGAGAACGCCAGCAGCAGCGGCTCCCGGATGTAGCGCGCCAGCAGGATTACCCGCTTGCCGAGGAATATGCCGCCTAGGCCGAGCAGAATGACCCAGAGCAGCAGCAGCGCAAAGTAGAACTCGCCGACAAACACGCCGTAAGTGACGATGATCCCCACGCCGCGCGTCGCGATCACCGAGGACAGCGCCCCGAACACGGCGAAGGGGGCAAAGCGCATGACATAGTCGGTGATCGTAAGCATCAGGCTCGCCAGCGCTTCGGCCCCGCGCACGAGCGGCGCGCCGTCCTCGCCCATTGCCGACAACCCGACGCCGGCAAACAGCGAGAAAATCAGGATCTGCAGGACATTGTTCTTGGCCATCGCATCGAGCGCGCTGGTGGGGAACACCTCGAGCACGAAGTGGCGCACGGTGAAGTCTGCCGTGGCCAGATCGCTGACCGGCGCGGCCGAGGTGATATTGAGCCCCGCGCCCGGCTGGAAGAGGTTGACCAGCAGGAGGCCGAGGCTGATCGAGATGAGGCTGGCGGTAATGAACCAGGCCAGCGCCCGCCCGCCGATGCGGCCGAGCGCCGAACTGTCTCCCATACTGGCGATGCCGGTGACCAGCGTCGCCAGGATGAGGGGCGCGATGATCATCTTGATGAGGTGCAGGAACACCTCGGGAAGAAGCTTCAGCAGATCGGCGATTTGCGCCAGGGTCTTGCTGTCCGCCGGATAGGACACGTTGAGTGCATAGCCGGTGGCAATGCCGGCAAACATGGCGATTACGATGTAAAGAGTCAGGCGCTTGCCCAAGTGTTCCGCTCCCCGGCTGGTTTGGGGCCGGAGACTAGCGGGACTGGTGGTTTAGGCAAGGCGGGGCACGCCTAACCATCGTCATTGCGAGGAGCGCAGCGACGAAGCAATCCAGAGCGGTTGTACGCGTCTGCCCTGGATTGCTTCGCTACGCTCGCAATGACGATTGACTGGCGCGCAGTTACCCGCACTGCGCCCGGTGCAGGAGCTTCTGATCCGCCAGAACGAGCGCCATCATGGCCTCGACCACGGGTACGCCGCGAATGCCGACGCAAGGATCATGGCGGCCCTTGGTGAAGAGCTCGGTGGCATCGCCCTCGCGCGTGATCGTGGGCACGGGCGTGAGGATCGACGACGTGGGCTTGAATGCCACGCGCACGTGGACCGGCTGGCCGGTCGAAATGCCGCCCGCGATGCCGCCCGCATGGTTGGCGGTGAAGACCGGGGTCTCGCCATTTCCGGGGCGCATGGGATCGGCATTGCCCTCGCCGGTGTTGGCGGCAGCAGCGAAGCCATCGCCGATCTCGACGCCCTTGACCGCATTGATGCCCATCATCGCGTGGGCGAGTTCGGCATCGAGCTTGGCATAGAGCGGCGCGCCCCAGCCGGCGGGGACGCTGGTAGCGGTGCATTCGACTACGGCGCCAAGCGAGGAGCCGGCCTTGCGGGCATTGTCGACCAGCGCCTCCCAGCGCGCGGCGGCCTTGGCGTCGGGGCAGAAAAAGGGGTTGCGGGTGATCTCGGTGGGATCGAAGTTTAGCGGATCGATCGCGTCGCCGCCGATGGCGCTGACCCAGCCTAGGACGGTGACTTCGGGGATCACCAGCCGCGCCACTGCGCCCGCCGCGACGCGTGCTGCCGTTTCGCGCGCGCTGGAGCGCCCGCCGCCGCGATAGTCGCGGAAGCCGTACTTGGCGTCGTAGGCATAGTCGGCATGGCCCGGGCGATAGGCCTTGGCGACATCGCCGTAGTCCTTCGAGCGTTGGTCCACGTTCTCGATCATCAGGCTGATCGGGGTGCCTGTGGTGCGCCCTTCGAACACGCCCGAGAGGATGCGCACCTGATCCGGCTCCTGCCGCTGCGTGGTGAAGCGCGATTGGCCGGGGCGGCGCGCATCGAGGAAGGGCTGGATGTCCGCCTCGCTGATCACAAGGCCCGGCGGGCAGCCATCGACGACCGCGCCAAGGGCGGGTCCGTGACTTTCCCCCCAGGTGGTGAAGCGGAATGCGTGGCCGAAGGTGTTGAAGCTCATGGCGCAGCGCCTTCGCGCAAATTGTTGCAAAAGTCACGCCTGCTGCGCCAAAGGGGTGCCATGTTCCTCGTCGTCTTCCGCAACCGCAAGCGCGCCGATATCGATGCGGCGGCCTATTCCGCCGATGCCGATGCGATGGAAGCACTCGCCGCCACGCAGTCCGGCTACATCTCGTTCAAGAGCTACACCGCCGAGGACGGCGAAGTCGTGGCGATCAGCGAATGGGTGGACGAGGCAGCGGCGCTGGCGTGGCGACGGGTGGCCGAGCATGCCGAGATGCAGCGCCGGGGCCGCGAGGCCTATTACGAGGACTACACGCTGTTTGCGGGGACGCCGAACCGGGTGCACCGCTTTTCGAGGACTGGTGCATGACGATCACGGTTTACGGCATCCCCAACTGCGACACGGTGAAGAAGGCGCGCACCTGGCTCGACGTGCGCGGGATTGCCCACACCTTCCACGACTACAAGAAGCAGGGCGCGGATCCGGCACAGGTGGCGGGGTGGATCGCGGCGGCGGGGCTCGACAAAGTGGTCAACCGGGCGGGGACGACCTTCCGCAAACTCTCCGAAGCAGATCAGGCCGCGCTGGCGGGCGACGGTGCGCCTGCTGTGCTCGCGGCCAACACATCGGTTATCAAGCGCCCGATCGTCGAGTATCCGGGCGGGCTGCTGGTCGGCTTCAAGGAGGCCGAGTGGGCTGCCGAACTGGGTTGAAATGACACAAAAAGACACCGTGGCCGCCCTGTTCAGGGGGGCGCTCGCGTGGTATCTACACAGATGTGAATACCGCGCGCCCCTTCGCCTTTGCGATCACCGTCGATCCCGCTGACATCGACTTCATGGGGCACGTCAACAACGCGTCCTACCTCAAGTGGGTGCAGGATGCCGTCGTCGGCCACTGGCGCGCGTTTGCTCCGGCGCAGGCGGTGGCAGACCTCGTCTGGGTCGCGACCAACCACAACATCACCTACCGGCGGCCAACGTTCCTCAACGATCCGGTGATCGCGCACGTGATCCTGGAACGCGTGCAGGGCGCGCGGGCGTTTTACGAAACGATCATCAAGCGCGGCGAGGACGTTCTCGCCGAAGTCAAATCGAGCTGGTGCTGCCTTGATGCGACCACGCTGCGCCCGGCACGGCTGGCGCGCGATCTGGTCGAAAAGTTCTTGCCTACTCCGGTAGCGTAGGCCGGCACGGCCCTCGGTTCGTCATTCCGGCCTTCGCGGAGATGAAGCGGGATTGAAGATCCCGCCCCTCAGCGCAGCTTTTCGATTGCCAATCCATCTGCCTTGGCGCGGATCTTGATCGATTCTTCGCTGCGGGTGAGCGCCTTGGCGAGGCCCTTGAGCGCCATGCCTTTCTTGGCCAGCATATGCAGCTTCTGCACCTCGTCGGTGGTCCATGCCTGCTTGTGGCGTTCGAAGACTTTTCCGGTCGCCATCAGGCTTGCACCCCTTCCAATCTGCGCGCGGTGACGATGTAGTTGAGCGACATGTCGTCCGAGAGGTGGAGGCCCTTGAGCGGACTCCACGAGATGCCCCGGGGATTGCCCATCGCGAAGCCGGCTTCCGCCAGCAGATCGCTGAGTTCGAGCGGGGTGATGAAGTCCTCCCAGTGGTGCGTGCCCTTGGGGACCAGGCCGACCGTTTCCGCCGCGCCGACCAACAGCAGGCGCGAGGCGGTGGTGCGGTTGGGGGTGGAGATGACGAGGAGGCCGTTCTCGGCCACCGTCGCCACCAGGCCCGCGATGAAGGCGGCCTTGTCGGCCACATGCTCGATCACTTCCATCGAGGTGACGAGATCGAAGCCGGTAAGGCCGAGCGCCGCCAGTTCGCCGTGGCGATAATCGATGGCGAGGCTGCTGCCCTCGGCATGGGCACGGGCGGCGGCGATATTTTCCTCGGCCGCATCCACTGCCGTAACACTCGCACCCATCCGAGCCAGCGGCTCGGCAAGCAGCCCGGCGCCGCAGCCGACATCGAGCGCGCGGCGACCGGCGAGCGGGCGCAGGCCGCGTGGATCGGCAGCGAAGTGCGAATCGATGGCTTCGCGCAGGAAGGCGAGCCGCACCGGGTTCAGCTTGTGCAGCATCGCCGAGCTGCCCTTGGGATCCCACCATTCGGCGGCCAGCTTGCCGAAATGGGCGGCTTCCTCGGGTCTGATCGTGGTAGCGGTGGTTGCATTGCTCATGCGGCGACTCTAAAGCGCCGCGTCCGTCCGGTCGAGAGGCTGCGGGGGAATGTTCAGCATTGCTGCGGGAGAGGTGACGTGGCCCGGATCGTGATGAAATTCGGCGGCACTTCGATGGCCGGGACCGAGCGCATCCGCCGCGTGGCCGGCATCGTCAAGCGCCAGCAGGAAGCGGGGCACGAAGTCGCGGTGGTCGTCTCGGCCATGGCGGGCGAGACCGACCGGCTCGTGAACTTCTGCCGCGAAGCGAACGCGCTGTATGACCGCGCCGAATACGACGTGGTGGTGGCGGCGGGCGAGCAGATCACGTCCGGGCTGCTCGCGCTCCATCTGCAGGCGCTCGGCTGCAAGGCGCGCTCCTGGCTCGGCTGGCAGCTTCCCGTTCGCACCGACGATGCCCATGCCGCCGCGCGGATCGAGGATATCACATCGGACGCGCTGCTGGCCTCGATGGCGGCGGGCGAGATTGCGGTGATCCCGGGCTTTCAGGGCTTGGACCCAGACGGCCGCGTGACGACGCTGGGCCGCGGCGGCTCCGATACCTCTGCGGTGGCCGTGGCGGCGGCGGTCCAGGCGGATCGCTGCGACATCTACACCGATGTCGATGGCGTCTACACCACCGATCCGCGCATCGTGGCGAAGGCGCGCAAGCTCAAGTATGTGACCTACGAGGAAATGCTCGAGCTTGCTTCGGTCGGCTCGAAAGTGTTGCAGACACGCTCGGTCAGCCTTGCGATGAAGGAAGGCGTGCGCGTGCAGGTGCTGTCCTCGTTCATCGACGAAAGCGCCCCGCCGGCCGACAGCATCCCCGGCACGATGATCGTGAGCGATGAAGAACTGGCCAAAATTCTGGAAGGAACCGACATGGAACGCCAGCTGATCACCGGCATTGCCGCCGACAAGAACGAGGCCAAGGTGACGCTGACCCGCGTCGCGGACCGTCCCGGTGCGGTGGCGGCGATCTTCGGCCCGCTCGCCGAAGCGAACATCAACGTCGACATGATCATCCAGAACATCGCCAAGGACAAAGGCGAGACAGACGTGACTTTTACCTGCCCGCAGGCGGACCTCGCGCGCACGCAGGCGCTGCTCGAGGAGCGCAAGGAGCAGATCGGCTATTACCGCATGATCGCGGACAGCAAGGTCGCCAAGGTTTCGGTAGTGGGCGTGGGTATGCGCAGCCACGCCGGTGTCGCCGCGACCATGTTCAAGGCGCTGGCCGATCGCGGAATTAACATCCAGGCGATTTCGACGAGCGAGATCAAGGTTTCGGTGCTGATCGATTCGGACGAAGTCGAACTCGCGGTGCGCGTGCTGCACACCGCCTATGAGCTCGACGCGGCCTAAGCTGGCGCGGGCGCGGCCCGGTTTGCAGCGGCGCGGCGGGCCAGCGAAGTGCGGGCCGGATGGTCCCATCGCCGCTCCAGCCAGAAGGATAGCAGCCATCCGGCCATGAGCGCCGTGGCCGAAAGCGCCCAGCGCCCGGCCATGCCGAGATCGGTGCTCGTTGCGACGGCTCCGCAGAGCAGGACCAGCGGAAGGTGCACCGCATAGAACGGATAGGACACTGCGCCCAAATGGTGCATCAGCGTCGACACGCGGCCTGCCCGGATCTGCGAAGCGCAGGCGCCAAGCCAGACAATCAGCGGAACGGCCACCACGGTGCAGATCAGGGCGGCAAACCGCCGGTGACCGGGGATGCAGAACAGCACGGTCACCAGCACCAGGGCAGGCAGTAACGGCGATGTTGTTCGGCTGGGCTGGCTGGCGGCAAACTTGCGTTCGACCAGAACGCCCAGTGCAAATGGCAAGAGCACGCGCGGCACCCCGAACAGGAACAGCACCGGATTGCCGAAGCCGAGCAGGCCGGGACCCACGCCCTTCGAGGCCACGATCAGGAGGATGACCGCGCTGGCCGCCGCGATCATCATCCATACCCGGTCGCGACTGCTGGCGAGGTAGGCGAACGCTACCCCCGCGCCCAGTTCGAATAGCAGGGACCAAAAGACATTGTTGAGGGGAAACGCGATATCGCCGAAAGCGAAGCCGGCGGGAACAAGCAGGAGTGTCCCAAGGCCCATCGCGAGGGTTTCATGCACCGGTGCCGGACGCATGATCAGCCCGACGGCAAGCGCCAGCCCGGCCCCGGCAAGGATCATCGGATAGAGACGGCAAATGCGCAGCACAAAGAACCTGCCGGGCCGCAGCGTGCCTTCGGCCAGCCGCGCGCCATAGGCATGGGACAGGACGAAACCGCTGAGGCAGAAAAAGAAATCGACGGCAAGAAAGGTCATGGAGTTAAAGCCGCAATGCAGGATCAGGCCGTCCACATGCAGCACGCCCACGCTGAGCGAGGCGATACCCCGCAAGCCGTCCAGTCCATCGAACGCCTGCCTTGCCACGGACTAGGTGCTTCCTGATTGCTTGTCCCCAGCGCTCAGAATGCATTGGAATGGTTAATAAACAGGCATGCCGCCCCCAACCTTCGGTGCGCGATCCTGTCGCTGCGCGCAACGCCCGTCTCTGGACCTGGCCGCATCGGCGGCGTTCGGCCGGCTCGTCAGGCGTCTGGCGGGATGAAGTCCCGCCTCCCGGCACCTTTTTCAGGACCGGAAGGCGGGGTGCGACCCGGGCCAGCCCTTGTTGGACTGGTTCTCGGCTCAGGCAGGCAAGGGGAACGGCCCGATGTCTTGCCCAATACGCGCCGCCGAACAATCGACAAAAAGGCTATATGCACGCGGAGAAATCGAGATTGCCGATTGCTGCGCGCACATCCCGCCTTGTTGCCGCCACGATGCGGCCCTAAGGGCCGTCCCTCGCAGGCCGCGCAAGACGAGACGTTGCTGATGATCGCATACCCCAAGACCGCAGCGCTGATGGCGCGCGGTGCAGAGTTCCTTGGTACCGAACATGCCATGCTATGCGGCGCGATGAGCTGGGTTTCCGAGCGCAATCTCGTGGCCGCGATCAGCAATGCCGGCGGCTTTGGCGTGATTGCCTGCGGGGCGATGACGCCCGAACTGCTCGACGCCGAAATCACCGCGACTGCGGCGCTGACGGCGAAGCCGTTTGGTGTGAACCTCATCACCATGCACCCGCGCCTGCTTGATCTGGTCGCGGTCTGCGCGCGGCACAAGGTGAGCCATGTCGTGCTCGCGGGTGGCATTCCGCCCAAGGGCGCGGTTGAGGCGATCAAGGCGTTCGGCGCCAAAGTACTGGTCTTCGCGCCGACATTGGCCCTGGCCAAGAAGCTGTTCCGTTCCGGCGCCGACGCGCTGGTGATCGAGGGATCGGAAGCGGGCGGCCATATCGGCCCGGTCTCGACCTCGGTCCTGGCGCAGGAATTTCTGCCGGCGCTGGCCGCAGACCACATCGTCTTCGTCGCAGGCGGCATCGGTCGGGGCGAGATGATTGCGAGCTACCTCGAGATGGGCGCGAGCGGGGTGCAGCTTGGCACCCGCTTTGCCTGTGCCAGCGAATCGATTGCCCACCCGGCCTTCAAGACCGCGTTCTTCCGCGCCAATGCGCGCGATGCGGTGGCGAGCGTGCAGATCGATCCGCGCCTCCCGGTCATCCCGGTGCGCGCGCTGCGCAACAAGGGCAGCGAGGAATTCATCGCCAAGCAGATCGAAGTCGCGCGGCGGCTGGATGAAGGCGTGGTCGACATGGCTGCGGCGCAGCTTGAGATCGAGCACTTCTGGGCGGGCGCCCTGCGCCGCGCGGTCATCGATGGCGATATCGAGAGCGGCTCCCTGATGGCCGGACAGTCGGTCGGCATGGTGACCAGGGAAGAGCCTGTCGCCACGATCATGGGCGAACTCATGACGGAGTGCGAGGCAGCGCTGACGCGCGGCTGACCGCAAGTTCGAGGGAGATGAACGTCGTGCCGCCTCCCTCTGCGAACCGGGCTTCCATCGGCTTCGTCTTCGCGATCGTGCTGATCGACATGCTGGGCTTCGGCATCGCGCTGCCGGTGCTGCCCGGGCTGATCATGAGCCTCGCGCATGTGCCGATTTCGATGGCGGCAGAATATGCCGGCTGGCTCGGCGCGGGCTATGCGGTGATGCAATTCGTGTTCGCCCCGGTGATCGGGAACCTGTCAGACCGGTTCGGACGGCGGCCGGTGCTGCTCGCCGCCATTCTGGCGATGGGCCTGGACTATCTGCTGCAGGCCATGGCCCCGGCCTTCTGGTGGCTGATCATTGGGCGCCTCGTTGCGGGGGCGACGGGCGCGAGCTTTTCCGCCGCCTATGCCTATGTCGCCGATGTCACTCCGCCGGAGAAGCGCGCGGCAAGCTTTGGCCTGATGGGCATGGCCTTCGGAATCGGCTTCGTGGTCGGGCCCGCGCTGGGCGGGGTGCTCGGCTCGATCGACCAGCGCATGCCGTTCGAGGCTGCCGCGGTGCTCGCTCTTGCCAACTTCTTGTTCGGCCTCGTATTTCTGAAAGAGTCGCTGCCGCCGGAAAGCCGCCGCCCGTTCGACTGGCGCCGCGCCAATGCGCTTGCCTCGCTGCGCGCGCTGCGCAAGCAGAGCACGACTGTGCTGTGGTTCGTCGGTGCATTGGCGGTGTGGCAGCTCGCCTATATCGTCTACCCTTCGACCTGGGCCTACTTCGCGATTGCGGCTTACGGTTTCTCGACCCGCGATGTGGGCCTCGCGCTCGCCATGGTCGGGATCACCAGCGCGCTGGTGCAGGGCTTCGGCCTCAGGCTGGTCATGCCCCGGCTGGGCGAGCGGCGGACGGTGATGCTGGGCGTGGCCTCGCTGGCGACGGCGGCCGTGCTCTACACGGTCGCGACCTCCACCTGGGTTGTTTACCTCGCGATTGCCGTCGGCGCGCTCTCGGGCATGGTGCAGCCCTCGATCGCGGCGATGAACAGCAAGGCGGTCGATGCGCGCAGCCAGGGCGAATTGCAGGGCGCGACCCAATCGATCAATTCGATCGCCGCGATCATCGGTCCGCCGCTCTACACGCAGACGCTGGCACACTTCAGCGGCCCCGCTGCGATCATCAACCTGCCTGGCGTGACGATGTTGCTCGCCGCGGCCATTTCCGTGGTGGCGATGTTGCTGTTCCTGAAAGGCGCGAGCCTTCTCGGGAAGACCGTTCAGCCTTCCAGCTCGACATCCCAGTAGAGCCAGTCACGCCAGCTATCGTGGAGGTGGCCCGGCGGGAACAGGCGGCCGCGTTCCTGCAGGTGCCATGAGGTCGGGCGGATCGGTTCGGTGATCAGGCGCATCGCGGCTTGCGCCGGGGTGCGGCCGCCTTTGCGCATGTTGCAGGGCGCGCAAGCTGCGACAACGTTTTCCCATGTCGTGCGTCCGCCAAGGCGGCGCGGCACGACATGGTCGAAGGTCAACTGGTCCGGGCAGCCGCAATATTGGCACTGGAACTTGTCGCGCAGGAACAGGTTGAAGCGCGTGAAGGCGGGAAACTCGCTCGGCTTCACGAATTGCCGCAGCGCGATGACCGAAGGAATCTTCATGTCGAGCGAGGCACTGTGCACTTCGCGGTCATAGGTCGCGACGATATCGACCCGCTCGAGAAACACCGCCTTTATCGCGGTCTGCCAGGGCCATAGGCTCAACGGATAGTAGCTGAGCGGCGTGTAGTCGGCATTGAGCACGAGCGCCGGGCAATTCGAAAGATGGCGATCATGGCCAAGGAGGGCGGTCTCGCCGCCTTGAGGGCGTCCACTATGGGCTTTGGCCGCAGCCGCCCGCTCAATCAGCGCCCTATGAAGCATGCTCCCGCTCGGCCCTTTCGTAAAAGTGCGCCGAGGATCCCGCCCGGAAAGGGCGCGAGGCGCCTGCCGGGTGCGATTTGGGGGATGCGGATGACCGCTTCGTGACGCATGGCCGGAAAAGAACACAAGCGCGACTCGCGCGTCAAGAGGTCGCAGGCGATCCTGTCCACAGGTGCATAGCCCTGTGGACAGATCGTGGACAATTCCGGCTAAACCGAATGATTACAGCTTGATGACTACTTGGTATAGGCCTTCACCAGCTCGTAGAGATAGGCGCGGCCGGTCAGGATCGACTTGACCTCCATCCGCTCGTTGAGGCCGTGGACGCCGTTGCCATCCGGGTTGCCCCAGCCTCCGGGCACGCCATAAGTCGGGATGCCCACCGCGGCGAGGAAGACTCCGTCGGTCGCGCCGGTCGACATCGTCGGCACCAGCGGCACGCCGGGAAAGTACTTGGCAGCGAGCTTTTCCATTGGACCGATGATCGCGGGATCCATCGGCGGGGTCCTGGCAAGGGTCCGGAGCGGCGGCACGGGGGCGATCGTCACGCCGGGATCGGCGACGACGGTCTGCAGCTCCTGCTGGACTTCCTCGACCGAGTGGCCCGGGAAGATGCGGCAGTTGACGTTGGCTCCGGCGCGCTGCGGCAGGGCGTTGTTGGCATGGCCGCCATCGAGCAGCGTGGCGACGCAGGTCGTGCGCAGCATCGAGTGGAAGGTGCGGTCCTTGTTGAGCACCGCCTCGGCGTCCTTGGCAGCTGCGCTGTCCAGCGGATTGGCGGCAATTGCCTGCATTGCCTTGCCGAATTCATCGGTGCGCGCCGCGCCGGCCTTGGCGAAGAAGGCGCGGGTCGTGTCCGAAAGCTCGAGCTTGAAGTCGTAGTTCTGCAACTTCACCAGCGCGGCGGCGAGCTGGTAGATCGCATTGTCGCGCACGGGGATCGAGCTGTGGCCGCCGGGATTGCGCGTTTCGAGGCGGTAGTTCTGCACGCCCTTTTCGCCGACCTGGATCGATTCCACGACGAGCTTGCCGCCCTCCGACAGGCCCTTGCCGTCGGTTCGCCCGCCGCCGCCCTCGTTGAGCGCGAAAGCCGCGTCGATCAGGTCGCGCTTGTTGTCGGCGAGGTATTGGGCGCCGTTGAAGGCGTAGGTCGTCTCCTCACCGCACGTGAGAGCAAGCTTGAGGGTCCGCTTCGGCTTGAAGCCCTCCTGCTTGAAACGGATCAGCGTATCGACCCAGATCGAGGCCATCGCCTTGTCGTCTCCGGTGCCGCGCGCGTAGAAGTAGCCGTTCTCCTCGATCAAGGTGAAGGGATCGCGGACCCAGTCCTCGCGCTTGGCCTCGACGACATCGATATGGGCGAGGAGCAGGATCGGCTTCTCGGTCTTCGAGGTGCCGGGCATGACGGCGACAAGGCCGCCTTCCTTGGGCTTTTCGGGCACCGCGAACAGCGTCAGCTGGTCATCGCTGAAGCCGGCGGTCTTGAGCCGCGCGGCCATTCGCTCGGCTGCCAGCGTGCAACTGCCGGACGACAGGGTCGTGTTGGTTTCGACGAGTTCCTTGTAGAGGCTGCGGAACGCGTCTTCGCCGCCATAGGGATCGGCCTTCGCCGCCGGCGCAGCCAGCGCGGGCGAGGATATGAGAGCAGCTGAAATGACGCCGGTCAGCAGCTTGCGCATGGGGCAAAAAGTCCTTTTTCGTGATGGTGCGGCGCGTGTTTCAGCACGATTGACGGGCTGCCGCCAGCCCCCCGCCATTTTCGACTTCGGGCGGCGCGTGAAACAGGGCTCTCGCTTGTGCAAAACAGGCCGGATTCGCTTGGGAAAACGGGCTTGAATGCCTATGTCCGATCCATGGCCAGTACGAATGAAAACATCCCCAACGCCAACGAATATGGCGCCGATTCCATCAAGGTCCTGCGTGGGCTCGACGCGGTGCGCAAGCGCCCCGGCATGTACATAGGCGATACCGACGATGGCTCGGGCCTTCACCACATGGTGTTCGAGGTTTCGGACAACGCGATCGACGAGGCGCTGGCCGGGCACTGCGATCTCGTGCTGATCGAATTGAACCCGGATGGTTCGGTTTCGGTCGAGGACAATGGCCGCGGCATCCCCACCGGCATCCATGCCGAAGAAGGCGTTTCCGCCGCCGAAGTGATCATGACCCAGCTCCACGCGGGCGGGAAGTTCGAGAATACCAGCGACGACAACGCCTACAAGGTTTCGGGCGGCCTCCACGGTGTCGGCGTCTCGGTGGTCAATGCCCTGTCGGAATGGCTGGAGCTCACCATCTGGCGTGACGGCGAGGAGCACTGGATGCGCTTCGAGCACGGCGACGCGGTCGCCCCGCTCCGGGTGAACGGGCCCGCCCCGGACGACGGGAAGGGCGGGGTCAAGAAGGGCACGCGCGTGACCTTCTCCGCCAGCCACAACACGTTCAAGAACGTGCTCGAGTTCGATTTCGACAAACTGGAGCACCGCTACCGCGAGCTTGCGTTCCTTAATTCGGGCGTGCGCATCCTGCTGCGCGACAAGCGGCACGAGGACGTGGCCGAGCACGATCTCTACTACGTCGGCGGGATCGGCGCGTTCGTGCAGTACCTTGATCGCAACAAGGTGCCCTTGATGCCCGAGCCAATCGCCATTTCCGCCAGCCGCGACGGCGTGGGCATCGATGTCGCGCTCGAATGGAACGACAGCTACTACGAAAACGTCCTCGCCTTCACCAACAACATCCCGCAGCGCGATGGCGGCACGCACCTCGCCGCCTTCCGCGCCGCGCTGACGCGCACGCTGAACGGCTATGCCGATCGTTCGGGCATGCTGAAGAAGGAAAAGGTCAGCCTCACCGGCGATGACATGCGCGAGGGGCTGACCGCGATCGTCTCGGTCAAGCTGCCGGACCCCAAGTTCTCCTCGCAGACCAAGGACAAGCTGGTCTCCTCCGAAGTGCGCCAGCCGCTTGAAAGCCTGATGGCCGACAAGATGAGCGAATGGCTGGAGGAAAACCCCGCCCATGCCCGCGCCGTGATCCAGAAGGTGATCGATGCCGCCGCCGCGCGCGAAGCCGCCAAGAAGGCGCGCGAGCTGACCCGGCGCAAGGGCGCGATGGATATCGCCAGCCTGCCGGGCAAGCTGGCGGACTGCCAGGAGCGCGATCCCGCCAAGTGCGAACTGTTCCTTGTAGAAGGCGATTCGGCAGGCGGGTCGGCCAAGCAGGGGCGTGATCGCCACTTCCAGGCGATCCTGCCATTGAAGGGCAAGATCCTCAACGTAGAGCGCGCAAGGTTCGACCGGATCATCGGCTCAAAGGAAGTCGGCACGCTGATCCAGGCCATGGGCACCGGCATCCGCGACGAGTTCAACTTGGCCAAGCTGCGCTATCACAAGATCGTGATCATGACCGACGCCGACGTCGACGGCG
>CAILIO010000131.1 GCA_903834285.1 uncultured Sphingomonadales bacterium | reverse complement strand
TCGACCGCGCTGCCCTGCAGCGCTTCCAGCATCCACATTTCCTCGAGCAGGAACTTGCTCTTCCAGAAGGGATGCTTGAACCAGGTCCCCTCCAGCTTGTGGATGAACATGCCGAGCCGGAGCTCGGAGGTTTCGACGCGTTTCAGCATGGTCCGGCTTGCATGCCACCGGTGTGACTGAAACCGGCTGACTGCGCAGCTACGCATTCACCCTGATCCGTGGTTGCAAAGGGCAATTCCCCCGCCGCGAATTCTTGGCTAGCATTGGAAAGACAAGCAAAACGATGAGGATGGCCTGATGAGCATTGCGAACGGCGCGACCCCGAAACCCGGGATGGATCCGGAGGTCTTCGCCCAGTTCCTCGAGCAATTGCAGCGCTACGTGCGCGAGCGGCTGCTTCCGGCCGAAGCGCACGTCATCGCGGGCGACGCGATCCCCGATGACCTGCTCGCCGAGATGCGCGAGATGGGGTTGTTCGGCCTGACCATGCCCGAGGAGTACGGCGGCGCTGGGATGAACATCAGCCAATATATCGAGACGATACACGCGATCAGCTATGCGATGCCGGCGTTCCGTTCGATCATCTCGATCAACATCGGCATGGTCTGCTCGGCGATCAAGAATGCTGGGACGGTGGAGCAAAAGGCGCAGTGGCTGCCCCGGCTCGCAGCGGGCGAGATCGCGGCGTTCGGGCTGACCGAACCGGGCTCGGGCTCGGATTCGGCAGGCCTCGCGACGATGGCGGTGCGTTCGGGCAACGGCTATGTGCTCAACGGCACCAAGCGCTACATCACCAATGCGCCTTACGCCAAAGTCGGGCTGATCATGGCGCGCACGAGCAAGGAGAATCTGCCGCGCAACGCGCATGTCTCCGCGTTTCTGGTGCCGCTCGATACGCCCGGCGTCACGCGCGGCAAGTCCGACAAGAAGATGGGCCAGCAGGGCAGCCACATCGGCGATATCATCCTCGAGGACGTCTTCGTGCCGGGCGACGCGCTGCTCGGCGGCGAGGAAGGCAAGGGCTTTGCAACAGCCATGCAGAGCCTCGACAACGGCCGGCTTTCGGTAGGCGCGGCAGCAACCGCACAGGCCCGGCGCTTCCTCGACACCGCGATCCGCTATGCCAATGAGCGCAAGGCGTTCGGCGAGCCGATCGCGCAGTTCCAGCTGATCCAGGCCATGCTCGCGGATAGTCAGGCCGAGATCTATGCTGCGCAGTGCATGATGCGCGATGCCATCGCCAAGGCCGATTCCGGACAGAAGATCCTCATGGAAGCCGCCGCCTTCAAGATGTTCGCTTCCGAAATGTGCGGGCGCGTTGCGGATCGCTGCGTGCAGATCCACGGCGGCGCGGGCTATCTCGCGGAGTATGAGGCCGAACGCTTTTTCCGCGATGCGCGCATCTACCGCATCTACGAAGGCACCACGCAGATCATGCAGCTGGTGATTGCCAAGCAGATGCTCAAGGACTTCGCAGCAGGCGTGAGCTGATCCTTAGACGTCCGGCACGTTGCTGGTCGCGGCATCCGCGAGCCCGAGCGACACGAACTGATCGAGCAGCCAGCGGGCAGCGGGGCCTGGGGGCGTGTCGCGCCGCCAGATCGCGGTGAAGCGATAGGCACCGCCGGGGCGATCGGGCATGGCGAGGCGGACCAGTGTGCCCGCCGCCAGGTCTCCTTCGATCATCGGCAGCGGCATATTGCCCCAGCCGATGCCTTCGCGCAGCAGCGCGTGCTTGGCGCCGAGATCGGCCAGCCGCCAGGTTTTGGGGCTTACAACACCGAAATCGCGCCCGGCCGTGGTGCCCGACCGGTCCGACAGCACGAGCTGGATATAGTCGCGCCCCGCGCCGGGGGGTATCTCGGTCATGCGGCCAAGCGGGTGATCGGGCGCAGCGACGGGGACAAGCAGCGTGGCCCCGGCGACCTTGCCATCGATCTCGGGAACTTCGGCCGCAAGCGGGCCCGAGACACCGATCGTCGCCGTGCGCGCCAGGACCATGGCGCTGATCGCACCAAGTGCCTCGACATGCAGCCTGAGCTGGACAGTCGGAAACGCAGCGGCAAAACCGCGCAGGACGGCGGCGAGCCGCTCGGGCGGGACCATGACGTCGACCGCGAGATCGACTTCGGCCTCGAGTCCGTCAAGCAGTCCCTTCACTTTGGCCCGCAGACCATCGACGCCTTGCGCGATGGTGCGGGCCTCTGCCAGGAGCGCGCGGCCGGCGGTGGTGAGCCGCGGTTTGCGGGTGCCCTCCCGGTCGAACAAGCTGACGCCGAGCTGGGCTTCAAGATTGGCGACGCCGTAGCTGATGACCGACACAGCGCGGCCCAGAGCGCGCGCGGCACCGGCGAAACTGCCGGTATCGACGATCGTCAGGAAAATGCGCAACTGATCGAGCGTGGGGGTGCCGGGATTGCCCATCGTTCGGCTCCATCGAACAAATCAGTGCATTTTATCCCACTGATCAGGAAAGCAAGCAAGCGCTATATCGGCTCCAACGAAAGCATCCTACCCCATCTGCGGAGGGTGCCGGACAGGAGACAAGACCATGATCGAACTGCGCCCCTTTGCCAGCCTTGGCGGTGAGAACCACGGCTGGCTCGATGCCAAGCACCACTTTTCGTTCGCCGGCTACCACGATCCAGCGCGGATGAACTGGGGCAACTTGCGCGTGTGGAACGACGACACCATCGCACCAAAGAGCGGGTTCCCGCCGCATCCGCACCGCGACATGGAAATCATCACTTACGTCCGCGAAGGCGCGATCACCCACGAGGACAGCCTGGGCAACAAGGGCCGGACCGAAGCGGGCGATGTGCAGGTTATGAGCGCGGGCACCGGTATCCGCCATTCGGAATACAACGTGGAGGAGGTGACCACCCGCATCTTCCAGATCTGGATCATGCCCACCCGCAGCGGCGAGGCTCCCGGCTGGGGCGCCCGGCCCTTCCCCAAGGGAACGCGCGCCGGGCAGTTCGTGGCGCTGGCTTCCGGCTATGAGGGTGACGGCGATGCCTTGCCCATCCGCACCGATGCCCGCGTGCTGGGCCTGACGCTGCAGGCCGGCGAGACCGCGAGCTATCCGCTCGGCAAGGACCGCAAGGCCTATCTCGTCCCGGCGACGGGGGCGGTCAGCATGGAGGGTGTGACCGTCAATGCCCGCGATGGCGCCGCGATCCGCGACCTCGAGGTGCTCACGGTGACGGCGCTTGAAGACAGTGAGATCGTTATGGTCGACGCCGCCTGAGCCCGCAAACGGCCGTCCGGAGGGGAGCTTCGGAACGAATTCGGAGCTCCCTGCGGCCACCTTAGGCAGAAATATGTACCGATTTGCCGCGGGAAGTCCGAATCCATAACGGATCATTTACCGAACTTGGTCCAAAACGGCCCGAAGGCGCAAGGATCGGCGCCGTGTGGATCGTTGCAAGGTTATGGTGCCCTAGATGTCTTACATGGCTCCCATCCCACCGACCGACCAGGTTGTGCGCGAGCAGCGCCAGCCGCGCATCATTCGTGCGCGCCTGATCCACCGCGACGGCGAAGTGCAGGAAATCGTGATCCGCAACGTGTCGCCGACCGGCCTTGGTGGCAGCGCGCGCGGGCCCGCCCCCGTGCGCGGCGAGCGCATCATGGTCGTGCTGCCGGGCGAACAGGAAGTGACCGGCCTTGTGCGCTGGTTCGGCGGGCACACCTTTGGCATGCAGCTCGACATGCCGCTTGATCTCGAGGCACTGGCCCTTGCGCTGCAGCGGCAGGCGCATGTCGCGCAGGTCTCGGGCGAATGGAAAGTCGAGAACCGCCACCGCGTCATCACCCCGATGGCTGATCCCTCGCGCATTCGCCGCGTTTGATCGCGATCACCCGGGCTGAACCCCTACATCAGACTTGCTTAATAGCGACCGGCAGCCACGACGCCGGTTGACCTGCCCCGTGTGTGCGCCATGCTGCAAGCCATGACCAGACAGATCGACGAACCCGCCCGCCGCATCGACGTGATCCACGAAACCGACGTGCTCGTGGTCGGCTCGGGTCCCGGCGGCCTTGCCGCCGCGCTCGCTGCGGCACGCGCGGGGGTGAAGACCACGCTGGTCGAGCGCTATGGCTGCTTTGGCGGCAATATCACCCAGGTCGGCGTCGAAGGGTTTGCCTGGTACCGCCACCCCACGACCATCGACAGCGAGGGCATCGGCCGTGAGTTCGAGGACCGCGCCGTCGCGATGGATGCGGCGCTGCCCGAGCCGCAATCGATCAGCCACGCGCTCGATGCCGAGGCATTCAAGCATGTGGCCGACGTGCTGGTGGAAGAAGCCGGCGTCATCCCGATGCTGCACCGGCTGGTCGTCGCGCCGATCATGGAAGGCGATACGATCCGCGGTGTGATCGTTGAAAGCAAGGCTGGGCGTGAGGCTATTCTGGCGAGCCGCGTGATCGACGCGACGGGCGACGCGGACCTAGCCTATCGCGGCGGCGCGCCGACGATCAAGCATCCGGTCGACGAAATGATGTCGGTCTCGGTCATGTTCTCGATGAGCGGGGTCAACAAGGCGCGCTTCATCGATGCGGTGAAGGCCGATCCGCAGACCTATGGGGACTGGGCAGGCAACGGCGAGTGGGACATCACCACCGATGGCAAGGAAGATGCCATGTTCTCGCCGTTCCTGCGCAAGCCCTTCCAGCAGGCGCTGAAGGCGGGGCTACTTCCCCCCAATCTCAAGACCATTGCCGGCACCTGGGGCACGGTTTCGGATCAGGGCGACCTGACCTATCTCAACCTCGTCCACCATACTCTCGACGGCACCGATCCCGAAAGCCTGACGCGGGGCGAAATGCGGGGCCGCGCCGATGCGATGCATGCGATTGCCGCGCTGCGCAGTTTCATGCCCGGGTGCGAGCAGGCCAAACTGCGCAATTTCGGCATGACGCTCGGCATCCGCGACACGCGCAAGATCGACGCCGCCTACAACCTGACCGGCGATGATGTGCGTGAGCAGGGGCGGTTCGAGGATTCGATCGGCATCTTCCCCGAATTCATCGATGGCTATGGCCTGCTGATCCTGCCGACCACGGGGCGCTATTTCCATGTGCCCTATCGCTCGTTGCTGCCCAAGGGGATCACGAACCTCTTGGTCGCCGGACGGGTGATTGGCGGCGACAAGGTGAGCCATGCCGCCGTGCGCAACATGATGTGCTGCGCCGTTTCCGGCCAGGGCGCGGGGGTTGCGGCAGCGATTTCAGTTAAGACCGGCCGCGGATTCGAAGCGCTGGATATGGCTGCCGTGCAAGCCGAGCTGATGCGCCAGGGCGCACGGATTCACTGATAACCCGCAGTTCGTCATTGGGAGCGGAGCGAAGCAATGACGAGGGTTTAAGTCGAAGCCTTAAGCGCCGATCAGCGGCAGCGCTTCGTCCCAGAAATGGTGCAGGCTCTGCGCGTAGCTTGACGGCACATAGGCCACGCACGCGTCTTTGCTTTCTACATGCAGGCGCACGCCGACATGGTCGATTACCGTGGCGGCAGTCGCGCCCACCGGGAACGCGGCAGCGCTGGTATCGAACACGCCGCCTTCCAGCAGGAGTTCGCGCCAGCCCGGCCCGGCGATACGGAAGCGGACGATGCCGCCGCCGATAGCGGTAAGCGCGCCATCGTCACCCAGCGTATCGGCAAGCACCGAGGCATCACCCTCGGCCAGCCAGACGGTCGGCTCGAAGCGCATCAGCGAGATCGTGGCATTGCCGGCGCTGTGGTTCATGGCAGGGAGCGCGAAACCGAGCGCCTTGTGGACGCGCGTGGCAACGGCCTGCGGATTGCTCCAGATTTCCAGCACGTGGAGGGGCGCCGCCGGAAGCGCGATGATCGAGGTAGCTTCAGTCACGATAACGTTCCCCGGCAGGATCATAGAAGTGCGGCGAAGTCACCCGTACACGGGCCTTTTCGCCGCGGGTGGGCGAGGTAACGGTCAATTCCTCGCCATGGCGCTTGTGGCCGCCTTCGAGGAGAGCGAGCGCGATGGCGCCGCCTTCGAGGATGCGACGCGCGGCGGCTGTGACATGGCCTTGCGGCGATGTCCCGGCGCGCTTGATCAGCATGCCGCCTTCGGGGATCGGTCCATCGAGACTGATCAGGCCGACGAGGTTGTTGCGGTTCAGCGCAGAGAGTGCGGGCCGCGTCAGACCCGCCGCGCCGATAAAGCCGCCCGCCTTGCTCAGCATGCCTGCAAGGCCAAGGTCATGCGGGGTGCTGCGGCCATCGACTTCGCCGCCGACGACCACATGGCCCTTTTCGATGCGCAGGAGTTCCATCGCCTCAAGCCCATAGGGCGCGCCGCCTTCGGCCCGCGTGGCGGTTTCAATGGCGTGCCAGACGGCAGCGGCATGCGTCGCCTCGACGTGGATTTCGAAAGCACGCTCGCCGCTGTAGCTGGCGGCGAGCACAAGGACCGGCGCGCCCGCGAGCGTGCCAGGCGCATAGCCCATGTGGCGCGGGGGTTCGGCGCCCGTCAGCGCGGCGAGGATCGCGCGGGCGCGCGGACCCGCCAGCGCGATACCGGCATAGTGCTCCTGCACATTGACCACCGAACACTGGAGGTCCGGTCGCAGCGAATTGCGGACATAGGACAAGTGGCCGGCCATGCGATCGGCACCGCCCGTCGAGCTTGTCAGCAAATAGCGGTTTTCGGCGAGGCGCCAGACGGTGCCGTCATCGAAGACCATGCCGTCCTCGCGCAGCATGAAGGTGTAGCGCCCGCGCCCGACGGCGAGCTTGCCGACGGTGGTCGCGCAAACCAGTTCAAGCAGCGCGGCTGCATCGGGGCCGCTAACTTCGAACTTGCCGAGCGTGGACACATCGCTGAGGCCAGCCACGGTGCGCACGGTGCGCGCTTCGCGCAGCGCGGCCTCCGCAAGGCCTTCGCCGTTTACCGGATAGGCGCGCGGGCGGAACCAGTAGCCCAAGGGCTGCCAGATCGGCTCGTGCGCCTTGTGCAGCGCATGCAAGGGGATCCGGCGCACGTGTGCCCCCGCATTGCGTGCGCCGGCGCCTGCCAGAAGGCCCATGGTGACGGGCGTGAACGGCGGGCGAAACGTGGTAAGGCCGGCCTGCGGCACGGTCACGCCCTGCTTTTCGGCAAGGCGCGAGAGCGCAACCATGTTGCTGGTCTTGCCCTGATCGGTCGCCATGCCCAGCGTGGTATAGCGCTTGAGGTGCTCGACCGAGCGATAGCCTTCCTGCCAGGCGAGATCGATATCGGCGAGGCTGACGTCATTCTGGAAATCGACGAAGCTCTTCTTGGCCTTGCCGGCAGGCGCCACAGCGGGCGCGGCGGGCGGCGAAAGCGCGCTGCCGATGGTCTCGCACACCTGCGGGGTTTCGCCGGGGATGAAGGCCTGCGCGGCCTCGTCCCAGGTCAGCTTGCCGCCCGCCTGCATATGGAGGTGCGAAACGGGGACGAAACCGCCCGAGACCGCGATCAGGTCCGCATCGAAGCTCTGTTCGCTACCGCCGATCACGGCAGTAACCTTGCGCAGCGCATGCTTGCGGCCCGCGACGCTGTATGGCCTCGCATCGTGGTAGACCGTGACGCCAGCGGGCGCGGCGGGGCCGGAGGCGCGGGCATCGAGCAGCGCGACGACTTCGGCGCCCGCCTCGACGAGCGCCGCCGCGGTCAGATAAGCATCATCATTGTTGGTCGCGATGACGACACGCTTGCCGGGAAGCACACCCCAGCGGCGCACGTAGCTGCGCACGGCCTGCGATAGCATGACGCCGGGGTGGTCGTTGTTGGCAAACGGCACTGGGCGTTCGATGAGGCCCGTGGCGAGGACGACCCGCCCTGCCCTCACATGCCAGAGCCGCTGGGCGAAGCCATGCGCCGGAACTTCGCCGGGTTCGGCAAGGCGTTGGGTCAGCGTCAGGAAGTTGTGGTCCCAGTAGCCAGACGCCGTCGTGCGCAGGAGGACTTCGCCGCCCAATGCCTTGATGCGTTTCACCATGGTGGCGGGGTCCAGCGCGGGATCAGGATCGCGCAGCAAAGAACCGCCGGGAACGGCGTCCTGCTCGACCAGCATGACGCGCTTGCCTGCCTCGGCAGCATCAAGCGCAGCCTTGAGGCCAGCGGGGCCTGTGCCAACGACGAGCACGTCGCAGAAACCCGCGCGCTGGGAGAAGTTGTCAGGGTCAGGCTCGGTCGGCGCATTGCCGAGACCGGCGGCGCGGCGGATGAAGCCCTCGTAGAGCATCCAGTGCTTTGCCGGGCCGAAGAAGGTCTTGTAGTAGAACCCGGCGCCGAGCGCGGGCGCGGCGAGGCCGAAGATCGACGCGACGTCGAACGACAGGCTCGGCCAGCGGTTCTGACTCTGCGCGACCATGCCGGGATAGACGAACACGTCGGTCGCACGGGTGTTCGGCTCGGCGCGGCCGCCGGTGCCGACCGTGACGAGCGCGTTGGGCTCCTCGATCCCGGCCGTCATGATCCCGCGCGGGCGGTGATACTTGAAGCTGCGCGCAACCAGGCCGACACCGTTCGCCAGCAGCGCGGCGGCGAGCGTATCACCCGGACGGGCCTGATAGGTCGTGCCGTCGAAGGTGAACGGGATCGTCTCTTCGCCGGACTCCGTGCGCATGGGACCGCTCATGGCAGCGCCTCCGGGCCGATGGCTTTCACGGCGGTGATCTCGTGGGTCACGCGGTGGCGGGTCAGCACCATCCACGCGCGGCAGCCATACGTATGGCGCCAGATTTCGTCGTCGAGGCCCATCGGATTGGCACGGGTGTAGAGCGCCTGCATCGCGGTGGCCGCGTCCGCAACGGGATCGACAACGGCGTCGACCGTCCGCTCGTAGGTGAATTCCAGCTGGGCGCGCGGGCCGCAGTGGGGACAGGCGATCTGGTACATGTCTTGCCCGTTTTCAGCGGTGGTTCGGCATCGGGCCGACCGCAGTTTCGTCGATGGTCGCCCCGGTCATGAAGCGTTCGAGGCTGAACGGCGCGTTGAGCTCGTGCGGCTTGCCGGTCGCGAGCGTGTGGGCATATGTCCAGCCCGAGGCGGGCGTTGCCTTGAAGCCGCCGTAGCACCAGCCGCCGTTGAGGAAGAGCCCGTCGATCGGCGTTGGCCCGATGATCGGCGCTCCGTCGAAGCTCATGTCCGTGACGCCCGACCAGGTGCGCAGCATCCTCAGGCGCGAGAGCGCGGGCATGATCGAGACGGCCTGCGCGATGGCACCTTCCACCACGGTCGGCTGGCCGCGGCGGGCATAGCTCGGCCAGTTGTCCGGATCGCCGCCCATCACAATGCCGCCCTTGTCGGACTGGCTGATGTAGCAGTGGAGCGATTGCGACATGACGACCGACTGCACCATCGGCTTGACGCCTTCGGTGACGAGCGCCTGCAAGGTCTGCGATTCAATCGGCAGCCTGAGGCCGGCAAGGCCGGCGACCTGGCCGCTGTGGCCCGCGACGCAGATGCCGGTGCGCCCCGCAAGGATGCGACCGCGGGTGGTCTCCACCCCGGTGATCTTGTTGCCGTCGCGGACGAAGCCCGTCACTTCGCACTTCTGGATGATATCAACGCCCAGCGCATCGGCGGCACGAGCATAGCCCCAGGCGACCGCGTCATGACGCGCAGTGCCAGCGCGCCACTGGATGACGGCGCCGTCGATCGGGAAGCGGGCATTGCGAGAGAGATCGAGAAGCGGTTCGATCTTGGCGATCTGCTTGGGGGTGAGCAGTTCGGCGTCGATCCCGTCGCAGCGCATGGCATCGCCGCGTTCGGCGAGCTTGATCATGTCGCCATCGTTGTGGCCGAGGAACATCGCGCCACGCGGGCTGAACATGACGTTGTAGTTGAGCTCGTCGCTCATGCCATGCCAGAGTTTGAGGCCGAATTCGAAGAAGTTGTGCAGCTGCGGCAGGCGGTAGTTCGAGCGCACCAGCGTGGTGTTGCGCCCGGTGTTGCCGCCGCCGATCCAGCTCTTTTCCAGCACCGCAACGTTGCGGATACCGTGGACTTTGGCGAGGTAATAGGCCGTGGCAAGCCCGTGCCCGCCGCCGCCGATGATGATTACATCATAGCTCGCGCGCGGCTCCGGATCGCGCCACGCCGGTTCCCAGTGCTTTTGCCCGTTGAACGCGCCGCGCAGCAGGCTGAAGGCGGAATAGGGCGTCTTCATGCCGCTATGTCAGGCTTGGCCGGCTGCCAGCCGCGCTGCTCGCGCCAGTCTGCCCCGATCCCGTCGAAGCGCGAGAGGCTCAGCTTGGCAATATCGGTGAAGCTGCACTGCCCGTCGACCACAAGATCGCGCACCGCATGGCCCGAGGCGGGCGAGAGGCCGAAGCCGACGCCGGACATCGTGATGACGGTGACGTTTTCGGGGTCCCCCATGCGGTCGATGATCGGGCGGCCGTCGGGCGTGTTTTCCACGATGCCCGCCCACGAGCGGATCACGTTGAGGTGCGCGGCCTTGGGGAACAATTCCGCCACGCGGCGCGCGAGATTGCGGGTCAGCGGCGAGGACGGACGCGCCGGAGGGCCGGCCTGCAGGGTTTCGAGCCATTCGTGCGGGCCGCCGCCATAAGCGAGATTGCCGCGCAAGGTCTGGCGACCATAGAGCCCGTTGCCGTCAACTCCGCCGATGGGCATCATAGGGGCGGGTTCGGTGACGATCATTTCGGCGCGCGCAGCAGCGAGCGGAACCTCGACTCCGAGCTTGGCCATGAGGGCCTGAATCTGCGGACCAGCCGCGACGACGACGGCATCGCATTCATAGCGGCCGCTGGTGGCGTGGACCGCGACGACCTTGCCGCCCTCGGTCTCGAACCCTGTCACCGGGCTATGCTGGACGATGCGGCCGCCAAGGTCCTGCAGCGCCCAGGCATAGGCCTGCACCGAGCGCTGCGGGTTGGCATGGCCGCCGAAGCGGTAGTGCATACCGCCAAGGCAGTTGTCGCCCGCGAGCGGCACCATGGCGCGCACCTGATCGCCGGAGAGCAGATCGACACGGTAGCCCATGTCGTTGTTCATTTTGGCGAGGTAGTGGTACTGGTTGAGCTGCTTGGGGCTGACCGCGATGACTAGGCGTTCCTGCTGGTGTTCGGTGGGGTAACCCAGCAGCGCGTCCATATGCGGCCACATGCGCTGCTCTTCCTCGAACAGCGGGCTCTGGTAGTGCGAAGCGCCGCCGCCGTTGCGGCCCGAGGCTTCCCAGCCGACAATGCCCTTGTCGAGCACGGTGACTTCGGCGCCCGAACGCGCCAGCCACCAGCCTGCGCTGAGGCCGGAGACCCCGCCGCCAACAATGACGACTTTCATCTTCGCCGCGGTGCCGGCGATCTTCGCCATGGTTTCCTGCGGCGTTTCGCGCGGGGTTGGCATTCCAACGTAGGTCATCAGAGGCTCCAGCCTTCGGCGATGGCGGTTTGATGCTCACGCTCGCGCGGCGTGTCGATATCCCGGTAGGGCACCCATTGGGTGGGAATGCCGAACCAGACGTCCCAGCCGGCGCGCATCTCTTCGCTCTCTTCCCAGTCGGCGAGAATGCGCAAGGGCAGCGGGCGGACAGGCGCGCGGTGCGTGGCGAGCGGGACCGAGCCGAACGGGCCGTTTGCGGCCATCGCCAGCATCATCGCGACCTGATCGCGGCAGCGGCGGCCCTGACACACGCCCATGCCGGCGCGGGTGAGGCGCTTGATCTGGTCCGGGTTGGGCGGGCCATCCTGGATCAGTGTATCGAGCGAGCGAGCGGCCATCGGCGCGGGGCGCTCCAGATAGCGCGGGGGCTGCACGCCGAGCAGGTCGGCGCGGGTCACTTCCTCGCACTGGCAGACGATGGTGTCTGGCGCGGAAAGCTTGCCGAGTTCGCCGGCCCATTCCATGCGATATTCGACATGGTCGAAGCCGGTATCGGCAAGGCCTGCACAATCGCCGACGCAGGTCACGCCCGCGTTGTCGCCCGGGATATAGCCGCCGCGCGCGCCATCGAGCACGCGCTTGCCGCCCATCGCGTCGATCAGTTCGATCGATGGGACGAGGCCGATGGCGAGCACCACGGTATCGACATCGATCACGGCGCCCGAACGCAGGCGGACGCGCTCGACGCCGTCGATGCCGCCAATGGCTTCGGCCGGGGCGTCATCGAGATAGAAGGGGATCTGCGCGGCGCGGACGGCTTCGGCGAGCGCGGCGTCGCCCTGCGGAGCGGAACGCACCTCGACGAGGCCTGCGACATCGACACCTTTTTCGCGCGCAAGAAGCGCGGTGTTCAGCGCAAGATCGTGGCTGCCGACGATCAGCACGCGCTTGCCCGCGAAGGCTTCATAATGCGCCAGCAGACGCTCGAGCGCAGCCGCACCCATGACGCCGGGCTGGTTCCAGCCGGGGAAGCCGATGGCCAGATCGCGCGCGCCGGTCGCGAGCACCAATTCACCGTAGCCGACGATCCAGCCGCGATCCTTGTCCGCCAGCGCGACGACGTTTTCGGGCAGACCGGTGATGCCGGGGCCGTTGCGATAGACGCCCCAGGCGCTGGTTCCTAGGAGCACCTCGACCCCGGCTTCCATTGCGGCCTCCAGCTGGGGCTCGCTCATGAACACGGTTTCGAGCATCCGCTCAGCGTTCTGTGTGCCGGTCGTCATGCGGCCGCCGAACAGCAGCGGCACATCGTTGCCCATCGCCGCGCCGGGGACCGGGTTTTCGTCGATGAGGAGGACGGACTTGCCCTCCCCTGCACCGGCAATGGCGGCGGCAAGGCCGGCGGGGCCGGCGCCGACAACGACCATGTCGTAGCGCGCCTCGGGGGCAGGAAGCTTGGTGCCGATCGCATGGGGATCGGTTCCGTTATTGGCATGCATGTTCAGACTGCCTCGAGCGCCTGGGAGAGATCCGCGATAATATCGGCGGCGTGTTCGAGCCCGACGGACAGGCGCATGGTCCCGTCGGTTATACCGCCGGCAAGGCGCCCCTCGCGGGGGACGGCGTAGTGCGTGGTGGTTGCCGAATGGCAGATCAGCGTTTCCGATCCGCCAAGGCTGACCGCAAGCTTGAGCAGCTTCAGCGCGTCCAGCATGCGGAACGATTCCGCCTCGCCGCCATGGAGGTGGAACGAGAAGGTGGAGCCCGCGCCCTTGCATTGGCGATCATAGACCGCGCGTTGAGGCGTACCTTCGGCGAGGAAGCCAAGGTAGGTCACCCCGGCAACCTTGGGATGATTGCGCAGGAATTCCGCAACGAGCCTCGCGTTCGACATTGCACGTTCGATCCGCACCGAGGCGGACTCGAGGCTGCGCACGACCAGCCAGGCCGTGAACGGATCGAGATGGTTCCCCCAGGTGGTGCGCAGCGTGCGCAGCTGGTGGATCAGCTCCAGCTTGCCGGTCACCCCGCCCGCGAGCAGATCGCTGTGCCCGGCGCAGTACTTGGTGAGCGAAGTCATGTTGAGGTCAACGCCCTGCTCGATCGGGCGCTGCGCGAAGGGTCCGAGCAGTGTGTTGTCAACGACCACCAGCGGACGGCGCCCGGTCTCGCGGCCGATCTCATCCGCCACCGCGACCATGAGGTCGAGATCGACCATGGCAGCTGTCGGGTTCGCCGGGGTTTCAGCAACGATCAGCGCAAGCGGCCCCTTGGCGAGCGCAGCGCGCGCGGCAGCGCGCACGGCATCAGGATCGCAGCCATCTGTATAGGTTTCGACGTGGGCGCCGAAGCCCGGCATGACCGAACCATAGAGCATGTCCACCCCGCCGTAGATCGGGCGGCCATGGAGCACGCTGTCTCCGGGCTTCACGAACGTCAGCGCGATCGAGGAATGCGCGGCCATGCCGCTCGAGAACGCGGCGGCCGCCTCCGCGCCGTCGATGGCGGCAAGCCGGGTCTCAAGGATATCGAGCCCGGGATGGCCGAGCCGCGAATAGATATGCCCCTCACCCTTTTTCCCCGCCAGCGGCCCGGTGCCGTCGAAGAACGCCTCGTGGACATCCTTCGCGTGCAGGGCCGTGGGGTAGATGAAGGTCGAGGTCAGGTAGACCGGCGGCTTGACCGCGCCAAGCGCGTCCGCCGGGTCATAGCCGAAGGAGACAGCGAGCGTTTCGGGGCGGTACCCTTTGGGAGAATCAGCGGCGTTATGTGACATTCTTGGGCGTCTCGACATACTTGCGGGCGGTGTCGCAGTACCAGTCGGTAAAGCGCAGCGCGAGCATCTCGGCCTCGACCGAATAGGGACCGGGGACGTAGCCGGGGCTGTTCACACCGAGCTGGTTGTTTTCCGCCAGCTCCTTGTCCTGCAAGTTGGTGCGCGTCCACAGGTCGGCGAGATCATCGACCGAGTAGTCGACACCTTCGACCGCATCCTTGTGCACGAGCCACTTGCCGGTCACCGCCGTTTCGAACGGCCCGACCGGCATCGCGCTGAACATGAAGGTGTGGTCGGCGGTGGCATGCAGGAAGCTGTGTGGATCGATCGCGAGGCGCATCGAACCAATATCGCCGCCGTTGCGATCGCACATCAGCTTCTTGACGAGGTGCTTGCCGTCCATCGACAGCGAGACAACCTCGGGATTGAGCAGGAAACGCGCCAGCTGCCACCAATCGCCCTCGATCGCC
>CAILIO010000130.1 GCA_903834285.1 uncultured Sphingomonadales bacterium | reverse complement strand
TGCTACCGAACGTCGCAGCTGCGCGCAGTTCCTGCGTGTACTGGTTGGTCTTGGCGTCCTGATAGAACACCGTGCCGCTCTCATAGCAGGTTACGCTTTGCGCTGGCGCCGGGCAGGGTGCTGGCGCGCGCGGTGCACCAAATTCGACATAAGGAAGCTCGGGCTGGCCGTCGCCGCTCTCGATGTAGAACTTCTTGAGGTGCGTGTAGTCGGTGATCGAGGTTACGTCGAACACACCGAGCTTGGCATCGAGCCGCAGCGAGGCGCCGAACACCTTGCGATCGACATAGGCATCGCCAGTGCCCGCCGTACGCCAGGGATTGCCGCCCTGCGAGGGGGTGATCGACGGGTTCTTGTAGCCGCTGCCGGTGGTGCCGACCGTGCCCCAATAGGCGCAAGCCTCGTTCTCGCCGAGAAATTCGCCTTGGAACTGCGCGTTCGGGCAGGCCGGAGCGAGCGTATAGACGCCGGCCTGGCGCTCCTTGTCCGCCTGCGTGTAGCGCACCGTCAGCTTGGCCTTGAAGTCGCTGCTCGGCTCCCACCTCACGATGCCGCGCAGCGACCAGTGGTTGTCCGCGCCGCGGTCCGGCTGGCCGGGGGTGATGTTCTTGAGGTAGCCGTCATCGTGCGCATACTGGCCCGAAATGCGCGCCGTCAACGTGTCGGAAAGGGGGCCTGAAAGCGCGCCTTCCAGGATCGTCTGGTTATAGCGGCCGTAGGTCGCCGAAAGATAACCGTCGAGCTTGTCGGTCGGTTGGGCCGAAATGAACTGCACCGCGCCACCCGTGGCATTGCGGCCGAACAGCGTGCCCTGCGGCCCGCGCAGCGCTTCGACGCGCGCCAGATCGAACACCGGGAAGCTCGCCGTGGTGATCGAGGAGGTATAACTGTCGTCCTGATAAACGGCGACCGGCGGTTCCTGCTGGTCGCCATAGTCGTTCTGCGAGACGCCGCGGATGTTGTAGACCACCTGGCTCGAGCCATAGGCGTTGAACTTCAGGTTCGGGATCGCGCGCACCACGTCGGTCGCGTTTGTGATGTTGAGCGCCTTGATGTCCTTGGCGCCGACAACGCTGACGGCGATGCCGACATCGTTGAGCTTCTGCTCGCGCCGCTGCGCGGTCACGACGATCTCGCCGGTCTGTTCGGGTGTCGCTACCGTTTGCGGTGCCTGCGCGTCCTGCGCAAAGGCCGGTGCGGCCAGTAGGCCCAGCGTCATGCCCGCAAGGGCCGTGCCCGCCAGCATCGCGCGGCGAATGGTGCTCGTGTCCGTCATGTTCATGTTCTTTCTCCCCGGAGGACAGCGTCCCACCCGCTTCTCCAGATGAGCGGAGAAGTGCCTCAACCCTCCGGCGCGTGCAAGCGTGCCGGGCGCGCGACAAACCGAAGCTTGCCGGCTGACACCAAACTGCAACAGGTATTTCAATGCCTTAAGGAACAGACCTATGCATCAACGGAGATTATAATTTCCATTAGATGTTGGAATACCAAGGGTTTGGCGTGCTCACCCCTCCAGAAACAGCTCAGCAGCCGCATCGATGATCGCATCGGCATCAAGCCGGTAGGTGCGGTAAAGGTCGGGCAAGTCGCCGGTCTGGCCGAAGCGGTCGACCCCCAGCGGACTCACCCGCATGCCCTTGACCGCGCCCAGCCAAGACAGCGCGGAGGGTGATCCGTCGATCACCGTCACCAGCCCAGCCCCCGGCGCCAGCGCGCCCAGCAGCATTTCGATGTGACTCGGCTCGGGCTTTTTACCCGTCCAACGTGCCGCGCGCCGCGCCGACCAGCCCCGATGCAGCAAGTCAGGCGAGGTCACATTCAGGAGGCCCAGCCCCGGCAGGTCCTCGGCCAATGTCTCCCATGCCGCCAGCGCTTCGGGTGCAATCGCTCCAGTGAACACGATCGCCGCTTCCGCGCCCTGTGCTGGCCGCTTGAGCCAGTAGGCACCCTTCAGCGCGTCGGCTTCCCAGCTCTCATCCGTGCGCGTCACTTGCGTGATCGACCGCGTGCTGAGCCGCAGATAGACCGAAGCACCATCGGGCTGCTGCATATGGTGGAAGGCATGGCGCATCAGCAGCGCCACTTCGTCGGCATAGGCCGGTTCGAAGTAATCGAGGTTCGGTTGCCCCATTCCGATCAGCGGCGTGTTGATCGATTGGTGCGCGCCGCCCTCGGCGCCCAGCGTGAGCCCCGAAGGCGTCCCCACCAGCAGGAACCGCGCGTCCATGTAGCAGCCATAGTTCAGCGCATCGAGCCCGCGCGCGATGAAAGGATCGTAGACCGTCCCCACCGGCAGCAGCCGCGTGCCGAAATGCGGCGCAGAGAGGCCGAAGGCAGCCAGCACGAGGAAGAAGTTGGTCTCGGCAATGCCCAGTTCGACATGTTGGCCGGCCGTATTGCCGACCCACTTCTGCGCTGAAGGAATGCGCGCGGCCTGGAATACGTCCTTGAGTTCGCTCCGGCGAAACAGCCCCCGCCGGTTGACGAAACCGCCAAGGTTGGTCGTCTGCGTCACGTCTGGCGCGGTCGTCACGATGCGGTCGCCCAGCGGATCGCCGGGCCGCGCGAGGTCCATCAGGATTCGTCCGAAAGCGGACTGCGTCGATTGCTCCTCGCCTTCCGGAACCGGCAGCCGCGCGGGCACCGGGATTGCCGGGGGCGTATGCTCCGCCGGCTTATTGGCCAGCGCGCACTGCGCCACAAAGGCTTTCAATTGCGCCGCGACATTATCGCCCAGCCCGCCCCAGGGCTCCCACTCCTCACCTTCGGCAATGTTCATGCTGCCGCGCAGACTTTCGATCTGCGCAGTGTTCATCCCTGCCAAGCGTGCGGATCAGGCTTTCAGCGAGTGAGAGGAACAGCGGATCCTGCTGCTGCCATTCCTGCTG
>CAILIO010000129.1 GCA_903834285.1 uncultured Sphingomonadales bacterium | reverse complement strand
CGATTTCAACGGCCTCTATCTGTCCCAGCTTCAGGCCCGCCAGGCCGAGGAACTGGCCGCCGGCACGGCTGGTCAGGCCTGATCCGGGCACTTTCATGGCCCTTCCAGCCATGAAGCAGATGCCATGAACCTTTTGAAGGCGACCGGCACGATCGGCGGGCTCACGCTCGCCAGCCGTGTACTGGGCCTGGTGCGCGACAGCCTGTTTGCCCGCTACGTGGGCGCAGGCTTCGCGTCCGATGCGTTCCTTGTCGCCTTCCGCCTGCCCAACATGTTCCGCGCCCTCTTCGCCGAGGGCGCGTTCGCCTCCGCCTTCATCCCGATGTTCAACCGCAAGGTGGGCGATGCGGCAGGCAGCGGCCTGCCCGACGGGCTCGATTTCGCCGAGCGCGCGCTGGCCGTGCTGCTGCCGGCGCTCATCGTGATGACCGTGCTGCTCGAAGTCTTCACCTGGCCGGTCACGCTCGTGCTTTCGGGCCAGTTCAACGGGGTGAGTGCCGATCAGTTCGCCTTTGCGGTGGCGCTTTCGCGCATGACGATCCCCTATCTGATGCTGATCAGCCTGGTCTCGCTGTGCGGCGGCATTCTCAATTCGCTGCACAAGTTCTGGGTCAACGCGGCCGCGCCCATTCTGCTCAACCTGACGCTGATCGCGGCGCTGCTGCTGTTCCACTCGAGCGACCCGATGATCACCGCGCGCAACCAGGCGATCGGCGTTTCGGTTTCTGGCGCTTTCCAGCTCCTCTGGCTGGTCTGGGCATGCCGCCGTGCCGGGGTCAGCCTGCGCCTGCGCATGCCCCGGCTCGATGCCGACGTGAAGCGACTGATGGCGCTGATCTGGCCTGCGGCTGCCGGCGCCGGTGCGGTGCAGATCAACCTCGTCATCTCCACCGCGCTCGCCGCCTCGCTCCTGGCGCATGGCTCGGTGACCTATATCTACATGGCGGACCGGCTGAACCAGCTGCCACTCGGCCTCATCGGCATCGGCCTTGGCACCGTGCTGCTCCCCACGATCTCGCGCCAGCTCGGCGGCGGGGACGAGGCGGCCGCGATGGAAACGCAGAACCGCGGCCTCGAACTCGCGCTGCTACTCACGCTGCCAGCCACGGTCGCGCTCGTTCTTTGCGGTGAGCCGATTGCCGCGGCGCTGTTCGGCTATGGCCGGTTCACGGCGCAGGATGCGCATTTCACCGCGCAGGCACTTGCCGCCTTCTCGATCGGGCTGCCGAGCTACATCCTCGTGAAAGTGCTCACGCCCGGCTACTATGCACGGCAGGATACGGTGACCCCGGTGCGCTACGCCACGATCTCGATGGGCGTGAACCTCGTGCTCAATCTGGCGCTGATCGTGCCGCTGCAGCATGTCGGCCCGCCGCTGGCGACCGCGATTGCCTCCACCGTCAACGTCGCCATGCTCTACCGCACCCTCGTCGCGCGGGGTCAGTTCACCACTGATGCACGCCTCAAGCGCCGCGCACCGCGCCTTGCCCTCGCGGCGCTCGCCATGGGCGTTGTGCTCTGGGCGGGGCAGGGCCAGCTGATGCCCTATGTTCACGGCACCTGGTTCGTGCGCTTCCTTACGCTCACCGTACTGGTTTCAGCGGGCAGCCTCGTCTATGGGCTCAGCGCCATCCTGCTGGGCGCGTTTTCGCGGGATGATCTCAAACTGCTCCTGCGGCGCAGGAGCAAGACCACATGACAAGCGAGCTACCCCCCATGCGTATCGTCTCGGGCATCCAGCCCACCGGCAACCTTCATCTCGGCAACTATCTGGGCGCGATCCGGAACTGGGTGGCGATGCAGGATGAATGGACCGCCAAGGGGGGGGAGTGCCTCTATTTCCTCGCCGATCTGCATGCGATCTCGATGCCGCACGATCCCGCCGCGCTGACGGCGGGCACGCGCGAGATGGTCGCCGCGCTGGTCGCCTGCGGGATCGACCCCGCGCGCTCGATCGTGTTCAACCAGACGCAGGTTCCCGCCCATGCCGAGCTGCAATGGCTGCTCACCGGCACCGCGCGGATGGGCTGGCTCAACCGCATGACGCAGTGGAAGGACAAGGCGGGCAAGAACCGCGAAGGCGCCAGCGTTGCCCTGTTCACCTACCCAGTGCTGCAGGCGGCCGACGTGCTTCTCTATCAGGCGACCCACGTGCCGGTAGGTGAGGATCAGAAGCAGCACCTCGAGCTCGCGCGTGACATCGCGCAGAAGTTCAACAATGATTTTGCGACAGAAGAGGCGCCGGTCTTCACCCTGCCCGAGCCGATCATCCCGCCCGAGGCTGCGCGCATCATGAGCCTGCGCGATGGCAGCGCCAAGATGTCGAAGTCCGATCCTTCGGACATGAGCCGCATCAACCTCACCGACGATGCCGATGCGATCATGCAGAAAGTGCGCAAGGCCAAGACCGATCCCGAGCCGTTGCCGGGTGAGGTCGACGGCCTCAAGGAACGCCCCGAGGCGGCCAATCTCGTCGGCATCTATGCTGCGATGGCGGGGATCAGCCAGGCTGAGGTTCTGGCTAAGTTCGGCGGGCAAGGCTTCGGCGGATTCAAGCCCGCGCTCGGTGAACTGCTGGTCGAAAAGCTGGCGCCGATCACCGCGCGTTACCGTGAGCTGCGCACCGATACGGCTGCGCTCGATGCGATCCTCGCCGATGGCGCCGCGCGCGCGCGTGCGCTGGCTGCGCCTACGCTGGCACGCGCCTACGCTGCGCTCGGGCTGCTGAGGGGCTGATCACTGTTGCCGTGTTGGCGGTGTGGTGCGGGCGTGTAACAAATTGCATCACTTTGCCGATCAGCTTCCGGAATGGCCCGGAAATTCAGGGTTTTTGCCTTCTTGTTCAAGGGCCATTCAGCACCTGACGCGCAACCATTTCCCATGCTACCAATGCGCCGGTGCTGGCTGACAGGGGAGCCGGACCCGCACCAAGGAGTCGCCGGAAATGAACCTTAATCCCATGCGCAATCGCTTCGCCATGCTGGCAGCACCCTTGCTGCTCGCACTCGGCGGGTGCGCTACTCCCTTCGATGCCAATGTCTCGCGCTTCCAGGCCGAGTTGCCGGCCCCCTCGGGCCAGACCTTCGCGATCGTCCCGCAGGATCCGCGCAACGCCGGTGGCCTCGAATTCTCGCAATATGCCAGCCTCGTCGCGGCGCAGCTGCAAAAGGTGGGCTATGTGCCTGCCCAGAGCCCGCAGGCAGCCGATCTCGTTGTCCAGTTCGACTACGGTGTCGACAAGGGGCGTGACAAGCTGCGCACCAGCGGTTTCGGCGATCCCTACTGGGGCGGCTGGTACGGGCCGGGCTGGGGTGGCTATGGTGGCTATGGCGGCGGCTTTGGTCGCCGCGGATTTGGCCGGCCCTGGGGCTACGGCTTCTATGACCCGTTCTTCTACGGCGGCGGCGCATACAACAACGTCGATGTGGTGACGGTCTACACCAGCGGCGTCGACCTCAAGATCGACCGCCGCGCTGATGGCAAGCGCTTGTTCGAAGGCAAGGCCGAAGCGGCCTCCACCTCGAACCGCCTGCCCTATCTCGTGCCCAATCTGGTCGAGGCGATGTTTACCGGCTTCCCCGGCCATAGCGGTGAGACGGTGAAGATCTCGATCGCACCGGAAAAGAAGAAGAGCTGATGGCTCTGGGGCGTTCGGTTCAGCCGGGAAGCGCCGCAAGGCCCCCGGTCGAGCCGAACCCGCCCGCGCCGCGCGCGGTATCGTCGAGTGTCTCGACTTCGAGCCAGCTGGCCTGCGTCACGGGGGCCAGCACCAGCTGCGCGACGCGGTCACCCCGGCGGATCGAGAATGTCTCGGCGCCGAGGTTGATCATGATGACCTTCAGTTCGCCGCGATAGTCGCTGTCGATCGTGCCCGGCGTGTTGGGCACGGTCACCCCATGCTTGAGCGCGAGGCCCGAGCGCGGACGCACCTGGATCTCGAAGCCTTCGGGGATCGCCATGGCTAGCCCTGTCGCCACCGCATGGCGTGCGCCGGGGGCAAGGTCCACGTCCTCCGCCGCGACGACGTCCATGCCCGCTGCTCCGCTCGTGGCATAAGCAGGCAGCGGCAGATCGTCATTGCCCGGCAGGCGCTTGACCATCACCGGCACGGCGTCAGCTGAGTGCATCAGCAATCCTTTCAACCAGCGCGGCAGCGACCGCGTCCTTGGGCATTTCGGGCAGACTTTCCACCCCGTCCGCGCGCACGATGTGCACCGCATTGAGGTGCCCGCCCATGACATCACCCGAAACGTCATTTGCCACGATCCAGTCCACACCCTTTTTCGCGAGCTTGGCCTGCGCATGGGGCACCACGTTCTCGGTCTCGGCGGCGAAACCCACCAGCAGTGGCGGACGATCCGGTGAGGACGCCAGCCGCGCCAGAATATCCGGGTTCTCGGTCAAAGACAGCGGCGGGATCAGACCGGAGCCATCCTTCTTGAGCTTCTGCTCTGCTTCCGAGGCGACCCGCCAGTCCGCCACCGCCGCCACCATGATCGCGGCATCGGCGGGCAGCGCGGCGGCGACAGCCGCGGCCATCTCGCGCGCCGTCTCGACATCCACCCGCGTCACCCCCAGCGGCGTCGGCAGCATCACCGGCCCCGCCACAAGCGTCACCCGCGCGCCCATCCGCGCCGCAGCGGCAGCAATCGCAAAACCTTGCTTTCCGCTTGAGCGGTTGGCGATATAGCGCACCGGATCGATCGGCTCGTGCGTCGGGCCCGCCGTCACCAGCACATGCTTGCCCGTCAGCGGACCGCTCGGGCTCCCGCCCAGCTTCGCTGCAATTGCGGCAAGGATCGCGGGCGGTTCGGGCAGGCGCCCGGGGCCGAATTCGCCGCAGGCCATCGGGCCTTCGTCGGGCTCCATCACCTCCACACCGTCGGCGCGCAGCGTGGCCACGTTGCGCCGGGTCGCGGGATGGTCCCACATCCGCACGTTCATCGCCGGCACCGCGAGCACCGGCTTGTCGGTTGCGAGCAGCAGGGTCGTTGCCAGATCATTGGCGATGCCGCCGGCCATGCGCGCCATGAGGTCCGCCGTAGCCGGGCAGACCACCACGAGATCGGCAGCCCGCGAAAGCTGGATGTGGCCCATCTTCGCCTCGGCATCGAGGTCCCACAGCGTCGTGTGAACTTCGTTCTCGCTCAAGGCCGCGAGCGTCATCGGCGTCACGAAATGGCTGCCGCCCTCGGTCAGCACGCAAGTGACGGCGCCGCCCTCGCGCCGGATCAGTCGTACCAGTTCGCTGGCCTTGTAGGCCGCGATGCCGCCGCCGACGATGAGGAGGATGCGCTTGCCCTGCATGGCCGCGCTTGTGCAATGGCGCGTGCCCTCGCGCAATGCTTTTGCTGCACCGCCCTTGCGTCCATGCCCGGGCTGGCCCACGCTGGAACAAACATAAGGAAAACCAGCCATGCGCCTGATCCTGACCGCCCTGATCTTCCTCGTCGGGATGTTCGACCTCTCGTTGGCCGGCTCGTTCCTGCTCACCCCCCAATCGACCGCCTCGGGTGCGATCTTCGGCCTTGCTCCCATGGGCGTGGGCGGCCTCTCGACGATCCGGGGCGACATGACCTCGTTCTTCGGCGTAGGCGCGGTCTGCATGATGTGGGGGGCGTGGCGGCGCAATGCCGACTTGCTGCTGGTGCCCGCGATGCTGTTCGGGACGACATTGGCGGGCCGTGCGATCAATCTCGCTGCTGTTGGCGCTTATCCCGGCTGGGCCCTGCCGATGGCGGCCGAGGCCGGCCATGTCGTGCTGGCACTCGCGGCATGGCGCCTGCTGCCGCACCACAAGATTGCCGAGATCGCGGGCTAGGCGGCCACGGCTTCTGACGCGCGCCGCTTGCCCGCGAGCTTCAGCACCAGCCGCTGCGCCGGCCTCTCGAACCAACGGTGCGAGGCAAAGCCCGCCAGCACGCTCGCGCCCACGAAGAACAGCAGGAACGCCGGCTGCCGCGCAATGCCGCGCGATCCCAGCGTGGCGTCGATCAGCAGCACCAGCGCGAGTTGGATCGGGAAGTGCCAGAGATAGACCCCGTACGAGGCATCGCCCAGGTGGCGCGCCACGGCGAGCCTGTCATGCCGATCGGCGGTATCGATCGCCAGCACCGCCAGCAGCACGGCGAAAGTTCCGGCCAGGGTCGCGCCGTCCTCCCAGTGCAGGCTGACCCCCAACCACAGGGCCATCATCGCCAGCATGGCCGCGAGGGGCGCGAGTACGCTCGTGCGGAGGCCCCCCTGCAGCGCCGCGCCATAGACCGCTGCGCCGCCGAAGAAATAGCCGATGCAGGTGAACACCGGGCCATCGGGCGCTTTCAGGAAAAACAGCGCCAGGGCCATGACCGCTGCCATCAATGCCAGTGTGGTGGGCGATTTGCGCAGCCCTGGCAGCAGCAGCCAGAACGCCGCATAGGCCAGGATCTCGGTCGAAAGCGACCATGAGGGGCCGTTGAACGATTGGTCTGCCTGCCAACCCCAGTAATGCGCCAGCCCCAGGCTCAGCACGAAATGCTTCATGTCCTGATGGTGGTAGATGAACTCGGTGCCGTTGATCCCGCTGTAGGCGGCCTGCAGCACCGCGACGAGACCGAGGGTCAGGAGATGCAGCGGCCAGAGCCGCGCCACCCGCGCCAGCCAGAACCGCCCCCGCGCGCCTTCGTCCGCCAGATAGACATGCGCGAAGACGAAGCCCGAAACCGCCCAGAAATACTGCACCGCGACGTGGCCATAATCGAACAGCCACCACAGCTCATGGTAGAGCGGCGAAATGCGCGGACGATTGACATGGAACTGGAAGTCCACCGGCGGCACGAAGAAATGCTGGTAATGCCAGAACAGCACCGCGCAAGCCGCGAGCAGGCGCGACAGATCCAGCGCGTTGAAATGGCGCTTGTCGAGCCTGAGGCCGGGAAGTGGCGGCGTTCTTGCCAAGTCAGCCCCACGGTCCGAGCATGATCACGCCGGCACTGGCCGCCGCGCCCAGCGCTGCTGCCAGCAAATAGCCCAGCCACTTGAGCCCGCCGCCATCGCCGATGAGCGCGACAGGGGGAAGCGGCGGATCCTCGGGCGCACCGCCCTTGGGCGGAAAGCGTTCCTCCACCCGGCGGACGAGGTCGGGCAGGCCGAACAGCGTCTTCACGTTTGCGCGGATGCGGTCGGCAATCGCGGCTTCCGGCCCCAGTTCATCGCGGATCCAGTCGCGCACGAAGGGCGCGGCCACGTCCCACATGTTGATCGAGGGGTCGAGCTGGGTCGCGATGCCCTCGACCATGACCATCGTCTTCTGCAGCAGCAGAAGGTGCGGCTGGGTCTGCATGTCGAAATCGCGGGTGATGGCGAAGAGCCCATCGAGCATCTGCCCGACCGAAAGCTCGCTTACCGGCTTGCCGCGCATCGGCTCGCCCACCGCGCGCAGTGCCGTCGCGAACTCGGCGACCGAGTGGTAGCTCGGCACGTATTGCGCCTCGAAATGAATCTCGGCGACGCGGGTGTAGTTGCCCGTCGTCAGGCCATAGAGGATTTCCGCCAGCCACTGCCGCGCGCGCCGGTCGATCCGGCCCATGATGCCGAAGTCGATCGCGGTGATCGTGCCGTCGGCTTCGATGAACAGGTTCCCCTGATGCATATCGGCGTGGAAGAACCCGCCGCTGATCGCCTGCCGCAGGAACGCGATCACCAGTCGGCTCGCCAGCGCCTTGCGGTCGTGCCCGGCGGCATCGATCGCGGCATTGTCGCTGATCTTGATGCCGTCGATCCAGTCGAGCGTCATCACCCGGCCATTGGTGCGGTCCCAGTCGATCGAGGGCACGCGGTAGCCGGGGAAGGCGTGCATCTGCTCGGCAAGCTCCGAGGCCGAGGCCGCCTCGCGCCTGAGGTCCAACTCGCGCAGGGTCCAACGCTTGAAATTGGCGATCACCATGCGCGGGCGCAGGCGCGCGGCTTCGGCGCCAAACCCTTCAAAATGCGCAGCAGCCCACTCGTAAGTGGCAATATCGGCAGCAAACTTTTCGCGCACGCCCGGTCGCAACACTTTCACCGCAACTTTGCGGCCATCGGTGGTGACGGCACGGTGGACTTGCGCCACGGAGGCCGCGCCAACCGGTTCTTCCTCGAACTCGGCAAACAGCGATTCCAGGGGCCGTTCGAAGCTTTCTTCGATCTCGCGGCGGATCTGCGCGAAGGCCACCGGCGGCAGCTGGTCCTGCAGCTTGAGAAGATTGGTCGCGGGCCCGGGCCCGACCAGATCGGGCCGGGTCGCCAAAGTCTGGCCCAGCTTGATCGCGGCGGGGCCGATCGCACGGAACGCCCCGGCATAGTCGCGCTCACGGCCCTTGCCGGTCAGCGAAATCCACCGTGCCAGCTTGACCAGCCGGCGGACCTGCGGCGGCGTGTTGCGGTCGCTCTCGATGCCGATCAGCGCGCCGTGCCGGGCAAGCGTGATGCCCCAGCCCAGCAGGCGGCGAATATGGGTGATGTGCCGGGTCAAAGCGCTGGACCTAGATCTTCCAGCCCGAATGGATCGCCACCACGCCGCCGAGGATCGATTCGACTTTGGTGTGGCGGAAGCCCGCCGCGCGGATGAGCCCCTCGAACTCGCGCATCTTGGGGAAGCGGCGGATCGATTCGATCAGGTAGCGATACGAATCCGCGTCCCCTGCGATCATCTGGCCCAACTGCGGCACCACTTTGTGCGAATAGAGGTCATAGACCTCCGCAAAGCCGGGCCATTCGGTGGTCGAGAATTCGAGGCAGAAGAACCGCCCGCCCGGCTTCAGCACGCGGTGCGCCTCAGCCAATGCCTTATCGATCCGCGTCACGTTGCGGATGCCGAAAGCGATAGTATAAGCGTTGAATTCGCGGCCCTCGAAGGTCAGCTCCTCGGCGTTCTGGCGCGACCATGTGAGGCCCGCAATGCCGCGCTGCTCCGCGCGCTCGATACCGACATCGAGCATGTCCTGGTTGATGTCCGAAACGGTGATCGAAGCGCCATGCCGAGCCATGCGGAAGGCGATGTCGCCGGTACCGCCTGCCATGTCGAGGATCGTCTCGCCCTCGCGCGGTTTTACCCGGCGCACGAAGCGGTCCTTCCACAGTCGGTGCATCCCCGCCGACATGGCGTCGTTCATCCGGTCGTAGTTCTTCGCGACGGAGGAAAACACCGCGCCCACGCGCTCGGTCTTCTCTTCCGGGGTCACCTCCTCATAGCCGAAGGAGACGGTTTCGGGCTCGGCAGCAGTTGCTTCTGTCATACCCCGCGCCTTTACGGGGGAATTGCCGCAACCGCAAAGCCTGTTAGGGGCAATTGCGTTATGCCCGAGTTGCCAGAAGTCGAAACCACCGTCCGCGGCCTTTCCCATGTCCTCGATGGGCAGGTGATCGCGCGCATCGAGACCCGCCGCGCGGACCTGCGCCGCCCGTTTCCGCCCGATCTTGTGCAGGCGCTTACGGGCGCGCGCATTACGGGCCTCTCGCGGCGTGCCAAGTATGGCCTGATCCACGTCGATCGCGGGCAGACCATGGTCTTTCACCTCGGCATGAGCGGGCGCTGGCGGATCGATCCCGAGGAGATCGGCAAGCACGATCATCTCCTGCTGGAAACCGGTGCAGGGCGGACTTTGGCGCTCAACGACGCGCGCCGCTTCGGATCGGTCGATCTTGTCGATACCGAAGCGCTAGAGAGATGGCCGCAGTTTGCCGCGATGGGGCCGGAACCGCTTGGCCCCGGACTGACCGCCGGCCACCTCGCCAAGGCTTTCGACGGCCGGTTCGCCGCTGTGAAGCTTCTCCTGCTCGATCAGCAGATCGTCGCCGGGCTCGGCAATATCTACGTCTGCGAGGCGCTCCACCGCGCGAAGATCCACCCGGAGCGCGAGGCGGGCAAGGTCAGCCGTGCGGCGCTTACCCGGCTGGTGCCCGAAATCCGCGCCGTGCTGGAAGAAGCGATTCGCGCCGGTGGCTCCACCTTGCGCGATTATGTCCGCCCCGATGGCGAGCTCGGCTATTTCGCCAAGGACTGGCGCGTCTACGGGCGCGAGGGCGAGCCCTGCCATTGCGGCAAGCCGGTGAGCCGGGTTGCGCAAGGCGGGCGCTCCACCTTCTTCTGCGCCTCCTGCCAGAAATAGCAGCGCGGGCCCTCTTGCGCCCGCCGCGAAACTTGCCTTTCCTATGCGGCAACGCGGACACCCGTTGATCCGCCATTAGCAGGAGAGGCCAAGCCATGAAGACCCGCATCACCGAACTGTTCGGCATCGAGCACCCGATCATCCAGGGCGGCATGCACTATGTCGGCTTTGCTGAAATGGCTGCCGCCGTCTCCAACGCGGGCGGGCTCGGCATCATCACCGGCCTCACGCAGAAGACCGCCGCTGATCTCGCCAACGAAATCGCGCGCTGCAAGGATATGACCGACAAGCCCTTCGGCGTGAACCTCACGTTCTTGCCCACTGTCAATGCGCCCGATTATCCGGGCTACATCCGCGCGATTATCGAGGGCGGGGTCAAGATCGTGGAGACGGCAGGCAACAATCCCGCGCCGTTCCTGCCCTATTTCAAGGACGCCGGAATCAAGGTGATCCACAAGTGCACCTCGGTGCGCCACAGCGTGAAGGCGCAGAACGTGGGCTGTGATGCGATCTCGGTCGATGGCTTCGAATGCGGAGGCCACCCGGGCGAGGACGATATCCCGAACTTCATCCTGCTGCCCCGCGCGGCGGAAGAGCTCACCATCCCCTTCGTCGCCTCGGGCGGCATGGCCGATGGCCGCAGCCTCGTCGCCGCGCTGGCGCTGGGTGCGGAAGGCATCAACATGGGCACGCGCTTCATCGCCACCCAGGAAGCGCCGGTGCATGAAAAGGTGAAGCAGGCGCTCGTTGCCGCTTCCGAACTCGATACCCGTCTCGTGATGCGTCCGCTGCGCAACACCGAACGCGTCCTGACGAACGCCGCGGTCGAACGCCTCCTCGAAAAGGAACGTCGCCTCGGGCCCGATATCAAGTTCGAGGACATCATCGAGGAAGTCGCTGGCGTCTACCCGCGCATCATGATGGACGGCGACATGGAAGCCGGCGCGTGGAGCTGCGGCATGGTCGCGGGCCTCATCCACGATATTCCGACCTGCAAGGACCTGATCGACCGCATCATGGCGCAGGCCAATGCGATCATCCGCGAGCGGCTGGCGGGGATGGTGTAAAGCACTCTGTCGCCGCTGGTACTATCTGCCCCTCCCCCGTTCGGGGGAGGCTGGTTGGGGGTACGGAGCGCTTGCAGGAAGCGCCGAACCCCCTCCCCAACCCCTCCCCACCGGGAGGGGCTTTGACCAGCGCTTGAATCAAGCCGCCAGCGTCAGATCCTCGAACCGGCCAAGGTGGAAGTCCGCCGAGCCGAACTGGTTCTCGATCATCGTGCCGCGCTTGAAGTAGTGGCCGATGGAAAGCTCCACCGTGATGCCGATGCCGCCGTGCGTCTGGATCGCGTTCTGCCCGACGAAGTTGATCGAGCGCGAAACCTTCGCCTTGGCAAGGCTCACCGCCGCCTTGCGCTCGTCCGCTGGCAGATCGAGCTTGAGCGTGCCCATCAGCGCCATCGAGGCGATCTGCTCCACCTCGATGAAGATATCGGCCATGCGGTGCTGCAACACCTGGAACTTGCCGATCGGCTGGCCGAACTGCTTGCGCTGCTTGATGTAGTCGAGCGTGCCTTCGTGCAGCTTGCGGCTGATCCCGATGGCCTCGCCGCAGATCGCCATGGTCGCTTCGTCCGCCAGCAACTCGATCAGGTCGATCCCGCCGGGGATATGCGCATCGCCGGGGATCGCCACGTTCTCGAAGTAGATCTCGCTCGCCTGGAACCCGTCGACGGTCGGGTAGTCGCGGCGCACGATGCCGGGGAGGGTTGCATCGATGAGGAACAGCTCGGCGCCCTCGCGCTCGCGCACCGACCCGCCGGTGCGCGCGGTGACGAGCAAGTGCGTCGCCCAGGGCGCGGCATAGACCACCGCCTTGTGG